>JBAMMA010000012.1:0-60901 GCA_039794005.1 Thermoplasmata archaeon
CTGATGATATAGATTATTGGTTAAAACTTCCATACTCACTAGTACTTCGGAACCCCGTTTTTCAAAATTAAATGGAAAATTAGATATTTAAAGTTTTTTTATTAAAATTTCATTTTTATTCATCAAAATATTATTTTATTATGAATAAATTTATAGATAATATTAATAAAACAAGTTTTCCATTCAATAAAAATAAAAATTTTCGGACATCGATTTTTTCACCAAAGTATATAAAGATGTTCGAATTATTTCATTTAAAAAATAAAATTAATTCTATTATTAATCATATTCCATTATATCTTTTCATTTAAATACTAGATTTTGATTCGTATATAATTACTGAATCATTTTATATAATTATTCTATCATTACCTATTTTTATAATTTAACCACCATAAGAAATTTTTTTCTTTAAATATTTATTTTTATTATCTTACTAGAAACATCCAATATAATGAACTAACATCATGTAAAAATCTATTTTTCTATTTTCAATGATTTATACTTCCCCCATTCTAATGCTTTTTCTATTTTTAATATTCTTTTGGGATTCATTACAACAGAATAATCTATATAGATTTTAGAAGAAAAAAGTGGATTGCTCATACTAGGATTTAATAATAAAACACTCAAATTCTGTTATGATGTACATAAATCTTTACACCATTTTATCTTTGTTCTATATTAATCCTTGAAGATAAATGATGCTTGAATAGACAAATTCGCAATTAATGATAGATAATGTAAAAAATATTCATAATAAATGAGGTAATAAAAACTATTTTAATATATAGAGGTAATAAAATACATCGAAATATTCTAAAAAATTTGTTTTAAATGAAATATTATTCTTTCCCTATATAGAAATTAAAGAACAAAAGAAAACAGTAATTATTTTTATACATTTAATACTATAAATATATGAAGAAAATGTATTATGTTCATCAGCAGATCATTAAAAATCACTATATATGAATCTAAAACAAATATTACAGAAATTTAAAAAGGGATAAACATCAAATATTAAATTTGGCTCAATGTGAATATTGGAGATTCAAAGTTTATTAAATTAAACTGTTTATATAAGGCCTCAAAAATGATATTAAAAGAAACATTACTTTTAAATGTATCTCATTTTTGATGGAAAGATAACAACATTAAAATCATAAGCTACATCTTAAGAATATCAACATAAAAAAGGAAAACAATTATAAGCATAATCAAGATTCTTTAACATGGACTCCGAAACAAATATAGAAAATTTAAAAAATATTGTAAAAAAATTTTGTGAAGAAAGGGACTGGGATAGATTTCACAATCCAAAAGATCTATCTATAGGTATTGTTACCGAAGCTTCCGAGCTTTTATCAATCTTTAGATTTTTAAATAATGATGAATCTGTAAATATATTGAATATAAAAAACAAGAGGGAGATGATAGAGGAGGAGCTTTCAGATGTTCTTTTTTTCATATTAAGGTTTTCACAAAAATACGATATTGATTTATCAGAAGCATTTATCAAAAAAATGAAAAAGAATGAAGAAAAATATCCTGCAGAAAAATTCAGAGGCATTAATAAAAAGTATAATGAGGTGTAACGATGTTATATAAAAGGGAAGACATAATTGAAGAAATAGAAAAGGGAGTTGATGTATTAATAATAGGTGGTGGTATTACCGGCGCCGGAATCCTTAACGCACTGTCCAAATCTAAATTAAAAATATGCCTCCTTGAGGCTCGGGATTATTCTATTGGGACCAGCAGCAGATCTTCAAAATTGATACATGGAGGTTTAAGATATCTGGCAAATCTTCAATTCTCTGTGGTTAAAGATTCAGTAAGGGAAAGGGATTTTCTTTTAAAAAATAGCAGAATAGTTGAAAAGGAAGATTTTTTGATTCCTCTGGATAAATATTCATGGAATAGATTAGAACTTATGCTAGGAATGAAGATATATTCCTATTTTTCTAAGAATATTAAGGCAACCTGGCATACAAAAGAGGAGATAATAAAAAATTTTCCATATTTTTCAAACATGGATTTTAATGGTGGTTACATATATGCAGAGGGGATCGTTGATGATTCAAGGCTCGTTTTAGACAACATAATGAATGCCAGGATGAATGGCGCACTATCCTTAAATTATGCAAAAGTTACAAATATTGATTATTCAAATAATCATTATACAATTGAATTTAAAGATATTTTAAACAACAAGATACATTATACAAAGTCAAAAATTGTAATAAATGCATCCGGAATCTGGGTAGACGATATTTTTAACATATTGTCTAATAAATTTCATGAGATGAAAGAATATTCATCAATGTTAAAATTGAGCAAGGGAGACCATATAATAATCAAAAGGGATTTATTTCCCCCAAATCTTGCCTTGGCCTTAAGGTCCTCTATAGATAGAAGGCAGGTATTTATAATCCCGAGGGGAGATGTGGTAATAATTGGGACAACAGAAACAAAATATGACGGCGATAAGGAAAATCCAAGGCCATCAGAAGAAGAAATAGATTATCTCATAAAGTCAGTATCAAGATACTTGAAATTAAAGAGGGAGGATATAATAAATGCATATTCAGGAATTAGGCCACTTTTTGGGAAAGGTGAAGATTTGGGTAAAATAAGCAGAGAATATAAAATAATTAAAAAAGATGGTATAATCAACGTTGTTGGTGGAAAATTAACCACATACAGAACAGTTGCATTTAAAATATTGGATTTGATAGAAAAAGAGCTTTCAATTAAAGTAAAAAAAGAGATTGAACTTAACTACAGGCCAAAATTTGAATTAATAGATGAAGGTGACTTTGACATTCAAAGGTTCAAATATTATGTTGAATATGAACAGGCTTATCACATTGAAGACATACTATGGAGAAGGGAGAACCATTTCACATTTTCAAAAGATTCAGGATTATCTAAGTTAGACAAGGCATGGGATGCCGTTAAATTTGTAAACAGAGATGAAGGTGAAAAAGAAAAGTACATGAAATCTATATATAGGTAAAAAGAAAGCCAAATAAAATTCCGAGCAGTGGTGAAATTATCCATACGACAAAAATTTTTTTCAATGGCTTTAAGTTAAATATTTTTGTTTTTAAAGCATATCCAGAACCAACAATTCCAAGTGTCATTGTTTGAGTATTTGACAGTGGAATCCCAAATATGGTGGCAATTTCAACCAATATTGATGAAATAATACTGGAAATAAGACCCGTTGAATACCTCATGAGATAGAATTCAAAACCTATTCTTCTGAGCACGCTTTCACTAAGGAAATATGAACCAATTATTATAGATATTGAAAAAAGTATGAAATTCATAGTTGAAAATCCTGCTATTGAATATAATAAACCCAGTGTATTTTCACCCAACGTAAATGAAGAAAAAAATGAGAAAATTATTATCAACATTTTTATTGTTTTTAATCCTCTCCATATATTTTTTATCTTTAGCACATTGTAAAATTTCATTAAAATATATGAAAGATAAAATCCGCTTAAAGGTGCAATTATCCACATTATTATTATTTTAATTTCCAAGGTTGAAAAAATTCCCTTTGATAATGTATATCCAAAGCCAATACCGGTTAAAACCATTGTTAGAGACAAGGGTGCCCTTGCAATCTGAGCAATAATGAATATCAAAATTGTAGCACTGATGCCCAAAAGAATATACATGTTTGATTGAGGAAATAGGGATTTAAATGTGACGTTCATGAATTTTGAACCGAAGTAAAGTCCCAGAATGAAACCAAACGCTCCGAATAATTTTGAAAAATCCTTTTTCAATGTATTCGATCCCACCAGAGGACCTATTGCAATAGACATGTTGTTTCCTGAAACTATTGATGTGAGTATTAACAGTTCAATTAAGATTATAATTGAAATCAAATTATCACCTTTTTAGCATTAATTAAAAATTCACTATTTTTATTTTTCAATAAAATATTCAGAGGTAAAGAAAATTAAAATTATATTTCAAAAGATCTAGAAATTACCAAAATGAAATATATTCTTTTATATTTATTATAAACAGAATCAGTATGGAGGTAATAAAAACATGAACATAGGTATTTTAGTCTCTGGAAGGGGAACAAACATGGAATCCATAATAGAGGCATCAGAGAAAGGTCTGATAAAATCAAAAGTTTCGGTAGTCATATCAAACAAAAAGGACGCGTTGGCATTATCAAAGGCAAAAAAACATGGAATTCAATCCATATACGTATCTCCAAAGAATAAAAGCAATGAAGAATACGATAAGGAAATAATAAAAATCTTGGATGAATATGATGTAGATTTTGTGGTTTTAGCCGGTTACTTGAGAATATTATCATCCGTTTTCATAAATAAATATCCCATGAAAATAATAAACGTACATCCATCTCTATTGCCATGCTTTGGTGGAAAAGGTTTTTATGGTGAGCATGTTCACAGGGCAGTCCTGGAATCGGGGATGAAATTTTCAGGTTGCACCGTCCATTTCGTTACAGATGAAGTTGATAATGGACCCATAATATTACAAAAGTGTGTTGAAATATTGGATAGCGATACACCAGAAACCCTCGCCGAAAGAATATTGCCAAAGGAGCATGAAGCATTAATAGAGGCAATTTCTTTAATAGAGAACGATAAAATAGAAATTCAAGGGAAGAGGGTATTGATAAAATAGATTAAGGTGGTACTACCAAAACAGGTTTTGAAGACTCAGAAATTATTGTCTGGCTAACGCTACCCATAATTAATTTTTCTATACCTTTTAATTTTCTTGTTCCAGTTACAATAACGTCGACATTTTCTTCATTTGCATATTTTACAATAGCCGAGCCGATTGTCAACCTCTCGGGAATAATGTATGTAAACCTTTCATTATAATTCTCGAATATTGCTTTGAAGAGGTCCCTTAAATAATAGATCAAATTTTCCAAGGTGTCGAATGTTATTTCTCCTTCAAACATTTCATATTCTGCGGGAAAGTCAGTTTTTGTAAAAATGAATAATCCTATAACATTATCATCCTTTTTAAGTATTTTTTTAAGGAATTCTGAGGCAGCAACGGAACCTGCAGAGCCATCAAATGCTACTAGATAATTCATAATTATTAATAAAGGGAAAAAATAATTTAAAATTTTACATGTCCAAAGATATATTTATTGTTTCAATTCCCCTGATATACCAGATATATGCCGCCATAAGGCCAATTAACCAGAGAACTATGTTGATGGTAATAAATTCCTGAATATTCAAATATATGGATACATAAAGCATGATGATGTAAATCGTTATCGGCAAAATTCTAACTGTTGCAATTCCTCTAGATCTATTTAGGGTTTCAAACAATTCCGGTTCCAAGTTTGTTCTTGATATCCATGCGAATTCTGAAAATACCATATTTATCATCAAAATCATTAAAAATACTGTAAAATTATTTATAAAGAAAAGTAAGATCAAAATTGACAAAAATCCAAATGAGAATGAAATCAATGTAAACAATTTCTTACCCAATTTTATTACAGGAAGAGATATAAATCCTCCGATTGTTGCACCGAGCATTGCATATAAAATTATCATGCCTGTCTGGTTTGGATAGAAATAAGGACCTATGGTAATTGCTAAAAGCCAAAAGCTCATGTATTGCGAAACACCTAATAATATCAAAATTATGTAAATTAATCTTTTAGGAGGAAGATTTACTTTAACTCCATCATCAACAATTTTTAATTCATTCTTTACGATTTCAGAATCCTTTTCTTTACCGACCCTTTTCAGCCATAGGTAAGATTCAGGTATATAAATTCTCACAATAAGCAAGATGAAAGATCCCAATATTGATATTAAAATGAAAGGAAATCTTTGCGCATTTTCACTTGCAAATATTGGTAAAAGTGTTAAATATGCTAAAACGAGACCTCCTAAATTGAACATGTTTGGCACCAACGTCAACGTATATTTCCTTTCTGAGGGTTCGAAATTTTCAGACAATATAGACAATGCTGGAGGTTCTTCCCCACCAATTCCAAAATTAGATAATATTAGGCCTATTTCAAAAATTATGAAATTTATTGATATATAAATTATAAGGGAACCCAATATGTATAATGATATTGATAAAATAAAAATTCTTTTTCTTCCATATATATCAGCAAGATATCCCATTATGTAATTCCCAATTAACATAAAAAGTGGTCCCGTTATCAATGCGATTGTGTAATAAAATTTGTTATTGCTGAATATGGACCAGGAAGTGGCCAGGGGGGCCAGGGATGCTATAACACCCCAGAGAAAAAATCCTCCAGAAGTTGATAAAATTATGTACCATTTTTTGTTCATGTTATTGTTCAATGTGCAATATTAATAAAATTGTTTTTAAATTTATTTTATATTATAAAATTTATAAATATTAATCATAATTTTTTATGTTTTTAATGTAATTGTTATGGTATTTAATGATATCATCATATTTTGAATAGGAAATCAAAAGAAATATTCCAGGCAGAACTAGACCGAATATAAAACCCAGGACCAGGTATTGAAGTGTCATTGATCTTGACTTTTCATATTCTTTTTTAGCAAGAAAATCCTTTATTTTTAATACTTTTATTGCAGAAATAATATCAATTATACCTATAAGTATGGGTATAATGCCAATAAATATGAATATGTAAATCAAGCCATAAAATATTAAAAATATGCCGATTACTATGAATATCATTGAAGAAATAAAATTCATCGTCTTTACCATCTCAATATGAGGTGGATTGTATCTATACATTGTATTTTAAAAATAAAAATTCTTATAAATATTTAATTGAATTTTTTCTTAACTTCAACGGCTTTTCCTTTCCTGAATGTTTTAATATCTTCTGATGATATTAAACTCTCACCAATGCCAATTATATCATTATCTTTTAAAATTGCAACGATATCTCCAATCCTGAAATCATTTGAAGATTCAATGATTCCCGGAATGTAGATTATACCCTTTGGTTCAAAGTCTATTTTGATATAATAAATATTATTTTCATATAATGTTTCTGAGGCCAATTTCATGGGATATATCTTTCCAATATTTTTGTTAAATCTTAAAAATTCTTCTTCATCAAAAATAAATATATCGTCTTGAATGAATTTTACCCTCTTTCCAGACATTTCAAATTTTACCCCAAATTGATATGATGATATTGAATTAATATCCTCCTGAATTAAAGGTTTTTTAGAGCATCCATCAACTGTTTTTTTAAACCAATTTTTAGCCTCATCAGAATGCAAATTTCCAAAATAATATTCTATATTCTCATCATCAAAAATATCTTTCAAAAATCCTAGATCTTCATTCAAAAATGCATATTTTTTGTTATATTTATTTATTTTCAAATATCTTTTTACCATTTCTATCAACATAAATTTTTCATCCTCATACCATCTTCCAGTTACCGGAACATCATAACTCTGTGCCGGAAACGTATTTTCCAATTCTCTAGGAACAATGCCCAGAGGTGATGTTAAAATTACCTCATGGAAATATGAATTTGTTGATTCTATTAATTTTTTATAATACCTATGGCTTTTTGATTTTGAATATGGTTTAACTGCAGAGCATGGTAAAAATAGCAGACAATCCCTTCCATCCGGTTTTCTGTACCTTTCAATGATCCTTTTCCTCCACCTTTCCACCTCTGGTCTAAATAAGCTTTCAAAATGAGATGCATTCAACCATTTACCACTAACGGGATAATACTTTTCCAATTCTTCATGATAATTAAAATCCAATAATCTTAAAACGGTCTTTGAAAATGTGTTCGGAATACTCTCAACCAAAGTCCTCAATCTATTTTCTTTAATAGCCTTTATAGAAATTTTATAATAATAATCAAACATTTTGGAATAATTTTCGTTCCACGAACCAATGAATTTTGGAAGTAAGTCGTCTATCATATCAACACCTAAATATAGGATTGAAGGTATTGTTTCAGCGTAAACCGATGCAGGAAGATACAAAATTTTATCTTTATATTTCTTCCTTATTTCCATTATTGTTTTTACAAAATTTTCTGGGTCCTTGAATTTTGTAAAAGAACCTGGAATAATTATGATATTCTCCTTTTCTAAAATTTTATTATTTATTTCTACATCAAACCTTTCATTTATTTTTGTATCATATTCATGCAATTCATCTTCTTTCAAATATTTTGGATATTCTTCACCATTAAAATTTAGAATTCTTGCTAGGCAATCCCTCTTTATTATTTCAATCATATTTTCACATTTAAATTATAATCCTTAGTAGGTGCAAAATAGAACTTATTTCTACATTTAACACAAACTCCAATCTTCTTGGCGCAGTCATAGTGATAAGTATTTCCACATTTACTGCAAACCAAGACCATTGAATTTGATTCTATAGGCCTTTTGCATATCTGACATTTTTCATTTCCAGTAGATTTTGTGATTTTAAATCCCCTATCGATTAAAGGCTTAAATTCTATCTCTTTTTCAAAATTGACTTTATTGTTTTTCTCTTCATATTCTCCTTTTAATTTTAAGACATTACCCTGTGAAACTTTTGTCTTTACGGTTGTAGAATATTCACCTTTGGCTTTTATAGAATCTATAGAAATTTCAAACGGTTGAAGTGAACCTGATACATTCAATTTTAATTTATTTATGTCATTAATTTTATTATTTTTAATGTTCAATTTAACAGGTACTTCCAACATCCCTAAAGTTATTGTTAGCCCTATATCTATATAATTTTGAGTATCCATCAAATTAACAATATTTTTCTCTTTCTCCAGATCTACATTTTCAACCTTTTTCTCCTTTATTTCAGGTTTACTTTCCATTTTAGTTTGTATAGATTTCACTTCCTGCTTTTTAACCAATTCTTCTTTCTGTTTGGGTATTTCAATTATTTTGCTTTCCAGACCTCTTTTCTTATCCATTATATTTTTCTCAAGATTATCTAAAAGATCTTTTATAGTTGAAAAATCGGTTGAAAAATCAATGTTCAATAATATTTTCTTTTCATCAAACACATTTATATTTTTCTTGTCCAGTTCATTTATCATTTTCATTATTTTATCTATCCTATCTGAAAATATCTCTCTGTTTAAATCTATCAGATGTACTGAAATTTCAATGCCTATTATATTCTTCTCAAAATTTTTGAAATCCTTTTTATCGATCAGATCCTTTAATAATTTCAATTTTTCAGAATCCTTAATCAACTTTGAGATATCGTTCAATTTTTCGTTTAATTTCTTAACAATATCATTCAATATCTTTTCTTTATAATTTAATGTTAATGAATTCAGTTCATCTGGTGGAATTATTGCAACCTTCACGCTATATTCCAAAGTCTCAGAAATGGCGTAATCTGGCATTGGATGGTACAAAATATTTGTCGATATATATACGAAAATATCTCTAACATAATCTATCAAATATTTTGTCAATTCTTTATAATGCTTATATTCTATTAAATTAAATATATCCGCTATCATTTGATAATTTCTTTTATTCCATAAATATAACAGGTAATTGACATCCTCTGGAGAGGTCTTAACGTTATTTGATATGAATTTGATCTGCTCCAACCTCTCTTTAAAAATATTAAATATATTTACATTTACAACCTTCTCTAAATCTCCATTTGTCTGTTTAAATTCAATTATTAAATAATTAAGATTTTCAATGTCCTCCAATTTTAATAGGGATGATATGATTTTTGATGTTATTTCATTTATTTTATTATATACTTCATCAATGTTTAAATTGAAAATTTTTGATATTGCATAAATATGCTTTGAAGTAATTTGTGAACCTGCAATTATTTTTTCTATTGATGCATTAATTAAATCGATAGTAAATTCAAGTATTTCAATCGATTCATCAATTTTTCCTGCTTGAAACGCATTTCTTGAATCCTGATACATCTTTATTGCCTTATCCACCTTTGCCCCCACCGAGGTCGCAATATTTATCTTAACCTTTAATGTCTCAATGTAATCTTTTAAGATTTTAATCTTCTTAGACAACTCCTCAAATTTATCAAGCATGTCTGACATTTCGATGATTGCTGCTGTATATTTGCCCCTATTCAAAAGCTGGTTAATCCTCTCAAAACCTGCAAGGAAATCCTTTGGCGGTTGAGATTCAAACCTTTTTATGGTCTCTTTCATTCTAAAAAATAGTTTTTCAGATACATTGCTCAGCATTTCTATATCCTTTATGTTTTCCAATGCCTCCAATGCCTGTTTGAACGCGTCCAATGGATTATCATATCTTAAAGTTCTCTTAGCCGATGATATAAGGCCCTCCGCAACAATTGTGTTCATTGAACCCTTTTTCTCATTTATCTTTTTCTCCACATTATCCACAAAATCTTTTACAACCTTTGTAATTTCATCATTAATCGTTAAATAATTTGTTTTATATAGTTCTTTGAATTTCTGAATATCTCCATTTTCAAGAGCTTTTTCAAGATTTTCAATAAATTCATAAGTCTTTGGAAGGTTTAAACCGACGTTTCTAAAAAATGAAATTTTATTATAGATATCATTAAGCATTTTTTTTGCATTGTCATATTCAATTGCAATTTTTTCCACATCGCTTTTAATCTTTTGCAACGTATTGTAAGCTTTTAGATATTCGCCTTTACTGTAATAATCTATACTTTGATCCAAATTGTTCAATAAATAATTGATTTTGTATTTATTTAGCATCATTTTTACATCAAGCAACCTGTTAAATACAAAATTCCTGAATTCTAATAGTGTGCTTTCTACTTTATTATATAATTCTTCCAGTTTATCCAAATTTTCTTTATTTATTTTCAAATCGCCTGTCAATTCACTATATAGGCCTGTTTCTTGAATTATTGTCTGTAATGTTTTAATATTTTCCTCCAAATGGCTAAAAGATTGAGATGAGATTATAACATTAAATTCATCCAATATTTTATCTATACTATTTATCAAATTATCTCCAGAATATTTGTTTAATATATTGTTATATATATTTTCATCCTTTATATAATTTTTTAATCTTTTATCGAACAAATTTTTTGCCGTTATGTATGTGAACGTATTTTCAAATGAATTTATATATATTTCCTCTGTTTCCAGAATGAACTGTATTTTTGAAATTGTAATTTCATTCTCTTTCTTTATTTCATTCAAAATATTTTCCAATTCATTATATTCAATATTGATGTTATTTTCTTTTATCAAATTAATCAACTTTTCATAGTATGTAATTCTTGTTGAAACAATCTCCCCAATTTTTTTATTCAATTCTGACAGTATTGTATTCATATATCTTTTTTTAATTTCCTCGCCTACGCTGGATTTGTAAATATCATCAACGAGCTTAATTAATGAACCAACATTGAAATTTAACTTGTTTAATGCATCCAGTATATTCCTAACCTTTCCATAATATTCATATAATTTTTGAATTTTTATTGAATTTCTTATGTTGAGAAAATCATCAAACTTTGATTTTGCACCATCAAAATCCAATTTTTCTATACTTTGTACAATATCATTTTTGATATTCATAAAATTTTCCATCATCGAATTTAGTGCATTCTTGTCCTCAATATCATTCAATGAATTTGTGAATTTTTGATCAAATTCCTGCTTTACCGTTTCAATTAAATCCCTTAGATTCCTTACAAAATCCATGGGTTTATATGAAGATACTACATTTAATTTTGAAATTGAATTATTCAATTCAATTCCATTTTCTTTTACATAATTTATAAAGTTTCTGATTTTTGATACAAGTAAATCTCTTCCATTTATTGCCTTTTCATTAATATTTAATATAAATTTTTCTAAAAGTTCCTCCGCATTTTCGGGATCTAATAATATTTTATCATCGATAGTTTTTAGGTAATTGACATCAATATCCACATTAAGAAATTTCAAATATGCAAGGTTCGATCTTATTTCATTTAATTGATTCTTTAATTTTTCTTTTAATTCCAATACATTTTTCGTTTTTTTCTCCATATCAAATAAAAGTTCAAGGGCACTGTCAATCTCTTTATTTTCTAAGAGGCTCTTTGTCCTGTTCAAATTTGTAACCAAATCTTTAACATTTTCACCCTGTTTAACCAAATCCAAAATCCTTTTAGATAAATCGCTCAGCTTTTGTGTTATAATGCTTATTTTTTCCATTGAAATTTTTGATGTTAAATCTTTTATAGAATTTATTGCATTTATATATTCACCATTGTTAATATTTATAAATATTTCCTGCAACTTTTCTTCATATTTAGAAGAATCTATTCCAAACCTTTCAGAATTTTTTATTGTCATGGACAAATTTCTTACCATCTCTGTTAATATTCTAACAATCTGTTCTTCCATTTTATTGTTGAATGAATCCAATTCATCCAATGCCTCTATGTGTTTGTTATTTTGTATCAATTCATTTATTTTCTTTTGTTCAATCGTAAATATGCTTATGTTTGGTTTAATGTTTTGATAAACATTTTGTAAAAATGCCAATTTTTCAATCTTTTTTGATATTATATCGGCTATATATTGATAAATAAGCATTTTAATATCGTTTAATATTGTCAATGAATATTCATTTATATCATTCAATTTTGATATTATATCACTAAATTTTTCTAAAAATTCATTTCTTAAATTCTGTGGCAGTTTTTCCAATATACTTTCAATCCTTTTATTTATAAGATCTATGGATTCTTTTAATATTTCATTTTTTATTTCATTTATATTTTCCGTAGAATAAATATTCTGTAATTTCGGAATTAAATCGGAAACGTCTATTTCAAGCTGTTTTAGAGATTCTACATATTTTTCCAAAATCTTTCTATTTTCCTCTATTGTTATAGTTAATGATTTGTTAAGAATATCATTTAATTTAACATATTCATCATATGCCTCTATGAATTTTTTATCATCATATAACTTTTTTAAATTTTCGTAAGAATTTTTTATTTCATCATTTAACAATTTTTGATTTTCTAAAATTTTAATTTTTTCCTCTATTGTCGGCAGTTCCTTCTCTAATATCTCCCTCTTTTTTCGCATTTCTTTCGCTTTTTCTTCCAATTCCTTTGAAATCTTATATGGACTTATCCCGACCAAAATTTTTCCTCCTTTATAATCTATAATGAATTTCTAATTTTTTTATTTTTCTATTTTAATTTCCTCATATTTACCTAAATATGTATGATCCAATAAAAATACTTTCATTTTATTTATATTTAAACATTTTGAAAATATTGGACCTGGTGGGTCATTTGTCAATGACATGCCCGTGTAAACATTAAATGACGGTAAAACTATAATCTTTCCATTAAAATTAGGATAGCATTTTCTAAAATTTTTTGTTGATCTTCCTATCAACCAAACTGGTGAATATCCTTTTCCCGAAGATTGTATGATATTTATCTCCGGATGAATGTGTCCCATCAACAGGTATTTTGCATTGTTTAAAGATTCATCCGGCCAGGTATGTCCATGCATTTTATATATATCCCCATCCAAATATCCTTTTGGAGGATAAATTTTACAATCTATAATGCTCTCAATATTACCATCGTGATTTCCTTTTACTACTGTGACATAAAAATGATCTTCCAAAATTTTAAAAAATTCTTTTATTTTTTCTTTTATATATTTTCTTGGTATGCCAATCTGATGTTTAATATCCCCAAGTATCGTTATTCTCTCTGTTTCTTTTTCTTCAGATATTTTAAATATTCTGTCCAGCATATTTTTTGTGCTGTCAGGTAAAATTATTCCATTCTCAAAGAATTCCCTCTCTATTCCTATATGTAAATCGGATATTACAATTTCCTTTCTATCTGTTATATATAATGCTCTCTCATTATTTATTAACCTGATCATTTTTAATTTTTATTAGAATACCATCACATAACCTTTCTACGTTCTCAATGTTTAGTCTATACATTTCACTTTCTTTCATAGCGGTCTTCAATGTTGCCATTGGAGGTGCATCATTTCCTATTACAAAAGGTGCAACATATATGTTTATCTCATCATAAAGCCCCTTTTCAATAAATGAACCTATAACCCTGGATCCTCCCTCTACCATCAATTTTTTAATACCCAATCTGTACAAATCTTCTAATGCACATTCCAAATCAACGATTCCCTCACCGCAAATCCTAATTTCTGCATTTAATCTTTTTTTAGGCAATGTTGTAGTATAAATAATAGTCTTTGATTTTCCATCTAAAACTTTTGCATTTTCAGGTATTCTTAGATGCGAATCAAGGACAATCCTGACAGGATTTTTTATTTCTTCATTCTCTATATATTTTTCCTTTACAGTCAATGATGGATCATCAGAGATTATGGTCCCTATACCTACCATTATACCATCAACCGAATTTCTTATCTTGTTGACCCTTTTTAAATCTTCTTCACAAGATAACCTCGTTTGTTCCCCGGTTCCAACTGCCAATCTTCCATCTAAACTCATCGCAAAATTAATTATCACATAAGGCCTCATATTTTATAAATCACCCCATTTGAAATATAGTATTTAATATTAAAGTGATTATCCAATATTAAAATGTCAGCATAATATCCAATATCTATTTTTCCCCTCTTAATTTTCAAATAATTTCCAGGATTCTCTGTTACCATTTTCAATATTTTTAAAAACATTTCCTTATCATTATTCCATGCGTACCTTAAAATTTCGTACAAAACTCCTGGACTCGCTACATCCATTTTCAGGAATCTTCCATTTTCGTCGAACAATGGCTTCGATCCATTTCCATCGCTTGATATTGTTATTTTATTTAGATCAGCATTATTGTTTATTAAGAATTTCAATGTTTCAATCGTTTTAGGAACCTTATCATCATATTCAGCTGTTATGTCAATCCATCCGCCCAATCTTAAAAAATTTAATGATTCCTTTAAAAGATATTCATTCCTGTCAACATGGGTTGGCAAAAATTGCTCAGCAGGAATATCCGTATTTTCTATTATATCCAATATTGGATTAAACATATCTTTTCCATTTCCCAGATGAACATTAATATACCCGGGTTTTCCAGATAATATTCCTCCCCTTCTAGCTTTTGTTACATAATCCAAAAGTAAATCCCTGCTGGGATAAGAGCCTCTATGATCTGAAATTGCTATTTTCAAACCCAGAATTTCGTCAATGAAAATAATATCCTTTTCAACATCTCCGGTTAAAGTAATTGGTGGAATTCTGTAAGATCCTGTAAGAATGTATGCATTAATGTTGTTTCTCTTTAAATATTTTGCATGGGATAATAAATTTTCAACATTTCTTGTAATCCCGTCGGTTCCTAAAACACCAACCAGGGTTGTTATTCCAGACCTTTTAATTTCTTCATGAGACAATGGGAAAGTTCTATACTCAAAACCCCCTTCTCCGCCACCTCCAGCTATATGAACATGAATATCAATCAATCCTGGAATTGCTATATGTTCATCCAAATCCATAAAACCAGATATTTCACATATTGCCTCAGGGGTTATTGATTCAATCTTATTTGAAATCAAAATGTCTTTTTTTCCCAGGTAAGAAGGAGAATAAACTTCAAGATTTTTAAGAACAATCATATATTTTTATGATTGAAATTTTCAGATAAATAATTTTTTAATCCAATTATATCTTAAAGAGCATAAAAAATTTTATAATCTTAATATAAAATATTTAATAATATGTATGGATATAATGGAAAAATATTGTTAATCGATTTATCTGGAGAGAAGATAAATGAAATTTATCTAGATGATTATGTATACAGGAAATTTTTAGGTGGATATGGTCTGGGGGTTTACTTTTTGTTAAAGAATCAGAAAAAAGGAATAGACCCTTTATCTGAGGAATCGTATATAGGATTCCTGCCTGGATTACTAAACGGTACAGGTGTTCCAATGGCTGGAAGATTCATGGCCGTAGGAAAATCCCCATTGACAGGTGGCTGGAATGATTCAAACGTAGGAGGATATATAGGTCCAGAAATAAAGAATGCAGGTTTTGACGGTATTTTTATCACAGGAAAATCGAAGGACCCTGTTTATATATATGTATCTAAAAGCATAGAAATATTGGATGCATCAAAATATTGGGGCTTAGATGCAATTAAAACTGAAAATGAATTGGAAAAAATTCACGGCGATGGAGAGATATTAACAATAGGTCAAGCGGGAGAAAATATAAGTTACATTTCATCGATTATAACAGATCGTGGAAGGGCATTGGGTAGAGGTGGATTGGGAGCAATTATGGGAAGTAAAAATTTAAAGGCAATTTACGTAAGGGGATATACAAATGTTAAAATATATGATAGAGAAAAATTGAGGAGATACATATCAAAAATGATGGAAAAAATGAATCCTAAAAAGAATAAAATAGCAGATTATTGGCATAGATACGGAACCACAGGTGGAAATGAAAAATCCCATTTGTCCGGGGATACCCCAATAAAGAATTGGAAAGGTATTGGTATAAGGGATTTTGGAAAGGAAAATGCAAAAAAGATCTCTGGAAATGAGGTAATAAAGGACAACATAAGGAGTTACGGTTGTGCACAATGCCCGGTAGCATGTGGTGCTATTATAAGAAGAAATACAAGGTATGGTTTAATAGAGGGACATAGATTGGAATACGAAGGTCTTGGGATGTTGGGTGGACTCCTATTAAATTCTGATTTAGATTCAATAGCATATTCATTTGAATTAGCAAACGAATATGGATATGATGTCATTTCACTTGGTGCAGTAATAGGTTTTGCAATGGAATGTTATGAAAATGGAATACTTAGTGAGAAGGATTTGGGATTAAAATTGGAATGGGGAAATCCCGATTCAATCGTTGAATTCATTGAAAAAATGGCTAAAAATGATGGAATTTACAAAATTTTGAATAAGGGTGTGGCATATGCATCTAAGTTTCTGAATGCGCCGGATGAAATGGCAGTTCACGTTCATGGCCAGGAATTGCCGGCTCACGATCCAAAATATTTACCCTCCTTAGCAACGACATACGTTTCAGATCCTACACCAGGCAGGCATACAGCGGGTGGAATAGGATTCAGTGAAGGATCTGAATATATTTCATTTTTTGATATTGGAATTGAAAAAGTGAATATTGAAAAGTACGTTTATAAAGGAAAAGGCAGATATCATTTTATTTCAGAAGTTCAAACACAGGTAATAAATTCCCTTGGCTTTTGCATCTTTGCAGATTCATTTTCCCCTTTACCTGCTGCTGAAGTTTTAAATGCAGTAACAGGTTGGGATATCGATGCAAATGAATTAATGATTATAGGTGAAAGAATTTTGGATTCCAGGAGATTATTCAATTACAGAGAAAATGTATATTTGAAAGACAATATACTTCCCAAGAGGGCTGAAGGAAATCCTCCTCATGATGAAGGTCCATTAAAAGGAATCACAATAGACTGGAGAACCATGGTTGAAGAATTTGCAAAAGAAGCTAAATGGGATCTTGAAACAGGTCTACCGGACAGGGAAAGGTTAAAAGAACTGGATCTAATAGATTTTATCGATTAAATCTAAAATTTTTCTCTTAATTTCCTTTTCATTTATCTCATATTTTTTGAATATTTGATTAATATTCTTTTCGTTTATATTTTTTATAATTTTACTCACATCTTTATAGGGTAATCTTTCTCTTAATATTGTGAAAATTTCCGGATTATGAATAGCAATATATTCACTTCTCTTTCTGTTAGGGACAAAAGAATCCAAAAATTTGCTGAGTTTAATTGCAGATTCAGCAGCAATATCCAGTGCCTGTATCGATATATACATTTGTAAAGGAAATGACATTGAAAGTTCAAATTCTCCTATCAAGGATGAATCCTCAGAAATACGGGACAAATTTCTTGCAAATGTGCATCCCAATATTATCGATTCAAGATTCACAGGATTTATTTTTCCAGGCATTATGCTGCTCCCCTCAATTTCCATATTTTTTAAATATATTTCATTCATTCCTGAAAAAGGCCCTGAAAACATGAGTCTAAAATCGTTTGAAATTTTAATAATGTCCAAACAAAAATTTGAAATTGAATTTAATAAAAACGTTATATCTGAAATAAATTTCATCTTTTTTCCTGGATCTTTCATCTCAACGAAATCTGAATTGTAAAATGAATTCAAATTTTTTATAAACAGATTCTTAAAATTTTCATGGGATAGAATTCCTGTTCCCACAGCAGTTCCTCCCACGGGCAATTCTTTTAAATTCTCAAAGGAATATATTATATTTTTATAATCTTCATCTAATTTTATATGATATGAAAAAAGTTCTAATCCAAATGTTACCGGTAAGGCATCTCTCAAATGCGTCCTTCCCGCTTTTAAATAATGTTTATATTTCTTAGAATATTTTTCTAAATTTTCAATTAAATTTTGAATATTTTTTAGCAATCTTGCCTTTTCCAGATATAAAGTTATTCTTAATATTGAAGGTATAACATCATTTGAAGATTGTGATTTATTCACATCATCGTTTGGGTTTAATTCAAAATTGTAATATTTTTTGGCATATTTTACAATCAAATCATTTATTTTCATATTAATTCCTGTTCCACTTCCGGTTTGAAATACCGTTTATTGAGGCATTTTTCTGATTTGCCTGTTATATCATTTGATATTCCGATATCCAGAGAGGTGCTCAGAGATAAAGGAATTTTTGTAAAATACGATAAGGATGATCCAAATGAATGGGTTGAAATGATATACAAATATTATGACATGAAGATAGATTACGGCGAATTAAAAGAATATTATAGACCAGAAAGAGCAAAAAAGGAATATGAAAATTTTTATAAAAAGATTGGTTGGCTATAAAATTTATTCTATTGATAAAAATAATAGATTAACATCTTTGAAATAATCGTTTCCCTCAATTTTTTTATTAAATTTTAAATTATAATTAAAATCTTTTAGAAACTCTATTGATTTTTTGTATAATTCTTTTGTATGTGTTTCCAATATTATTTTGGGATGGAACTTTCCATGGTTTCTCTTGCCCCATCCAGGACAGATAATTCGAGTCCCTCAACATCAATTTTTATAAGATCTACTTTATCAAAATTGAATGAATCCAATGTTCTTGTCTCTATCGTTTTTCCATTTCCTGCTGTTAACATATCTTTGTTTCTATTTGCCGATATTGTTTTTACGTTTCCAATAGCAATGTTATATGCTTTTATATCCAATTTATTTAATTCTATATTTTTCAATAGAATTTTATAAATATCTTCCAATGGTTCGAATGCATAGACCTTTGCATTAAACTTTTTAGAATACCAGACAGATGTATCGTTTTAAGATGCCCCTACATCTAAGATCACATCATTACTTTTAGGAAGAAAACCATCAACATAATAAATCTTTTTAACAAATACTTCGACCAAACTTCTACTGGGTGTATCTTCTGAAAATATATAGCCCTCATTCATTGCTAAATTTTTTGGATATTCTAACCATTTTTATAAGAATCATTTCTATAATTTTTATTTATTAAATCTAAAATTATGTTATGTTCATATCCATATTCAATAAGTTCCCTGTGTTCTTTAATTTTCCATCTTATAGAATTAATAAACATATACATTTTATAATATATTAGAAATATAAATTTTTTAATAAATTATCATTAAACAAATTATATAGATTATGCAAAAATTTAATAATACTTTATAATGATTATAATTTTATGAGAAAAAGTATATATTGGTTAGGGAACTTTGGGGCGTTGTTTTCAATATTATTAGTCCTTATCTCAGCTCTAATTTCACCAAAATTCTCCTGGACAAATAATTATTTAAGTGATATCGGTGCAAAATTGTTTGGTTTTATACCATATTTATTATTTTCAACAGGTCTAATTATAGGTGGTATTATTTTTATTATATATTTTTCATTAACGGCTATTGAATATAAAAAACATAAAGTTGTTTTTTCAGCGCATGTCGTATTTATTGTTTCATCTTTCTCCATGAGTATGATTGCTATATTTCCAGAAGGTTCGAAATATGGGCTTCATTATATATTTGCATTTATATTTTTCTCTTTATTTCCAATCGGGATGTTGTTGATAGGTATAGTAATAAATGAATATCTGAAGAGGTTTGCCCAGGCAACATTTATGCTTTCATCAATAAGTTTATTATTAGATATGTCAATTTTATTAAAAATTGAAAAGGCGATGGGTGAAATGTTAGTATCTATAATATTGGCAATTTGGATCATATTTTACAATTATTTAATGTTCAAAGTCACAAATATTGGTAACAAGAATGAAAATGGAAAAAATAAATAAATTAACAATAATAATTTTAATTACGTTATTCATTTTTATTCCTTCGATATTGGAAATTATTTTTAAAAAATTGCCAGGGAATGATCCATTTGAATATGCAATTGGATCCTTAAAATTATTAAATAATTTTAGCAGTATTTATGCATATCCATATCCATTGATGGATATTTTTTATATTCCTGTTAATTTTTTTTCATCATATCAATCTTATATCTATGCTATTTTAATGAATTCAATTTCATTCTCAATACTATTTTTTTCAATATATTTGTATTTCAGTAAAAAACCATTTTTAGAATCAATTACATTGGCATCTTTAATAACCTTTTCACCATTGTTTTTAAGTGAATTTAACTGGGGAGGACAGGCACAAATACTGTCCATATCCATGGTATTTTTCTCTCTATATTTCCTTGAGAGGAAAAACTATATCTTTTTGTTTTTCATAGCTTTATCTATATTTTTAGAACCGTATTCATCGTTGTTTGGAATTTTATATATTTTATTTTTTAATATTTATAATAAATATTATAAATTTTTATTATTTTATATAATAATCCTGATAGTCTCTTATTCATATTATTTAATTATTAAAGGTAGTCAATTAGTTATACCAACATATATAAATAATCCTATTTTTATAAGCATACCGCCAATTTGGTGGCTTTACATTATTTTTTTAATTTTATTATATATATTATTTTTTAAAAAGGATAACATAATGAAATCTATTTTTTCCATTATTTCTTTTTCCGCATACTTTTTTATAACACCATATTACGATTATCCAAGAATATTTTATTTTCTAATAATATCTTTGGTTTTTATAATAGATATCGATTATATTGAAATTCAGAGATTCAAAAAGATTTTGATAATTTTAATTTTAATATTTTTGATAATATCCTATTCAAATTTTTCAATTTCATTGATGAATAAAACTGGATTTGAGAAATATTATATAGTTGGCAATTACATTAAAGAAAATACATTAAAAAATGAATGCTTTTTAAATGTCAATGTCCAAAATGGATGGTCATTAGAATTTTTTGCTGAAAGAGAGATGTTTTATGCATCATCAAATCTACAATTTCTGATATTTAAAAATCAGGTATATAATAGTTTAATAGGTAAGATCATCTCATATTCTGAAATTTTCTATTACAATCAATCAAATGGAATATCAAATTATTTATTTATTAATAATATAAGTAATTTTTATATATTCAGGTACGACAGCAAAACAAATGATTTTTACCAGATCCTTTCATTTAATTATGAAACATACCATTTAAAATCAAATGAAAGATATATCAATTTTTCAACAAATTCAAAATATAATTATATCGAGATTATGAATTATTCTAAAATTCAATTTATGAATAAAACTGTTTTGATTTATGATAAATATAATAAATTCTTTGAATTTAAAATATTTGAAAATTATACGATAGACAACAATTTTATATTATTGTCCAATAAAAATAATATATCAATTCCATTAATAAATAATAAAATAATATATGGTGATGACCTGTGCAAAGAATATAATATTAAATATATAGTGGTGGAAAATAAGAATCTATTCTATTATAGATTCTTTTATGATAATAACTTTACACTTGAATATTCTTTTGATAATATTTATATTTTCGAATTCAAAAACATTTAATTAACAGTATTATGATATACAATAACATGGATGAATTAAAAAGGTTGTTAGAAATGGCATTAAGATCTGAGATCGATTCCAGGGATATTTATAAAAATTATGCTGAAAAAACTAAGAATGCATTATTGAAAGAAAAGTTTGAATTTCTGGCAAAGGAAGAAGAAAAGCATAGAGCAATGATTGAAAATCTCCTGAAAATAAAATATTCGAACGAACCAATTAAAATTCCTGATTCCACAGAGGTTCCATTACCAAGGATAAATGTTAAGGAAAATGATCCAATCTCCAAGCTATTAAGTCAGGCCATGGATGCGGAAATTGCAGCCAGTAAATTTTATGAACAAATATCATCAAAATTCGACGACGAAAAGTCATACCTGATGAAATATCTTTCATCTGTAGAAATGTCCCATTACTACTTACTTCAAGCCGAAAGGGAAATTATACTCAGATTTGAAGACTACGATCAATATTTTGAAATGATGCATGTTGGACCATAAAAAAATTATAAAAATTATTTTCTCAATATATGTTTTTCTTTTAATTTTTTATTTGATATTCTTATTTTCATTGGTATACTCAATATCAATCTCCGAACTGAACGTTTATCCCGTAGGAAATATGTCAATTTCTGTTTTTCATGGCATATTCATGAATCAAACATTCAAAATTATAAACAAGGGTATATATCCAATAGAAAATGTAACAATACATTATAAAATATTCCAAAATAATTCCTTGATTTTAGAAAATTATTCAAAAATAAATAGGATTATTGGTGAATCATTTGAAAATATCTCTCTATACATATCCAGATACCATTACAATTTTATCAAAAATTTAATTTTAAATGGAAGTCAATTTTTGATAAATTTAGAAATTAAAGGGGTTTATGGATATTTAATATATTTCAAGGTGAATTTCACAAAACAATTTATTTTTCATGAAATAATGAAATATAATATTTTGAACTACACAAAATATTTAAAAAATAACACAGTATATATTTCTATCCCTATAGAATTAACTTTTTATTATAATTTTAAATATAATTTTACCGTATACTCAGAATTGATTTATCAGAACAAAACTCTATCATATTACAATACTTCCTCCATAATGAATAATTTTAATTTAATATATTTAAATTTTTCAATACCAGAATATGAATTTTTAAATATAAATAATAAAAATATTAATTTATTTATTAGCATAGATATAAATGGAATTGTACTGAACATAGAGAGGTATGGTATATGAAGTTCATAATGCCTATAATATCATTTTTCCTATATTCCGTAATAATACCATTTTTATTTTTATTCACCAAAAACATTCCAATGTTATCATTTTACATAAATTACTCATTCCTTGTAATAATTGGAATTCTCATATCAACTTTTTATTTTTTATATCTTAATTTCAAATCAATCAAGTTATACTTCTTTATTTTATATTCTATTTTTCTATTTATATATTATTTTTACATATACCTAAATAGTTACTTCACAATTGATTTTTCAGGATATAAAATATATGTGGATTATTCCTCAATCATTTTATTCTTGATGTTAATAATTATCATAAACATAGTAAGGAAAGGAGCCGAGATAGTATGGAAGATTCGGTGATTGATGTTGATGATCTCTACGTATCATATGATGGAAAAAATTATGCCGTGAGTGGAATATCATTCAAGGTATTCAAGGGGGAAATATTTGGTTTCTTAGGTCCAAATGGTGCAGGAAAAACAACTACTATAAGAACATTGACAACAGTATTAAGGCCAACATCTGGAAAAGTTAGAATATTTTCATTGGACATATTGAAAGAACCACTAAAGATAAAATCCAAAATTGGCGTAATCCTTCAATCCTCAAGTTTAGAATTATCCCTGAATGTAGAACAGAATTTATACTTATATGGTTTTTTGTGGAATAAAAAAAGAAATGAAATAAGGGATAAAGTTGAAGAATTAATTGAAAAGTTTGGTTTGGAAGAATACAGGAAAATGCCAGCTTCTGAATTATCCTTAGGTAACAGAAGAAAGTTGCAAATTGCAAGGGAATTGATACACGATTTTGAAATTTTATTTGTTGATGAGCCTACAACAGGCCTCGATCCCGTAATAAGAAAAAAGGTACTGGATTATTTTCTGGAATTGAAAAAATCAGGAAAAACTATATTTTTCACGACGCATCAGTTGGAGGATGCAGAATATTTATGTGATAGGATATCAATTATAAACAGGGGTAAAATCGTAATAAATGAAAGGAAGGAATTGTTGAAAGCAAAGTATAAAAATAGAAGAAAGGTAGAAATACTATTTTCAAAGGAAAATGAAAATATATTAAATTATTTAAAAGGATTCGATTTTGTTGAAAATGTTAAAACATCAATGGGTAATAATGGATTTTATGAAATTATAACAAATGACCCAACAAAGTTCATGAATATAGTTAATTCACTTTTAAAGGAGGGTAATGAATTATCATGGCTAAACATTCAAGACGTTACACTGGAGGATATCTATCTGGATATATTTGGTGATAAAAATGATAAGATCAATCAGGATAGCATATAGAATTCTGAGAGCCGTAACTGACGTTAATACATTGGGATTTCTATTAATAATGCCAATTTTATATTTAATTATAATGGCAATAATGATGGGATCATTCATAGGTAAATTTGAATATCATAATATAAAGACAACATACATCACGTTTTTGACCCCCGGCATCATGTCTATTCAGGTTTTAACTGGAGGAAATGTGGCTGGATGGTCGCTCTGGATGGACAAAAGAACTGGCATGCTGGAGCAAATATTTTCAATGCCATATAGAAGGAGTGATTATTTGATCGGTATTGTTATTGCAATGACCTTCGTTTCTATACTTTCATCTTTGATTATGTTAATCTTTGCATATCCATTCATTAATATCATATTGACTCCTCTGGATTTCCTCTTTATCATAATATTCTTATTTCTTGGAACACTGTTTTTTGGAATGTTGAATCTCACAATTGGAATTATAGTAAAATCAAATCAATTTATGAACCTCGTCAGTAATATTTTATATATGATATTAACATTCGCCTCATCAGTATTCTACCCAATCTCCGGAAATTTACCAAAGATTTTGATTTATATATCTTATACAAATCCTCTGACATATGTATCAAACAGTGTCAGGGATTTATTCTACAATATCTTAAATTCAGATGATATCTATTCCTTATTCATTTTATCCATTCTTTCTTTATTGATGACCATATTCACAGTATTCATATATAGAAAAATAAAATTCGTAAATATTTATTATTAAACCACTCTGCTTTCATTATTTTCCTTTTCAACTCTAATAATTTTGTCTGCAATAGATTCTAGCTCCCTCTCATGTGTTACTATAATGATTTGATTCAAACCCATACTATCTAAAATATCGGAAAATTTGTTTATCTGATCTCTGCTGAACCCTTCTGTCGGTTCATCCAGAATGATCAATCCATCCTTCAATGAATTTATGGATTCCCTTAAAATGTCGTTTAAGGCAAGTCTATACGCGAGTGAAATCGAAGATCTTTCTCCCCCACTTAAGGATGATACATCTATATCGTAAGTATCCTGCATAATGTTAGGAGAAAAATTTTCATCTATTTCAATACTTTTTGTTGGATCACTTATGAGTGCTGAAAAATATTTTTGTATTCTTTCATTCATGGTTCTTCTAATTTTTTCCATTATTATCTCTTCAATATTTTCTATTGATGGAATGTAAAATTCTTCAAACCAATAATTTACCTTTTTTAAATAATTGATTTTTTCATTTATCTTTACCTTTTCATTATATTCATCGATTCTATTATTCAATTCCCTATTTTTTGATTCAATTATTCCTCTTATTTTACCAATTTCCATCACGTTTTTATTATATTCATCCTTCCAACCTTTTAATTCTTTTTTTAAAGAGATTATTTTATTTTTAATATCTTCATTTTCCTTTGTCAAGTTTTCATAGCCAATGATCCCGTTTTTCATCTTCTCTATTTTTTCATTTAATTCATCAATGTACCTATATTTTTCATCTAAAATAGATTTATATTTTTCAATCTCATTTTTTATTTCTATATTTTTATTATATTTCTCCATTAAATTTTCCATTTCCTCTTTTTTAATCTTTAGTTTTTCCCTCTCTTTATTGAAATTATCCAATTCATCCATTAAATTCTGATAACCCTCTGTTTCACCCTTCAAAATGTTTCTTTTATTTTCAATATTTTTTATTTTATCCCTTATATCCCTTATTTTTTCTTCAATATTATCTTTATCTTTAATCTTATTTTCCAGCCTTTTAAATTCTCTTTTAATGTTATTCATCCTATTTATGCTATTCTTTTTATCTTCCATCAATTTTTCTATCTTGTCTATTTCAAGATTTTCAATTTCTATTTTTTTAATGTATATATCCTCTTCCCCAATTATGGTCCTTCCGCATGTTGGACAATATCCATTTTTTATTATAATTTCATAATTTTTCCTTTTTGTTTCATGTATGGATTTTTCTCTTATTAGTTCCTTTATTTCATTTTCCAGTTTTTCTATTTCATTATCTATTTCCATTTCACTTTCTATTTTTCTATTCAGATCTCTCTCGATCCTGCTCTTTATTTCATTTATTTCCTCCTCCAAATTTTTATATATTTTCTCATATTCATTCAAATCATCTTTTAAATTTTCTATAAACTCACTCTGTTCATTTATTTTACCTATTTTCTCCCTCATCACATTGATGTTTTTGTTATATTTTTCTATTGATATCTCGATATTCTCCAGTTTATTCTTTATCTCCTTATACAAATTATCATCGGGCTTCTTAATGTCTTTAAGATTATTTTCCAGGCTTTTTAATTTTCTATTCAATTCATCTATTTCATTTTCAATCCTATTTTTTTGATTCAAACTCTCATCAATTAAACTTTTAATTTCCTTCATTTTTAACAATCTTTCAGAAGTTTCATTATATTTTTCTTCCAGATTTTCAATTTCCTTTTCAAATTCTTCAATTTTATTCTTTATCTTTTCATTTTCCTCCTCCATTTCATGTTTTTGTTCATGTAAATTCTCCAACTCAATTTTTAAATTATCAATTATAATCTTTAAATTATCAATATCTTTAATTTCCGCCTCCAATATCTTTACTTTGTTTTCCAACTCTTTTATGATCATATCCGCATTTTGTTTTATTATTCTATAGTTATCTATTCCAGTAGCCCTCCTTATTGTATTTAATCTTATCTCACCATTTTCATCAATGATTTTTCTCATCTCCTCCTGCGGTATATAGATGGCATATCTAAAAATAACAGATTTCGCCCTTGGCCCTTCAAATTCTTTAAGACCCAAAATTTTTAATATTTCCATCTTAGCTTCTTCAGCAGAATATTTCACTTCATAATCCCCATAATCTAGAGTTATATCCTGAGAGAATCTTTCTTTTTCTTTTTTTATTATTCTTTTTATGGAATATTTTTTGTTGTTAGCGATAAAATACAACTTAACGCTCCCTTTTTTTTCTCCAACTCTCAAGAGTTTATCTGGCTGAATATTTGAAAATCCGAAGAGTGCAAAGTCAATTGCCATTAATATTGAAGATTTTCCCGCCCCTATATCACCAAATAAAAGATTTTTACCCCTTGAAAATTCTATTGTAGTATTTTTATAACTTCTTATATTGTTAATCTCTATTTTTTCAATCATCATAGTTTATCCCCAATCTTTTAAATGTTTCTTTTTTGATTTTATTAATATAATCGATGTTTGATTCATTTTCACCCTGTTCGATTGAAAGTATATTTATTAAATCCATTGCCAAGGAAATACCGCTTATACCATCCAAATTATTTTCATTGAATTTTAATTTATTTATGTTTTCACCAAACACTTTTTTATGTATTTCTTCCCTTGAAAGTTCATTTTCAAAATATTTTTCAACCTTTCTAATACTGACGTTGAAAGAGATTCGAACATCAATGGCTCCGGCGTTTAATATCTTATCTTTTATTCTCATCTTGTTTATATCAGTAGTTCTTCCAGAATTTAATTCTCCATTTATTTTTAAAAGTACAATTTTATTATTAACGTCATATTCTTCAATTTTCTCCATAATCTCTTTGAATGCCGTTAAAGAGTCTTTGTTATTTACATCAATATCAATTAACAACGGTACATATTTTTCATTTTTTATAAATTCATAATTTTTCACATCCTCTTCGAATTCAACGATAAAGAATCCCCTCTCTTCTCCATTTGCGTAATTTTCAAGATCTGTAAAATCTGCGCCAAAGATTGGTCCGGGATAGAAAAATTTCATTCCATCTATATTTTTAACGATTTTTCTGTGAATATGACCCCCGGCGTAATAGTTCATGTTTTTTGGAAATAGGCTCACTGGAATATCCTTTCCAAAATATTTTGTATCAACTGCTATTTCGGTTACTGCGGAATGAAATAAGAATATTTTAAATGAATCGTAATTATCGTATCCTCCGAGATATTTAAAATAATCCTCCTCCAATCCTAGCTTTCTGGCTGAAATACCATAAATTGCCACATTCGTTTTTTCATCTATGGTCGGTTTTAATATCAATTTATCGTTTTCATATTTAAACTTAAACACGTTTTCAAAGAGACCTGCGGATTCCAGTAGATCAAATATTGATGAATTGTTTATTGAATAATCATGGCTTCCAGGTATTGCATATATATTTATTCCATTATCCTTGATCTCTTTCATTTTACTTATTCCCTTTCTTATTGAAGATATGTCAGGTAATGTGTTTTCAAACAAATCTCCGCTTATTATTATAAAATCAACATTTCTGTTCAAAGCTATGTCGAGTGAATCAATAAAAGATTGAATATTTACCTCTCTCAACTTTCCAGTCATTGCTCCTAGGTGTACATCGGATATATGTGCAAATTTAAACATTTTTACCACCGAATATTTTAATTCTTTTTCTTTCATTATCAAATTCCTCAATTTTTGGGAAATATACAGGAATTGGAAAATCAAAGAATATTGAGGAAATTATCGCTTCTCCCTTCCCCAAACTTCTTATTATGGATTTTTCCATCTCCAAGTAACTGGGAACGCTTTCAAAGAGCTTATTGATTTCAACAGAATTTTCAAGTCCCATGATTATGAATGTATTCATATTTGTCAAGATATCCGTTCTTATTGGGCTTATTAGCTGTGAAATGGCTATTAATCCTATATTAAATTTCCTTCCCTCTCTAGCAATTTTCATGAATATATTTTCATAACCGTCCTCCTTTTTCGACAAAACTCCCCTGGCCTCTTCCAAAACAAATACAACGTTATTCATATCCTCCATCTTATTTTTAAGATGTAAATGCTTGTTGTATATTCTATTTGCAACCATACTCTCAAGAAGCAATGCCTGCATGTCATCAAGATTTGAAGAGTCCAATATTACAACTTTACCATCTTCCAATTCCTCTTCCATAATATCTATGGAATCTTTTCCTTTTTTATCTTTTATAAAAATATTGTCCTTATACAATTTAAAGCCGTCAGATAAGTCTGCGTTAAATAAAGATTCAAATTTTCTCCTTATCGATGCTTCACTCGAATAATTCCTGCTTTTGTTATATTTTTCATCAAAAATCAATTCCAACCAAATTTTATTTGTTTTATTATTTTTAATTTTTTTATAAGCATTTTCAATAGTTTGAATTTGTTTTTCGTTGAAATAACCGGTATTTTCCAAATCCTCTGGTTTAATCTTGTTTATATTTATTTCAATTTTTTTCGCGCCCCTTATTTTTCTATTGCTATAATATGAAACGTTTTCATTATTCTTAAAGATTTCATGATATTCATTGTGAGGATCTATAGTAAATATTCCTATATTTGAATTTGAATCCAAAAGACTTTTTATCATCACCTTAGTTGCATTACTTTTTCCTCTTCCTGTACTTGCAACTATAAAAATATGATGCGTTAAAATATACTTTGGATCCCCTTTAACTTTGAAATTTTTAATGTATTCATCCCCATTTCTTATATAACCCAAAAATAGATCTCCTTTAGTCAATTTCATTTTTTCCAAATCATTTTCATCTATTTTCCTAATTTTAGAAAACTGTCCGGGAATTACCTTTACCCTTTTTGGATTATCACCTGAAATATCTATTAAAGGTATTGCAATAACTTTTTTGTAAATTCTCTCCATACCATAAATTGCATCGTCGACAACATAATTATCGTAATTCAATACATTGCCTGAGATTATCTCACTTCCAAGATCTCCAGTAAGACCTTGATATTGTATATCAACCACTTTGTACACAATTTTATATTTCCTATCTTCTACAACTATCAATTCTCCCAATTTTAAATCTACATCTGGCTTCAGCCTTATTTTTATATTTTCAGTATTTCCATCATATACCACCCCGATGTTTTCCATAATTTCACCTCACAATGTTTAAAATATCGTGAATGTTTTCAATATTTAGTTTATAAATTATTTCTGGCTTCTCCCTCATAATTTTTGAATGAATCATATCTCTTAAAAAAATTAATTCATCCTTTCTTACTCTTGCAAGTGTATCCACGGTTATTAATGTGTATGGATATCCGGGTATGTACAAATTTTCAGAATAATTTAAAAATGTCCCCATGATTTTATCTATTCTATCTTTTTCATTAAAAATATCTATTCTGAAAGATCTTGGATTATGTTCTTTGAACTTTGCCATGTATACATTTGCATCATAATCTGAGGATTTAATATTTCCCAAACTTATGTAGCAGGGACAAAATCCATCCTTGTCAACATAATTCATAATATCATCGAGTGATATCCCATTTTCATCCTTTAAAGAATGTGATTTTGAAAATCCTATCAATGAAATATTTTCTCTATAAACAAAATCGTTTATATCATTCAAAATGCTGTTTTCCATAATACCGGTAGATTGAAGTGACCCATCTAAAACAATTCCATCCAGATTCAAATTTTCTTCCATCTTTCTTTTTGTTATGTATATAGAATATAATTTTTCTGCCTCCCTCATAAATATTGATGAATAGTAAGAGAATATCATGCTTTCAAAGAGAGGTTCCGTTAATTTTATTTTATGCTTTCCATTTAATTTATTTAGGTCAAATCCATTTTTATCATGAACAAAATTTATATTTATATAATCATCCTCAATATCCATAATCAAGAATGAATTAAATTTTTGATTTTCCAATCTCTCATTTTCATAAATGACATATGCAATTCTTATAATATACATTGCGATGTTTTCTACTTTTAATATTTCACCAAGGCCACCATCTATATATATAAAATTAAGATTATCTTTATCTTTTATTTTTCTAAAATTTTCTAAAGATATTTCATTCTGATTAAAATCTTTATGAATCTTTTTTATCTTTGTTGGAAGTTCAATCTTTTTAATGTTTATTTTTTCAATAAGAGAATTCATGGCATCATTTAGATCCATACAATTGTTAAAGAGAATGAAAAATATAAAAATATTCTTGATCATTTCAACTTATCCCTTTTCCTTTTATAGGAAAGAATTATTAAAGATACTCCAACAATAATAAAAATTATTAGATATATATTATAGAACGATTTGTTTGAAATATTTATATTTAAGGATAAATTTTTATTTATCATGGTTGAATTTGAAAATATCTTTTCCTTATTTATTAAAACGGTATAATTATATTTTCCTGCAGGAATGTGTATTATAAATGTACCATTATTAGAAAATCTTGAAATATTTATATAATTGCCTAAAACATCTCTGCCCTGAATTATTATTTCAGAATATGTATTATTTAACTGAGGTATATTTAAAATGAATGTGAAATTTTTTAATGAAACATTTATATAAAATATTTTACCCGTGCCGTTAATTGTTATTATATTTTCATAATTTTGAATTTCAATGTAATATGGTCCAGTTATGTTTAAAATATAAGTTCCGTTCGATAAGGAAACATTCAATGATCTGTAAAGCGTGAACATTTCTTTATTTATAGATATATTTATTGGAACGTATATTCCATTTTCTATAAATTTTACTTTATAAGTTTCCAATATCCAATTTATTACCAATGTATAGTTATTGTATAATTTAAGTGAATAGTTAAAATTATAAGTTTTATTAAAACTATAACCATATATTGTATAATTTCCTTCCACCAGATATATCTGATAATATGAATTATTTATGAAATAAAGGGTTGAATTTATAAGCAGATAATATGAAAAGTTATAGTTGTTAATCATATTTAAAATATAAATTCTTTTAAAATAAGCTGTTTCATTTATTGGTGATAATACCTTGATTGTTATATTTTCTAATGTTCCGGAATATGAAATGTTTCCCTCTCCAATCCAACAATAAAACCTGTATAATCTATTGGGGATAATGTTAATTTTCAATATCTCTGAATAATTATAAAATCCAGAATTTATTGTAAATCTTGCGGCATCATTAGGATTTGATGATATATTTATAAAAAATTGCTTTATTAAATTGATGTAAACTGTATAATTTGAATGAATTTTTAAATATATAGAATTGTTTGTTACCAGAATTCTCTCATATTTATTTATTTCTATGTATTTATTAATATTTAAAGAAATATTTCCATTCTTTAATTTAAACATACATGAATTATTCATGACATAAGAAATATTGTTTAATGTAAAATATGCCTTCAATGAATTAGTGTAATTTATGAAGATTATTTTCAAAAATATGAATTTTGAAAAATTAATGTAAACCGTTAAATTTTTACCATTTACCTCAAAATATCCGGGATTGGAATAATAGTAATTTGAATATACAGAATAATTATAGGATCCATTAGGTAAGTAGATGATGAATTTCATACCGTTTACAGAATAATTATTCCCTGAAATGTTTATATTCCATGTTATGTTATAATTTGAAATAAATGTCACTTTATATTTATTCTCATAAAATAAAACATATATTGTTATGTTTTTATTTAAATATATATTTCCATTTGAAACATTTGAATTGTAACCATCAGGCTTCAATATTTCATATGAATAATTTCCACTTATCAAAAACAGTGTAATGTTATCTGATGTAGTGTTATAATAGTAGTTGTTAATCTTTATCCCCCACTCCAAATTTTTCTCCAATCCTGTCTCTTGAAATTTTAAATAATGTCTCAAATTGTATGTCTCATAATAATATAAATAATTCCATATGTTTGTCTGAGGCAATCCTCCTGTTTTATATAATGAGAATATTGATAATGCTTTAATGCCGCATTTCAAAGTATAATTTATTCTAAGTTGCAGATCCAAATATGAAAATGGCATGTTTGTATCATAATTTATTGCAGATAAAATAACCATTATCTGTTGCTTTTTAAGAAATTGTCCGGTAGAATTTAATGTGCTTTTCAATGCTTCCATGAAACTGTAATTCCCGGAATAATTGGATTCATATGCCATTAAAGCGTAATAATCTGCATATAGTGGTAAAACGGGATGATAAATATACCAGAATAGCATGGAATTTGGAATTCCATTGTAAGCAGGTTCTATGGCTACTATCAACTTTTTATCGTATTCATGCATTGCTATTGAAAAATTGTTTATAAATAATACAAATTTATAAGAATCGTTTATCGAGAAATCTGCATTTGAGGGATTTTCAAAATCTATGGAAAATCCAGTATAATTGTATTTTATAGATAAATTAACGGCATAATTTATAAATTCATCTTGAAGAGTAACATTATTTAAAAGTAATTCGGTTCTTGTAATATTATAATCATTTACTATCATTGGAAATCTATCCATTTTTAAATATTTGGTAACATTTGTTACATTATCATCTCCAAGGTAATTTAAAGTTCCATTTTTGCTTATATTATAGGATTCGTATTGTAACCCATTTATTATTTTTGAATAGTTTTTTAGATCATTCCAATAATTGTTGTAATCCGGATATAAATATGGTACAAAAATGTTTAAATTTCCATCGTAATAAAAATTTATATATATTGTTATATTTTTATTAACGTTTAAATATAAAGTTGAAGGATTTGCAATGTATCCTTTTGAATAAAAGGACAATTTATTATATCCCCTCATCAGGTAAATTGTTGCATTTCCGTAAAATGAAAAATTTAAATTATCAACACTCAAATTCCAAAGATATTTTGGAGGCAGTCCCAGCGGAATTATGGTGATTTTAAAACTCATATTCATAAGATCCAAGGAAAAGTTATATGCATTAATTGAACCCCATCCAGAAGCGTAATCCCATCCGGGTCTTGCCCAATATAATTTTTGATTGTTATGATATCCATATGGCGTTTGAACAACATCCCAGAATGGAGCATATAATAAATATTTTGACTCAGAGCCTATCCTGTAAATAAGAGGATCTATAAAGCCAAACTTCTGCTTTGTAAATGCCACCATATCAGCTATAATACCTGCTGTTACAGGTGAAGATACGGATGTTCCTGCTATCCATGAGGTCGAATTATTTATAACTATTATGGTATTATTTCCAATTGCAGATACATCAGCATAATTTCTTCCAGTAGTGGAACCACCATTGTTTATCACCGCCTGTATATCCTGCCAACCGGGAATTGGATATATTTTACTTGTACCGCTGGTTGTACCATAGGCTACGCCACTCGATAAATAACTTGAATTATCATACCAGACAATCTGATTGTTAATAGCATTTAATACAGGAATTCCTGAACCGTTCAAAACACCTGATGGTCCATTCATTATCAATGTTGTACCTCCCACCGCAAGAAATCCGGAATAGTTTGTTGCATAGTTAGCAGGCATCGATAGATTTTCAGCATCGGCCAAATCTCCTGCAGAGGCCAAAAATGTCGTACCTGTGGATTCAAGCATTAAAACATAGTTTGCAGATACGTTGTCAATAGGTGCTTCTGATCCATTGTTATTATATCCTCCCCAGGAATTTGAAACTGCAATTAAATTTGATAAATTAGATAAAGCGGCATATTCTTCATCTGGAAAATTCGTCTCGGATGGGCCTGATGAATTTCCCGGTCCATAGACACAAACCGCATTCACACCCGGCGCCATTGTTGTTACCATTTCTAAATCAAGTGTATTTTCGTAATTGGTCGATGTTGTGTCATTTGATGCATTAGGACCTGGTTTAACGGCACCGTCCACGGGATATCCAGAAACTTTCAACTTTGCCAATTTAATCTCCCAGGCGGGAACCGTCATATTGTAATATTTATAAATATCTGAAGGATTGAAAGGAGCAACCTGTTGTCCAGCGTTATCTATACCTTCCCAGAGGACTGTGGCAACAGTATAATTTATCGGAAAAACATGATTTTCTGACATATTTCCATAATATGATTCATTGAATATGCTGTATACCTGATATGCCTTTTGTAAATCTCCTCCTCCCTCTTCTGAAACATTTGCACCATAAATTTTCATAATATTTGTTTTAAATACAATGTTGTCCGATAGCCCGGAAATACCATCTACATATATGGCCAAATTTTCCGGTAGTAAAGCGTTTGAAAGTGGCATAAATACATATTTCCTGAATCCATCCGTTTTAAATAATCCTATTTTTATGTGGAATGCCTCCTCTACCTTATAAACAGGGACATTGTTTGCAAATATGCCTATATTATATGGGCCAACGTAAGCATTTATGCCATAGGATTTTAAATAATTTAATATCAGGTCAACAGTTGAATTATAAGGTGAAAAATTCTTAAAGAAATATTCTTTGTTTATAAATTTATGGAATATTGGACTTTCTGGATTTTCAACATTTTTCAAATAATCATACAATTCATTTAAATTCCTCAATTTCAATGAAATAGAAATATCGATATCTGTATTATATGGTAAATATTTTATAAATTCATAGTTTTTATAATTAGTTATTCCATATGTGAATATTTTTACTTCATTTGATGAATATACAAAATATGAATTTATATTGATTACCAAAAGAAAAGATACCAGTGAAATTGCTATCAAAGATTTAATTTCCATAAAAATTCTAAAATAAAATGGGAATAAAAATTTAATCTTCAATTTTATAGATTAATTTTATATAATCGCATCTGGTTAATTTCCTGTTTTTCAATTCATTTTCCAATTTTTCATTAAAAAATTCATTAATTTTCATATTATTTATTTTAAATGTATTGCTTTTCCTGAAATCATAGTCAATATTATTTTTCAATGGATTATAAATTTCCGGTAACCCTCTTTCAGAAGGCATCGGGACAGAGAGTATCCATGTCTTTTCCAAATAATCATCTAAATTTTTATTGTTTTTATAATTCTCAAATGGTTCAATCAAATTGCAGAAAAGTTTCCATGACATGCTTTTCAATACAGCGAATACAACTCCGTTCTTATTAGATAGATGTTTAAATAATTTGGGTCTATTTTTTAAATCTCCATATTCTGCCTCAATAAATATTGTGTTGTTACCTTTAACAGCTATAATGTCAGGAGCGTTCTCGAATGGCCTAGAAGTTTTAACATCATATCCCATTGATATAAAGAATGATGAAGTTCTCCTTATTAAATATGCATGATATATGGATTCTGCATAACTCTTTATGTAATTTTCTGAAAGATTTATACCATTTTTGTTTAAATGCAGAAATCCATCTTTATTTAAAATCATGTTTTTAATGGACAGGTCCCTTAAAACTTTAATGCCATCACCTTTTGAAATATTCTCAAATTCTCTCAATGCCATATCTTCAGTGGCATATCCATAAATGTCTATAAGAGATATTATTATTGAGGCCATCAAAATATCATTCCTGTCATCGATACATTCTTCCATATATTCATTTTTTAATTCAACGTTATCAGATATTATTACCGTATCCCCTTTGAACAATTCACCATTAAAAATCAGGAATTTGTATCTGGGAAGATTTGTTGTCATGGTCATGAATTTTTTGAAGTTGAATGGAACTTTTTCCGAAAATATTCTTGCATCAAAAGGTGAAATTCTAAATATTGATATATATCCCGAATTTGCCAATATTGAATCAACAAGATTTTTGTCCATCTGAGATAGATACTGTGTTGCCAATAATATTTCTATGCCATATTTTCTGGACTCGCTTAAAAGGTTTGGTATCAAATAAGGGGAAAAATCTTTAATCTCATCTATTACAATTAAAGAATCCTTTATGATTCCAAATTTCATCAGATTAAATAAAATTGCCAACGTTGAAGAGGCCATCATCCTGGATGAATTCTCCCCAAAATGCAATTTGTCAAAATCAAAGAAGAGATTCTCGTTTGAAAAAACAAATCTCATTGATGTTCTGGATGATATGAAATTTTTCAAAGTATTATTGTTTATTACTGGATTTATTTTGTTAATAAAGCTTTGAATGTATTCTTGATATTGATATTTGCTCATGTTTTTGAAAAATATGTTATCCGTTCTTCTTTCAATTACCTTGTAGAATAAATCCTCAAGTGTAGGTTCCGGATTTTCATCATATATCTCATTACCAAAAATCGTAAATATATTATCCAGCCTAGGTCCCCAAGTTCCATTAGAATAATCTATGTCCCTAGAAAATATTATTTTAAGTGTATCTATCACAGTCTGAACCTTTTCCTTGTCATTTGAATCCATCGCAAACATCACGTTCATTCTATAACATAATTCCTTATCACCTGAAATCAATTTTCTTGGATTGATATAGATTCCATGTGTGCCAGGATTTCTAGAAATATCCCCGTGAGGATCAAGGACTATTATTCTTTTATTTTCCTTAACCTTTTTATTTATAACCATTTTAAGGAAGCTTGTTTTTCCATATCCCGTTTCTCCGATGACAAGGCCGTGACCGTTTATATCTTCAAAATTAAAATCATCTATAAATGAATATATTTTATCTATTTCCATGTAAATCGCCTCCTCTCATTATTTTTCAATGGAGGTATCATGAAATATGATATTTCAAATGGATCCATTATCAATTCTTTTCCATTCTTGATTATCGATTGACCTGTAAATGGATCCTTTAATAGAACATCTATGTTAATGTCTGAGATTATTTTTACATGGTATAAATCGGAATTCATTTTTCTCTCAATGCTTTTTCTGTAATTTCTGTCCTTTATTTTATCTGAGAATTTTTTTACCATCAATTTTGAAAAAACAAATTTTCTCCTCGCGCTAATCATAAAAAATTTAGATTTTCTTTTCTCCATTAAATAATACAGATCTGAAAAAATGTCATGTTTTGGATAGAATGGTATGTAATAATTCCTTGAAAATCCATATGTTTCAAATTCAAACGATCTTTCAATCGAAACAAGGTCGTAAAATTTTCCAGGTACAATGTTTTCATAGTAAAGGTATATGGGGCTTTCATTTGCAGATATCGCATATCTGTAATCATCACCTTCATAGTACAATATGGCGGAAAAGCTTTCAGAAGAACTTACCAGATAAATAATATTTTTATAAATTTTGAAAAAGTTTTCATTTATAAGGTCCAAATCTGGTTTAAAAATTTTGAAATAATTTTTCTCTGATATACCATCCTCTATCATAATGTATCGCACCTCCAAAAATTTGCTGGCCGGCTTATTTATTCATAAAAAATTCTTTATATTTTACAGGTTCTATACCATATACTGTCCATATATCCTGTGGTCTGCAGAAATCAAGCTTCAGCATTTTCAATTGTTCATTGGAAATGGGGAGAAATGGCAAAAATGGATATAACAAGAAATGTGGTATTTCCATAGCCTTTTTCCCTCTGACCGTTTTATACATGTCCACGAGCTTGATCTTTTCTGGACCGGATACCTCAACTATACCGTTGTTCAATAACATTTTTTCTACCAGATTCGATAGACTTTCTACGTATACCGGGCATAGATATCCAGATTTCGGTATGAATGGAGTATTCAATTTTTTTAACATCAATGTCAAATAGTCATCCTCACCAAAAATTATGCTTGGCCTGAATATCAGGTAATTCCCCCTTTCCGTTATAATCTTTTCTGCTTCTCTCTTCGTTCTAAAGTATTCCGTTTGCCCAATGTCAGCATTCAATGCTGAAAAATATACAATTTTCTGTTTTTTGTTCATTTTAGATAATATGTTTTTTACCCCGTTTACATTAACATCAACATGTCTCTGTTCTTTTTGATTTATTACTGCAACCAAGTCTATTATTATATCAAAGTTTGAGAGATCCGGTATAGTATCGCTGTACCTAATATCCCCTTTTATCCAGTGCACACCGATCTCCTTCAACCTACCATTTTCATTCCTCGAAATGTAAGCAACATCATACTCTTCAAGGAGTATTGGTATTAAGTGCCTTCCGACGAAACCAGAACCGCCAAAAACTGCCACCTTCATTGGCATTCCTTAAACCCTGCCAGCAATTTTATAATCAATTGGAAATATATAAAGATATCGAATTTTGGAAAATGTTTTATAAATTTAAACAATTGTCGAAATGTGAATGAAGAATTTGTTGGAATTAAGGATTATATTACGAAAACAGAGGGTATTGGTGGTAGGATTAAAACTTATCCTGAAGATTTTGTTGTAAATGAAATTGCAATTGATATAAAAAGAAAAAGTGATGGAAAAAATACAATTTTAAAGGTGAAGTTAAAAAATTGGGAAAACAACAGATTTGTTTTTAAATTGGCAATGCAACTGGGTGTTAGGAGAGATAGCATTTTCTTTGCAGGAACAAAAGATAAAAGGGCCGTTAAAACACAATATTTTTGCATCAGAAATTTTCATGATAAGGTGAAAATAGATCTCAAAGATGTGGAAATATTAGAATCATTTAGAACCGACGATTGCATAGATATAGGGGATCTTATCGGAAATGAGTTTTCAGTTATTATTAGAAATTTAAACAGTGATGCCGAGGTAAAAATAAAAAAAATATTTGAAGAATTGCCTCTAAAGAATTTTCCAAATTTTTTTGGTGTTCAGAGATTCGGTAGCTCTAGGCCAGTAACACATATTGTAGGTAAATATATTCTGAATGGGGATTATGAAAATGCAGTTAGGGCATATATAGGTTTAATATTTGACGACCATGATTCTCAAATTGAGGCAAGAAAATATTTTTATGAAACGGGGGATGCAGAAAATACTTTAAAAATGATAGATCCCGGGAAAATGGAATATGAAAAGATCCTTTTAAAACATTTGATTGAAAGACCCGGGGATTATGCAGGTGCAATCTCAAGACTGCCGAGAACTCTCAGAATGATGTTTATCCATGGTTATCAATCTTATTTATTCAACAAGATTCTATCAGAGAGAATGAAAAAGTATGGGATTGTAGATCCTTTAGAGGGTGATATAGTTCTGCCTGTGGATAAAAATGGACTACCAATTGAAGACAGATACATATCTGTAAACAGTAAAAACATGGATAAAATTAAGGAAAAAATTAGGGAAGGCAAGGCTTACATTTCAGCTATTTTATATGGTTCTGATAGCAGGTTTGCAGATGGTGAAATGGGTGAAATTGAGAGAAAGATCATTGAAAATGAAAATATAAATCCAAATATGTTTAAGATAAAAGATATCAAGGATATATCAAGCAAAGGGTCTAGAAGAAGTATATCTTCTCCCGTAAAAAATTTTGAATACTATTTTAAGGAAAATTATGCTCAACTGAATTTTTCTTTAATCAGAGGTTCATATGCCACATCTCTTCTAAGGGAATTCATGAAGGTGCCGGATCTTCTTTATTACTGATTTCTGGAATCTTAATTTCAGAAATGTCCGTATATAGATATCCCCTCTTTTTGGCAATCCTTTCAATTGTTTTTATGAATATCCAGTATAAAGGATATATTGAATATAAATAGGGCCTGTCCTTGAAATATTTCTTTAATATCTGTTTTCCCTGCCTTACACCATGGCTTAAACAAATCTTTAACAATTCTTGTTGAAGCTCGGTCAAATTGTATGCTCTATACCAATCTTTATTCTTTAAAACGCCCATTGGAACAAAAAACATTGGCATTATTATTGCCTTTATATCCCACATCCTTTCAACCAATTCAATCGTTTTTATAACATCACTCTCTGTCTCTTCAGGTAAACCAACGATCAATGTCATTGCTGGAATTAATCCTTTGTCATTCATTAGCCCTGCCCCTTCTACCACCACATCGGGCCATATCTTTGTATCAAATGGTTTGGCCTTGTTTGGCATGATAATTTCTGCAAGTCTTGGAGACCCGGTTTCTATGCCCACCTCTGCCCCCCACCAGTCCTGATCTTTTAATATAATTTCACTCACCTTTGTTAGCATTTTATCATTCTTTTCTCCAGCCAAGACTGCAGCTAAACTGGCGTGACTCCAGGCCATATTCTTATAATATTTTTTAGTAAGCTGATGCAATTTAATTAACTTTTCAGTCTTTGGATAATAATCGGTTGAACCGTACAAGGGCACGTCTTCTGCATGTAATATCCCATTTCTAACGCCTTCCCTATAATTAACCTGTAATTCCTTTTCTATCTTCTCATATGGATAAAATCTTAAGGCCCTTAACGTCACCGAACAGAATTTACATCCCCTTATGCATCCCCTCATTATTTCAATAAGACCATTTACGCTTGCATGCTTAATTTCAGGAATTTCATCCAGAGAGGGAGCATCTTTGTTGTTCATTACAACAAATCTGGGAAGTTCTTCATTGTTGAATACCTTTTTTGCCAATTCAACAACGATCTTTTCACCCTCTCCATCCACTACAGTATCAATACCCCATTGATCCATCAAATCTTTTCTATAATTCCATTGCCATGCGGACGGGCCTCCCGCTATAATTTTAATTCCATTTTTCTTGGCCCTCCTAACGGGCTCTGAATCCATTAGCCTTGCAAAACTTTTTGCATTCAATGGTTCTTGTTTAAATATTGAGGCAAACGTAGAACTTGGAGGACCAAATCCAAAATAATCGTGATGTGAAAGCATCAAAATTTTCGCACCATCTATATATCTATCTAAATAATCTGGATCAACAACCTTTGCATCAAATCCAGCATCAACCAATGCGGCCTCAATCTTTCTTATCCCATATGAAGCCTGCCATGGTATACCATTTTTATGCTTCATTTTTGGCGCAAACATGTACATCCATAATTTTTCAGGTAACAATATCGGAACTCCGGTTGCGCCAAAGCCTAAGAATTCTTTACCATGATGATTGCTCATCATTGTCCTGTCAGTAGTTATTATTATATCTACCATTATGCATTACCCCTGATATTAATTGATTATTAAAAAATAATAAAAAAATCAGGATTTTAATTCAATTTCTATATGTATACCATCTGGAATTTGAATTCTCATCAGCTGTCTCAATGCTCTCTCATCAGCTTCAATATCAATAAGCCTCTTGTGTATTCTCATTTCCCAATGATCCCATGTAGCACTTCCGTCCCCACACGGTGTTTTTCTTACGGGCACAATAAGCCTTTTTGTGGGTAAAGGTATGGGACCGTGTATCTCTACACCGGTCCTCTGTGCAATATTCTTAATTTCATTACATACATCTTCCACTTTTTTATAATCGTTTCCGGATAGCCTTATCCTTGCTTTATATACCATCTGACCACCGTTACATCTGTTTCTTTACCACATCTTGGCAGAGACCTGCCGCCACCGTTATGCCCATGTCTCTGACTGCAAACCTTCCTAACTGTGGAATCTCCGATGCCTTTTCGATGACAAGAGGCCTTGTCGGGACAACCCTTACAATGGCAACGTCTCCTGTTTTAATAACATCCGGTTTCTCCTGTTTTGTACCGCCGGTCCTTGGATCCACTGTCTTTATAATCTCTGCAATCTGGCATGCTACCTGTGCTGTATGTACATGGAATACAGGTGTATATCCTGGGCTAATTACGGATGGATGGTTTAAAACTACGATCTGTGCTGTAAACTCAGAAGCTACAGTTGGAGGATTGTTTACATGGCCACATACATCTCCTCTCTTGATATCCGTTTTAGCAATACCCCTTACGTTAAATCCAATGTTGTCTCCTGGCTCTGCTTTTTCCAATGGTTGATGATGCATTTCAATCGATTTAACTTCTCCAGACTTGTTAGCTGGCATGAAAATTACCTGATCGTTAACCTTTAGAACTCCGGTTTCAACCCTTCCTACTGGAACAGTTCCAATACCCTGTATTGAATATACATCCTGTACTGGAATCCTCAATGGTTTATCAATTGGTTTTTCCGGCAATTTTAACATATCAAGGGCCTCGATCAATGTGGGGCCATTATACCATGGCATATTCTGGCTCTTCTTAGCCACATTGTCTCCAAGGTATCCGCTTATTGGTATGAATAATATATCCCTATATCCAACGGTCTTCAACAATTTCTCCACTTCTGCTTTAACAGAATCATAAGCCTGTTTGCTCCATGGTGGCGTTGTTGCATCCATTTTGTTTATTGCAACAATCATCTGTGGTACACCCAAAGCCTTTGCGAGGTAAATGTGCTCCTTTGTCTGTTCTTGCACTCCCTCCTTTGCCGAAACTATCAAAATTGCAGCATCTGCCTGGGATGTACCTGTAATCATATTTTTAACAAAATCTCTATGCCCTGGGGCATCAATTATCGTGAAATAATATTTTGGAGTTTCAAACTCTTTGTGAGCTATATCTATTGTAACACCCCTTTCCCTTTCTTCCTTTAACCTATCCATAACCCAGGCAAATTCGAATGTTGCCTTACCCTTTTCAGCTGCTTCTTTCCTGTATTGTTCAATGATCCTTGGATCAATGGCTCCAGTTTCGAATAGCAATCTACCTACCGTTGTTGACTTACCGTGGTCTACGTGACCAATAAATACTACGTTTAAATGGGGCTTGTTTACCATTTTTTTCCCTCCATGTATATTAATTGTTTATCTCTTCAATTACGAACTAATATATAATATTTTTCTGAATCCTTGTTTAAAAATAAAATTTAAAAATGAAATATTTAAAAATATTTATTGAGAAGCATAATATTCTTCGTCATAAGGTTCTGGTTTCAATCCTTTTCTCTCCCTGATCTTTCTTACAACCTCATCCTGTAATTCTCTAGGTACTCTTTCATAACCTGCGTTTTCGGTTGACCAAACAACTCTTCCTGAGGTTGCAGATCTTATTGCGGATGCAAATCCAAACAGTTCGGCCACCGGTGCCTTCGCCTGAACAGTGGTCTGATAATCTTCCTGTTCTATGTTCAAAATAACTCCCCTTCTTTGTTGTATTTCTCTGGTTACGTTCCCAACTTCTTCGGTTGGCACATTGATGTATATGATTTGCATGGGCTCTAATAAGACCCTTTCAGCCTGGCACATGGCTCCATAAATTGAGTTTCTGACAGCAGGAATTACTTGTGCGGGACCTCTATGTATGCTATCCTCATGCAACTTCGCATCCACGAGCTTTACCTTTACCCCATAAACCTTTTCATTTGCCAGAGGCCCCTTGTCCACCGCTTCACCGAATGCCTGTTTAATCAATTCCATGGTCTCGTTCAGGTATTGAATTCCTGAAGTCATGTCAAGTAAGATATTTGGCCCTTTGATCATTTCAAATCTTCTTGCCTCATCGTGATCCATTCCCAGTTCTTCCAATTTTTTAGTTATTGGTTTCTTATCTTTAAATCTATCCCCTTGAGGTATATCTCCCTCTAATATTGCTTTTATCACATTTTCTTCGAGTGGTTCTACTGTGAAATAAAACCTGTTATGTTTATTTGGTGACTTACCTTCAAATGGTCCTCCCTTATGATCAACCGTCTCCCTATAAACCACAATGGGATCCGAGGTCTCTATCTCCAATTTATAATCATTCCTGATCCTATACAATGTTACCTCTAAATGTAATTCACCCATTCCTGATATCAAATGTTGCCCGGTCTCCTGGTTAATTTCAACCTGAATAGATGGATCTGCCTTGGAAATTAACCTTAAAACATCAATCAATTTTGGCAAATCCTTTGTATATTTTGCTTCAATGGCAATCGTAACTACTGGATCTGAGTAATGCTTCATCGGCTCAAATGGCTCAATATTTTTTATCGATGATACCGTAGATCCGGCCACAGCATCCTTAAGGCCGACTATTGCGGCAATGTTCCCAGCCTTTATTTCATCTACAGGTATTCTGTCAGGCCCTACCATCATCGCCAATTGTTGAACCCTGTAGGTTCTATCGCCCATATCGGATATATACAATTCGTCTCCTTTTCTCAATGTTCCAGAATATACCCTTCCAACTGCTATTTCTCCAGCATGTTGATCAACTATAATCTTTGTTATCATCAATACTGTAGGTCCATTGGGATCAGCATCTAGCAAGGCCTTTCCAACATCTGAATTCAGATCCCCCTTCCAAATCTGTGGAATTCTATATTTCTGTGCCTCTGATGGGTTCGGTATATGGTGAACAATCATATCCAATACGACTTGATGTAATGGGGATTTCTTTGAAAGCGTCTTTTGATCATCATTCTTTAAATATTCATAGATATCTTTGAATGTTATCTTATTTTTTTTCATCGATGAAACACTAATTGCCCACTTATTGAATGCAGAACCAAAAGCGACTGAACCCTTTTCTACATTAACCATCCAGGCCTCCTTAAATTCAGGAGGCGCATACATTTTTATCAATCTATTAACATCGGAAATGATTTTAGCAAACCTTTTTTGCATTGCATCGGAATCTAGTTTCAGTTCATTTATTAACCTGTCAACTTTATTTATAAATAATACCGGTTTTACCTTCTCCCTCATTGCCTGCCTCAACACCGTTTCTGTCTGTGGCATCACGCCCTCTACGCTATCTACCACAAGAATAGCACCGTCCAAAGCCCTCAGTGCTCTTGTGACATCCCCTCCAAAATCCACGTGTCCAGGCGTATCTATTAAATTTATCAGATATTCTACTCCATCAACTTCATGGACCATGGATGCAGCTGCAGCATTAATTGTAATCCCCCTTGCCTGTTCCTGTTCATCATAATCCAGTACCAGCTGTTTTCCGGCCAACTCTTCGCTCATCATTCCTGCCCCGGCTATGAGGTTATCAGAAAGTGTTGTTTTTCCATGGTCTATGTGGGCTATTGTGCCAATGTTTCTGATTCTTGTTATATCCTTCATTATGCTTGAGGCCTTTCTAATGTTATCCTCCTTCCTGCCCATCTAAATCACCTTGCAGATGCAGCTATCCTCTCAACTTCTTCCTTCTTTGAAATGGCGAACGAAGACATATCATAGTTGGAGGCCTTTATTATTTCCTCAGCCAAACATTCCTCTATCGGCTTTGGATTTCTAAAGGAGCATTGCATTGCTCCCAATGCGATGTTTCTCAAAGCCACATCCAACCTTCTTGAGGGTGAAACGTCAACCGCCTTTGGAACAGCTACTCCTCCCATCTTTAATCTCGTCACTTCTTCCCTTGGGGCAGCATTTTGAATGGCATCGATTAAAACTTGAATCGGGTTCTTTTTAGTTCTTTGATTTATAATATCAAAAGCCTTCATTACCACCTTGTATGCGCTCAATTTTTTACCCGTGTATTTTTCTGTTCTCATCATATTGTTTATTAATCTTTCCACCACATTCATTTCCTTTTTACCCAAATGCTTTTTATTAAAAAATCCATGTGAGTGTAAAAAGTATTTTGGCCTTAGATTTATATATTTGACCAAGCTCGGATCCTTAACGACCACTTCCTCAATATCATATTTACCAAATATGAGAATTTTTGACATAAAATCACCTCACGGGCTTCTCCTTTCTTCCTTTAACAAGTTCCTTTAAAGATATACCATTCACCTTCACAACTTTGTACCTTACTCCAGGAATATCTCCTTTTGATCTTCCTAACCTACCACCAATACCCTCTATAATTACCTCATCGTGTTCATCGATGAAGTTTATAGCACCGTCTCCCGGTGCAAAGGCAGTTACAACCTTACCGTTCTTAATCAACTGAACCTTAACAGCCTTTCTTATTGCAGAGTTAGGCTGTTTTGCCTCAATGCCTATCTTCTCCAATACAATGCCCTTTGCCTGAGGGGCTCCTTCCAATGGATCGCTCTTTTCCTTTAATTTTAATACCCTTTTCTTATAATACCTGTCGCTCCACCTTAATTTCTGCCTATTTTCCCTGAGCTTCTTTGCAGTGAATAATCCATTTGCCATTTTATCACCATTTCTTTATTTTTATGTTCTACATATTGAATTAATATAAATATTTTAATCTTTTCTAATACCGTTTATATATTTCAAGAAATGGGACAATTTTATTCCATTCTCCCATCTCAAAACGTAATTTCCATCCTTTGTAATTTCTGCCTTTGGTAAAATTGTATACAATTTTAAGAGATTTCCATGTGTAACAATGTTGGGTAAAGTGAAAATCCTCCACGGATCTCCATTAATCCTTTTTAATCTATACCCATATATTGGAAATAGTCCAGACCTCGTTGTCATTTTTATGTGTTCGATTGCCTGTTTTTGTGAATGGCTGTTAGATTCTGTAAACCTCAGTATATTGTTTACAGATGCCTTTACTTCTATGGGAAATGAATAGTCATACCTCAATGCTATCAAATCTATTCCAAAAGAACCTGCAGCACGAACCACCAAAAATGGATTTTCAATTAATGAAATATACCCTTCAATTTCATCATAATTCAATTTTTTAATATAATTTGTTATAAATGATCTATCGCCCATTAAAATTAGTTTTAATTCCCTTTCATATATTTTTCCGTTCATAATCGATCTCAATGTTATCTATATCCTCTCCAACCAAATTGGATAAATATTCATGCAATTCTTTAATCCTCTCTACTTGTTTTTTTAGTCCTTTCTTTTCATATTCTTTTATCAATTCAGATAACTTAATCTTTTTTCCGCAGGAGATTAAATTATCCGAATGGCATACTATTTTTTCTTCTATCGTTTCTGGAATCAGGTCTTTTTCATCCAAATTTAACGATTTTGCCTCTTCTTCATCTATTCCCGCACCCACATGCCTTTTCACTATATTTATTATTTCTTCAGGATATCCAATGCTTTTAAGTAATTTTGCCCCTGTAATACCGTGTGAAATTGAATGGTCAGTTGACCTTCCAATATCATGTAATATGGCTCCACATTCTATTGCCGGTATGTCCAATTCAACATTTTTTATTCTCTTAGCTATTTCTAAAGATAGATCTGCTACCTTCAGGCAATGGTCGATTAATCTTTCATCCCTTACATACTTTTTCAGGGTTTTCAAGCATTCTTCCCTATTTAATATCTTCATATTTTTACCCTTTTCAGATGGAATTATTCTATATATACCATTGAACTTCAATTCAAATTCTTTTCCATTCAAATACCTATCTAAAAATATTGCTAAACTTGAAACCTCGCTGTGTGGTTGGTTTGTTACGCTTACATTATAATCTACCATCTTGTAAACTATTCCTGGAACTTTTTCTGAACCAACTATCACCAATAAATCCTTATCTCTTGGAATTCTATCTATAACATCATTTAAATTAATTCCATACATTGTTAAATGAACCTTAATTCCATTGAATTCTTTTAAATATTTTTTCCAGTCTATTCCCGTTTTTATTTCAAATTTCCCTCCAAACCTTTTTGTTACATCATTTACAGTATTTTCCAAATTTATATCCTTCGTAGAAACAATTACATTGTTTGCCCCAAAGGCCCTGGCTACCAAACATACATGTGTTGTTATCCTCATATCCCTGTAAGGCCTGTGGCCTAGCCTCAATATTGTTATCATAATCTATCTATCCTGTTGAATTCATCTTCAAAATCATTTTCAACATTTTCATCCCTTTCAACATTTCCATCTTCTTCACCCTCATTATCATTTTCAATCTCTTCCTTGAATTCTTTTATTTCCCTTTTTTCCTTTCTTTCTATGGAATCTAATAACAAATACATTCCAAAAAATGACAATACCGATTCAACAGTTGAAATTATACCTTCAACATAATTTCCATTCTGAAAAAAAAGAATGTATATTATTAAGGAAGCCAGTACCATTAATATTCCAGCTATAAAATGAAAAATGTATGAATATTTTTCATCGAAATACCTGAAAAATAATAAAAAAGATGAAATTATGAATATCGAGAATGATAATACTATATAATAAATATTTAAATTATAATTAAAAGATATGTATAATATTATAATTACAAAACCGAACAATATGCCTGATAAAAGGGATTTCTCTTTATTATTAAATTTCATTATTTAATCCCTCTCAATGTTGTGACCCTTTATTTCCAAACTTTCGCTTCTTTTCACTATTCCCTTCAATAATATCATGCTTATGTTCAATGCATTCTGTATATCTCCAATATAGACGGATTTTCTTGGTCCTATGATTTCCAGGATCTTCTTTTCATACTCCTTTACTTTTTCATCAGGCATCGTTGATGCATATATTATTTCTGGCATATCTGAAATTGGAACGGTTATATTTATCTGAACAGTGTCATAAAAGGTCCTATATGCAATGGTCCTCCTTCCATCCTTTGTCAATGTCCATTGTGTTTCAACGAATTTTATTTTCTCAAAGTATTTTAGAGATTTTAATCCTTCTTCCCCATATTTATTTTTGATCTCCTCCTCTGTAATCCAACCCTTCGAAAGGTCTGCGAACAAATTTTTCTTTATTTCATTATCTGAGGCATGAAAAATCGCAATTAAATCTGATACATCATTTATTGCCTTTATCTTTGACATAATAATCGAAATATTAATGTAATTCATAAATATATATTTTCATATTTTATGGAAAATAGTGTAAATTTAATTATATTCGTGAAGGATGCGGAAAAATTGTTGAAATCTGTGGAAATAGAAAATCGCGGATATGTGGAATCTTTATTATTCAACGATAGAATCGAATTTTTCATCCGAAATAATGATATCAGGAGTCTTTGGAGAACCGTTGACGATCTTTTAATGGCCTTGGAAATATCCTATAAAATTATTTATGGAGACGCCTTCCATAAACAATAAAAGAGGTGTGTAACAAACCCGTGAATTCCGGTCGCATTTCCAATTCGCCTATGGCCCATTTTCTTTCAATCAGCTCAATTACATTTATATCTGAAAAACCTTGATTTTCCATTTTTGCCTTCATTTCCTTTACCTGAGTTAAATTTGGAATATAGGATACCAAAATACCTCCCACCTTTAAAGATTCATACAATGAATCTAGGGAAATCCAGGGTTCCGGTATGTCTACAAAAATTGAATCCAGCTCTTTTTCTTCAACCCCTTTTTTTATATCTCTGAGTTTTGGTATCCAATGCTTAGAGAATCCGAGCATTTCAACAATTTCCTTAACATATTTTATGTTTTCCTCTGAAATATCATAACTCGTCAATTTACCATTTTCCAAATGATAAAGGATTGAAATCGTCATGTGTCCAGAACCTATTCCAATTTCTAAAACATTGGAATCGCCCCTTACATCCATAACTGAAATTATTTTTCCAATATCCTTGAAATTGACTGTCTGTGTCCTTTTCTGAACCATTCCTATTATATCAAATAATGTTGGCCTAACAATCATAAATTTCAAACCAAAGATCTCTATTTCATCACCATAATTTAATCCATTAAACCTAGATGTGTTGATCATGCCCAGTGTTGGAATGAACTCCATTTTATTTGTTATTGACAAAACATGAACCTTCCTATTTTTACTATCATAAAGTCCTATTAGTTTCATCAGGAATGGTATAAAATATCTCAATATATAAATTCAGGGTAAAAATTTTATATTAATATTAGAATTTAAGGATATGCCAAATATATTTTCCGTTGAGATGAAAAAGGAGAATGAAAATGATAATATCATTATAGGTCAGAGCCATTTTATTAAAACCGTAGAGGATGTATATGAAGCGTTAAAATCCTCCTGCCCAGGAATAGAGTTTGGATTTGCATTTAACGAGGCTTCTGGTAAAAGGTTAATAAGATATGAGGGCAACAATGAAACTTTGGTGAAATATGCAATTGAAAATGCTAAAAATATAGGTGCTGGCCATATTTTTGTTTTAATTATCAGAAACTGCTATCCAATAAATGTATTAAATTCATTAAAACATGTCTATGAAATTACATGCATATATGCAGCATCATCAAATCCAATGAGGGTCGTTCTTTATGAGGAAGGTGATTCCAGATCTATAATAGGTGTAATGGATGGTAAATCTCCCCTGGGTGTGGAAAATGAAAATGATAAGATGGAAAGAAAAGAATTTTTAAGAAAGATAGGATACAAACTTTGATCATTATGCATAGAAAAGATATCTATGAAATTGAGGAAAAATACTACGACTTTTTATATGGTGATTTTAATGAGGATATAAATTTTTATTATAAAGTCTGTAAGGGAAGGGTATTAGAACTAATGTGCGGAACAGGAAGAATAACAAAACCATTGTCAAAAATGTTTGAAATTGAAGGTATTGACATAAATGATAAAATGTTGGAAAAGGCGTTTGAAAAAAAATTAAAATGTTACAAAGGTGATGTAAAGACATTCTATTTAAATAAAAAATATGATACGATTATAATTCCATTAAATTCCATCCTGTTATTTGATAGCTTGGAAAAGGTAAAAGTATTAAAAAATTCATTCAACATGCTTGAGGATGATGGTATTTTAATAATAGATACATTGCCCCCACCACAGCTTGAGGAATTTTTATTATATTATGGTGATCATAAATTTTCTGATGAACTTGAAATATGGCGATTTTTCATACCTGAATATTCTTCGGATATGAAAAGATTAAAATTGATTTATATTTATGAGATATTCGAAAAGGGCCATTATAGAAGGGAATCTGCGGATCTAATCCTCTATCCCGAGGATTTTGATTCCTATAAACATATATTTGAAGATGCCGGATTTAAAATAATAAATATTTACGGTGATTATAATTTTTCAGACTACGATGAAGAATCGCAGAAGATGATTTTTGTTTTGGGAAAGAGAATATGAAAAAGGAAGAATTATTCCTCGAATTAATAGAAAATTTAAAGGAATATAATGAACATATTCCAATAATCGTGGAAGGTAAAAGGGATATGTATTCTCTAAGGGAAATGGGTATAAAAGGTAAAATAATTGTCTATAATCAGGGAAAAAATATGAGCCAGTTTATTGATGAAATATCCATTTATAAAGAAATAATAATATTGATAGATTGGGATGAAAGGGGAACCAGGTTATTTGAAAATTTGTACAATAACATGATCTCTATAGGAATAAAATGTAACGTTGAATTCAGAAATAATATAATCAAAATGCTAGGATATATGATAAAATCCGTTGAGGAATTGTCTTCATATTATAGGAGAATTGAGATCGACCTTTTATACAAGAGGCCAAAAAAATTTACAAAGAAAAACGTTGCTAACAGGTGAAAATGTTCCTCTGTCTGTAATTACAAAATCCACATAATTCCAAGGTATTTTTTCAAAAATATCATTAATCTTGATATCCCATGGATAGTACTTTAAGGATGATGTTATAACCATATTCTTTTTATTATGTGATTTTCCATTTAAAAATAGTTTTCCTGTTTTAATTTTGTTTACAAAATATTTCATATTAAAAATATCTGATCCGGATATTAAAATATCAGAATTTTTTATTAAATCATCCATATCATCATCCTTATAAAAATTTGAATCCATTATATTCCTGATTTCTTCATAGAAGATTTTTCCCTCTCCTCCGGGTAATGATTCTAAAACGTTCACCTCTTTTACCTTCGAATTTTTAATTACGTAAAGTATTGTTGATGAATTGCTAATTACTCCAACAGATGAATCTTTCAAATAATTATCTGAATAATTTAGGATAAGATTCTTAGATATCCTCAATCTATCTTTTAATGATATTAGATAATCCTTTCCATAGTATTTGTATATATATAATATATTCAGAATCTCCCCCATCATACCTTTTTTATTCAATAAGGTATTGAAATCAAAATCCTTATTTTCAGATATCAGTATATCAATCAATTTTTCCGCCAAGTATTCAGAACCATGCAAATTATCGTTTATGATATCATTCAATTCCATGATTTTCCTTATATTTTATAAAAAAATAATTTTTTCTGTTTATTCTGTCAATGATTATTGTAATATCTGGATCCTCCAAATCCACTTTTAAATTTTTGTTTTCTTTCAAGATTAATTCTCCAACATATGGATTTATATTCTTTGAATCAAATTTTGATCTCACTGCGAATTTAATATCTTTAAAATTTTTAAAATATTCCGGGATTTCTTCAAATAAATTGAATATGTAAACTCTTTTCAGATTCAATATTTTTTCCAGATCTTCATCTGAAAAAATCAATGCTGAATTTTTTTCTTTATAAAATATAAATTCAATGTTTAATTCCCTTAATTTATTTATCATCCTTTTTAATTCAAGGGAATTATTTGCTTTCAAAAGGTATGCCTCTTTTATCATCTTATATGTCCTAATGTGAATGAACCAATAATTAAACCCGTATTTGATGGTGTTACTTCAATCCAAGCTCTGCTCTGAACTTCCGTAATTCCCTTAACCTGTAAATATACTTTACCTCCTTCAACTTTGAATTCTATCATTCCATCCATCAAATATGAAACCATCTGTATTGTATTTTCTTCATGCAGACCTTTTTCCAATAAGTATAGGCTCACGGCATTCTCCTTCTTCCTTTTTGTTGTGAAAGGCTGTAAAAATCTAACAACAGTTTGAGGCTCGGCGAAGGTTAAAATTGTCGATATACTTATAAATGCCAGCCTGTAATATTTATAGTTTTTCTTTATCTCAGATGCAAAATTATCAACTACCTCGGAAATCTTCGCAAGATCTGTTTGAGAATCTAGGTATAAAACATCTTTCCTGTCCGTTTTTTCACCTATTGATTTTGAATATGCATCGATATACTTCACCAAACCCTTTTCAACAAAAGAATCCCATGCAGGTAGCACGAATTTAATGTCCTTTTCAAATATATCCACCGTTTTGTCTATTAAAATTATTATGACCGGAATACCCTTTCTAACACCTTCCGCTAAGAATGAATAAATTAAAACTTCCTTTCCAGTATATGCAGGCCCATATATCAGTATGTTGGAGCCCAAAGGAAAACCTCCATAGAGAAGGTCATCCAATCTTCTTGTCCCAGTCTTTACCTTCTCCTCCTTGATTTCAATCTGTACCTCCTCCTGTGCCATGGCAAGTTCCTTGTCAATTAATCCCTTCTCCTTTGCTTCTAATTCTGCTTCTAATTCTCTTAAATATTTTTCTTTCGCCTTTAATTCTCGTTCTTTCTGTTTTATTAAATCCGCAAGATCTTGTATTTTATGCTCTGCCTCAAGTTTCTTAATCTCCTCCAATTCAAGCCTCTGAGATTCTAATTGCTTCATCTGTTCTTGCAACTTTTTCTCTCTATACTGAAGATCTTGCTCCCTTCTCGCAAATTCCTCATCTTTATATTTCAGAGTCTTTTTAAGATCGTTCATCGCTTGTTCCATTGCCGCTAATTGACTTCTCAAATTGTCATTCTCCGCCCTTAATTTTTCATATTCGCTAGATTTAATTATATCATCTTTGGCCTTACTACCTTCAGCCAAGGCGTTCACCAAATTCGTTAACCTTGTTATTTCATTTTTTAATGTTTCATTTTCCTGTTTTAATGCCTCCATCTCCAACGTGGAAATAATATTGTGATTTATTCCGCCATTATTTTTTAATTCCTGTTCCTTCAAAGCTATTTCCTTAGAAGCTTTTTCAAGTTCTATCTCCATCTCTTTTAATTTTGCCTCCTCCTCAGCTAATTTACTTATTTTTTCGTCCTGATTTTTCACCCAGTCCTCCCAAATGTCTTTTTGAACCTTTAACCTGTTTTCAAATGATTCCAAATCCAGCTTCAATAAATTGTTTTCCGTTTTTAATTCTTTTATCTTGTTTATTAATTCCCCATCTGTTGATACATTAATTTCTCTTTTCAATATCTCTAAAATGTTCTTTGTTTTCTGTAATTCTTTATTCAATTCGCTAAGTTGTTTGTTTAAATTTACTATCTTTTCTGAATATTCTATTAAAACTTTTATAATATTGTTTGCATTTTTTAAATCATTCACCATCGCTATTTTATCCAGAATGTTTTTGAATGTTATTGTTAATTCCTTTTTGATATTTTCTAAATCCTGATACCTCCTCTTCAAGTCTTCTATGTTTTTCCTCAAAATTTCCTCCCTTTCACTAATCTTTTTTTGGGCCTCCTCTATATTCATTGTTTGAATATCCAGATCCAAATCTTCAAAAATGTTAGAAATTTCAGTCTTATTTTCATTTATTGATAATTCCAATTCCTGTATATTTTTATTTATGTTATTGATAAGGTTTAAATTTGATTCTTCAAAAAATTTGTCCAATATTTCCTTTGCCAAAAGCTCTTCAAATTCTTCTTTTGTATATTTTCTATTACACTTTTTGCAAACCAAAGTATTTTCGTCTATTTCTCCACCACATTCTTTACACTTTACCATAATCAAACTGTTGCGATTCTCAATATATTGCTTCCCCTAACAACCACCAATCCAAGCTTTTTGATTGAATCATTCATTTTTTCCTCTGTTTCTTTTATTATCACGTTCATGTATTCGTCAAATCCTACTAGAACACCCTCTAAAACTCTATTATCCTTCATCAATATAGAAATCCTTTTGTTTAACATATCCTCAATAACTTTCATCGGCATTGCCATCTATACCACCTCACGTGTTTGGATATACATCTCTATCATTATCTTCATCATCATCAAATACCACTTGAACCAGTCCATACATCATGGTTTTTATTTCATCAATTTCAGCCCTAAGTCTTTTTATCTCTTCGTTTAATCTCTCTATATCATTTTTTTTCTTTCTCATCTTAATTATCTCCGATATCTCTATCCAAAAGTTTTATTTTAATATTTCCATATAATGTTGAAGTTTTCCTTGTCTCTATTCTATTGCATCTTTCACAGTATAAAACACTGTCCCTTTTAATTAATTGATTTCTACATTTCATACAAAGCGCTTTTATTACACCCAATTCAGGTTCTGCGGTTGATAATTGTAATGATGGTTTTGATTTAATAACTCTAGCTCTTACAATATCGCCAATTCTAAACAATTTTCCAATATCCTCTACAAATTCCTGTTGAATCTTTGAGATGTGTATAACACCATCTTGCTTAGAACCAACAATGGCTCTCTTTTCATTTTCAATCCATACTACAGAAACCAAAGCAAATTCTGTAAAAAGTTCATTAACTACCCCATATACAATCTGCCTCGGTTTTAATTCTGGAACTGGATTCAATGGATGTATATTTATAGTCATATTGTTTCTGTCAATTTTTGCTATTCCAACAATTTTGGAATATAATTTCCCATTTTCTTCCATTACGAAATGGCCCGGTATGAATTCTTCTATATTTCCCAGATAATCTCCTGGCAATACCAATTTCCCTTCCACTTAAATCACCTTCGCCATATATAAGGAAATATCAATGTATTCTTTATCTTTTTTATGGAATTTATAATAGTATGGTATCTTTAATTTATAATTTTTTATTCTAAACAATCTAAAATCCTTTTTTTCATAATTTTTAAAAACATTCTTTATATGATACTCCCCTTTACTTGTGTATATAAAATAAATTGAATTTGAAATATCCATGGCAGTTTTGAAAAATTTCATATCCAGGCCTAGATTTTGATAACCAAATGGTGGGTTCATTATTGTAGTATCTACGTTTATGTTAAATTTTTCCACATCAATTTGATGATATTCTATATTCTTAACATTTAATTTAATTGCATTTTCAATGGCAATTTTTATAGAATCTGTGATCTCCACACAGTAAACTTTTTTAGCATTCATCAGTGAAGCCCCGATTGAAAATATTCCATTTCCACATCCCAGGTCTGCAACTACCTTTCCATATATGTCCGATATTGCAGTATATAAAATATCAACAACAATATCTATATCCGTAGAATACTGTTCAAAATATACATTTCTATTGCCCGTATCATTCAAATTTGATAATAATTTGACAATTTCATATTTCTTCAAAGTTTTCAACAAGTTCTTCTGTTCTATATTTGGTTCCATAATTATCAAATACTTTAATTATCATTTTTGTATATTCCTCAGATTCTTTTTCATTGAAACCTTTTTCATTAAATATTTTTTTAATGCTATTATATGCCCTTTGCCATTTCCATGTGCTTCTAGTATAATATGTTTTAATTAAAATTTGCAATACATCATAATCAACATTAATTTCTACCTTATCCTTAATTCTAGAGAACCAGATTTTGTAAATAAAATTAGGGAGTACTAAAGGTTCTTGCACCCTCTCTACCATCTTAAAACACCTAGTAATTTATTTATGAAATACACCTATTTAAATATTTTTAACGGAGAATTTTAAATTTTTTAATTTTCTTAACATTCCATCATATTATAATATTTATATGATAAAAATTCATTATTAAAAAAATATTATTTTTTTTAATAAATATCAAAAACAAAGAAAAAAAATTTTAATAATATTGCATTACATCAAATCATGAAGGAATATTTTACAATGGACGACTTTGATTTTACTGGTAAAAGGGTTTTGTTGAGGCTGGATCTAAATTCTCCCATAAATACTGAAACTGGAGAAATTACTGATGTATCAAGGTTTATTGCACATCTTGATACAATAAAAAGATTATCCAATGCCAAAGTAGTTATTTTAGCACATCAGAGTAGGCCTGGTAAAAAGGATTTTATTACCACAAAAAATCATGCAGATGTATTGTCAAGATTGTTGAGAAGACCTGTGGAATATGTTGATGGCCTTTTTGAAAATTTTGTATTAGAAAAAATTAGAAAAATGAAAGACGGTGAAATTTTATTATTGGAAAATACAAGGTTTTATTCAGAAGATGTTGTTCTGGCGGAAGAACCTTTATCCATCCAGAGAAAATCACATATTGTTAAAAGATTATCCCCACTTTTCGATTATTTTGTAAATGATGCATTTGCAGCAATTCATAGACCTCAGACCACATTAGTTGGTTTTGCTGAAGATCTACCTAACGTTGCAGGTCTATTGATGGATAAAGAGATAACAATGCTAACAAGATTCTTGAATGATAATACTAGGCCCAAATTGGCCATTTTAGCCGGGGCAAAGGTAGATGATTCTCTTAAGGTTGCATTAAACTTTTTTGAAAAAAATGTTATAGATAAATTGATAGCTGGAGGTCTGGTGGCAAATCTTTTATTGATTGCAAGGGGCGTTAATATCGGAAATGTAAATATTGAATTTCTTAAAAAAGAATTACCAGATTTTGAAAAATTATTGGATATTTCCAGGAATCTATTAAACAAATATGGTGAAAAAATAATTTTACCGGTAGACTTCGCTATAAATAAAGACAATAAAAGATTTGAAATTAATATAGAAGAATTACCAATTGAATATCCAATTTACGATATTGGCCTCGATACAATAGAAATATTCAAAAGAGAAATAATCAAGGCAAAATCAATAATTCTGAATGGTCCAATGGGCGTTTATGAAATTCCGGATTTTTCATTGGGTACGGTTGAGATTTTCAAAACTGTTTCAGATGTAGACGCATTTAAGGTGGCAGGAGGAGGCCATACCATTTCAGTGATTTCCAAACTTGAACTGGAGAAGAAATTTACGCATGTAAGCACCGGTGGTGGTGCATTGATAAGCTTTTTATCCGGGGAAAATATGCCTGGATTAGATGCATTAAAATTATCTAAATCAAAATTTTCAGGAGGTGATAAAAAATGAATGCATATAGGATAGAAGGATATATTAAATTTGAGAAAAAATATATTCCAATTAGAAAAGAATTGGTAGCAAAGGATGAAAAAGATGCCTTTGAAAAATTCTATTGTTTGATAGGTAGCAATTATGGAAAAAAGAGAAGAGAAATAAGGATAGAAAAAATTCAAATTATAAATCCAAAGGAATCTAGAAATCCAGTTGTTATGTATTATTATAAAAAAGGTGAGTTAAATGGATGATGAGAAGATATTGAATCAATTGATCGAAACTGCTGAAATATTGAAAAAACAGATAGAAGGTCTGAATATACAGATTGAACTTATAAAGGAACAAATAAACGAGCATTTAAACACGATAGAAACCCTAAAGGGATATAAAGATACAACAGATGAATATATATATATTGATGCTGGATCTTCAACATATCTATTTTTTCAGGCCATGCCAAATAAAAATGCATTGATAAGGATAGGCTCTGATGTCTATGTTGAGTATAATTTAGATAAAGCGATCGAGATATTGAATGAAAGAATCAATGATTTAAAATCTGTTGAAAACAAGGCCATAGAAGAAATAAATAAACTCAGTGACCAATACAATTCTGTACAGGATAAAATAGAAATGGTTTATTCCAGGTTATCCGGAAGGAATAGGAATGTTCAAGGGGCTTAAGGAAAAGTTCAACATTTTCAAAAAGAAGGTGGAGGAGGAAAAAAAAGAGATTGTAAATGATGATTATTTTACTGAAGGGATTGGAAAAAAGATAAACGAAAAAAAGCTAGATGAAATTCTGGATGATCTGGTTTTATCCCTGGTTGAAAGTGATGTTGCCTATGATGTTGCAGAAGTAATAAGAAATAAAATTAAAGAAAAGGTATTAAATAAAAAAGTGAAATTTGGAACAGACATTGAAAATTTGATTAATTTGATATTAAAAGATACGTTGTTAGAAATATTGAACGTGGGGAATCTAAATATTGTTGAAACCGTTAAAAATGCACAAAAACCGTATGTAATAATGGTTTTGGGTGTAAACGGTACTGGGAAAACAACAAGCATAGCTAAACTTGCAAATCTATTTATTAAAAATAATTTATCAGTGGTTATAGCAGCCTCTGATACATTCAGGGCCGGGGCGATTGATCAGCTTGAACATCATTCCAAAAATTTAAATGTAACTTTAATAAAGCATCAACCAGGATCAGACCCGGCGAGTGTTGCATACGATGCGATAGAACACGCAAAATCTAAGGGCAAGCATGTTGTTATAATAGATACTGCTGGTAGAATGCAGACCAATAAAAATCTAATAGAAGAAATGAGAAAAATAAAAAGGGTGGCAAAGCCAAATTTGACGATTTTTGTGGGAGATGCCCTGGCCGGCAATGACATAATCGAACAGGCAAAGGTTTTTGAGAAAGAAGTTGGGTTTGATGCAATAATACTCACAAAGGTTGATGCAGATGCCAAAGGCGGAGGGACTATTAGCCTGGCACATCTTCTAAAAAAACCAATCATATTTTTAGGGACTGGTCAAAATTATGATGATATATTATTCTTTAATCCTTCTGATATAGTTGAAAAGATTTTGGATTGATTTATCATATTATATTAAATTTTTATAAAAAAGATTTTCAAATAATTATTTTGGAAACAGAATTTTTATATGTATAATTTTTGAAAATGTTTATCCTGTTTTAAATTTGCAAATAGTAATTTTCATTTCATATAAATTTTGAGCATTTTTATTTTTGTTCTTTAAATTTTAACTATCCATTTTT
>JBAMMA010000012.1:61001-98630 GCA_039794005.1 Thermoplasmata archaeon
CATAAAGAATTTTTAAAAAATAATCAAATTTAACTATACATCAAAAAGATGTACAAAATAATTTGTCTAATTAAATATATTGTGTTTTCCTATTAATTTTCTGAAAATAAAAAATTAGGATATCATAATACGGAATGAGACAAATTGGGATTTAGATTGTTCATAAATGTAATTAAAATTCAATAATAAAAAATCTTTATGAAATTAATAGTATTTAATTTTAAAAGATTTTCTAAAATTGATCACTTTATCTTTTATATTTTTGTTTAAAGATTCCAACATAAGCTCTCCCAATTTTATAACATCATTTTCTACCATTCCTAACCTTGTAATTTCATTTGTTCCCAATCTTCCAACGCAATCTGTAATGATGTATGATCGTATGAATCTTTCACAATTTGAAGGATCTTTTAAAAATATTTGATGGGATTCTGTTATTTTTCCCTCAAATTTTTTAACCAAATTGTATTCATCAAGATATTTTCCCAGGGTTAGTGAATTTTTTAAAATATTTTCAGCATATTCATACCTAAAGATATGGAATTCCTCCAAGGCCTGAACCAAAGCAGCAACCCTGTTCAAGTGATAATTGTCCATTGTTTTCCATACTATATTCTTCTCAATATTTTCATACAGTTCATCATTATTTGTTAATATTATACCCCCTTGAGGGCCGAATAGAGATTTATGCGTTGATCCATATAGCAGATCAACATATTTCATCAAATCGCTTTGAAATTTATTTGCACCTATTAATCCCATGACATGGGAGGCATCATATAGAATGTACGAATTATTTATATCCGCTATATCCCTAATATATTTTAAATCGTATGAAAACAGTATATAGCTGGCCCCCAAAATGATGGACTTAGGTTTAATTCTTTTTGCCTCCCTCTCAAGATTTTCATAATCAATATCCCACCTGTGAGAATTGAATGGAATTTCATAATAATTTAAATTTAATAAATCCGGTAAATATCCATTTGAATATCCATCATAACCACCATTTTCGGGTGAAATTGCAAGGTATGAATCCTTTTTATTCATAACTGAAATCATCGAAATCATGGCAGATATATGGCCAGATAGTGGTCTTATTTCTGCATTTTTTACTTCAAATATCTTTTTTGCCAGGTTTGTTCCAAACTCCAAAATTTCTTCAAAATATTCTTCTCCTCCATATGCATTTTTTACAAAATACCCATGTATATAATCATTGACCTTTAATGAGTATCTTCCAGCCAAATCCGATGACAATATTTTTAAAACGTTTGGTGATAATATATTTTCGCTTGGTAATAAATTTATTGTTGATCTTCTAAAATTATTATGTTTTTTTACTAAGTTAATTGTGAAATAATTTTTATGATTATACATTAGAAAATCTATCTTCCAATTCAGAATTTAGATGATCTAACAACTCCTCAATATCTTCGCTTTCAATTGTCCTTGTATCACCATCAGGCATTATTATTTTCGCTATATACATTTCACCATCTTTAACAATTTCAACATCAAACAATTTCTTCATATTTACCACCAAATAAATTTAAAAGGGGAAAATCCCCTTTATCTCTTAAGGGTTATTTCAATAGAAGATACATTGCTCTCCTTTCCATCATCTGTTTTTATTTTTTCTGTGTTCAATGCCACTGAGTAGTTTATGTTCAGGTTGCTCAAAAACCTATTTCTGACGACCTCCTCTACATCAACAGCCTTTTTAATGGCCTTTCCCCTTGCTTTCAAAACTACGCTTTTTGCTCCATTGTTAAATTGGGTCACCACTGCTATAACATAGTTCATTGTTGGCTTCTTCCCTATAAATACCACGTTTTCTTCTGTTTTATTCTCTGTCATAATTAGACCTCCTTTGTATTATGCGCTATAATTTCTTATTATATATATTTTTTCAGTTTAAACCATTTTTTATTTATATAAAAAATAAAAATTACAAAGTTTTAAATTTATGATATCTTTTATAGGAGAATATGTTTGAAATTAGATTTCATGGAAGGGGAGGACAAGGTGCAGTTACTGCTGCAAATATCTTAGCAACAGCTGCATTCTATGAAGGAAATGACGTGCAATCCTTTCCATTTTTTGGTGTAGAAAGAAGAGGAGCTCCTGTGGAAGCATATACCAGGATAGACAATAAAAAAATAGACATAAAAATGTATGTATACAACCCAGATGCGGTTGTAGTTCTCGATACATCTCTGTTGAAGGATATTGATGTAACAAAAGGATTAAAGAAAGGAGGGTACTTAATTCTGAATACCCAGAAAAGGCCTGATGAGTTTAATTATAAAGATTTCAAAATTGCAGTTGTGGACGCAACTGCGGTGGCTGTTGAATATGGCCTTGGATCAAAATCTTCCCCTATAGTAAATACCGCAATATTGGGAGCATATGCAAAGGCTGTAGGTAATGTTAAAATAGACTCCATTTTAAAAGCGATAAAGGAAACTGCTCCCGCCAAGGCTGAAGAAAATGCTAACGCTGCATATGAATCATATAAAAGGACCATTTTGGGGTGGTAATTAATGAAAATAACAAGAGGTGTTGTAATTACGGAGCCTGGTAGTACTGCTCTTGAAGAAACAGGTTCATGGAGAACATTCAGACCTGAAATTAGGTATGAAAAGTGCATTAGATGCATGATATGTTGGAATTTCTGCCCTGAACCAGCTATAGAAAAACATCCCGGTGAAAATTACCCGGCAGCAAATCCAAAATTGATAAAAATGGAAGTGCCTGTGATTAATTATAAATATTGCAAGGGTTGTGGAATATGCGTCAATGAATGCCCAACAAAGGCCATTGATTTTGTCAGGGAGGAGAAATAACATGGTAATGATGATGTTGAAGGGAAATGAGGCCACCGCTTATGCCGCAAAGATAGCAAAGGTTCAGGTAATCCCCGCATACCCGATAACTCCATCTACCTTATTTCCCGAAAAGGTATCTGAATTAATTGCGAATGGTGAGATGAAAGCAGAATTCATTCCCGTTGAGAGTGAGCATTCAGCCTTATCTGCAGCAATAGGCGCTGCAGCAACTGGTGCAAGGACAATGACCGCGACTGCAAGTCAAGGGTTAGCTTTAATGCATGAAGTATTATTTATTGCCAGCGGTATGAGACTGCCAATAGTCATGGCTATTGGAAACAGGGCCCTTTCAGCACCTGTAAATATCTGGGGCGACCAGCAAGATACAATAGCACAGAGGGATTCTGGATGGTTGCAATTTTATGCTGAAAACAATCAAGAAGCTCTTGATTTAACCCTGATTGCCTTTAGGGTGGCTGAAGATGAAAGGGTTCTATTACCAGCCATGATGGGAATGGATGCGTTTGTTTTAACACACACCATGGAGCCTGTGGATGTTCCAGATGATAAATTAGTTGAAAAGTTTCTTGGTCCGCCAAAACCTAAATATCCAATATTGGACCCAACAAAACCGGCAACATTTGGAGCATTTGTATTCCCAGAACATTATATGGAATTTAGATATTCACAGTTTGTGGCCATGGAACATTCAAAAAATGTAATTGATGAGGCATGCAGGGAATTCAAGGAATTATTTGGAAGGGAATATAAAAAAGTTACAGGATTTATGAACGAAGATGCTGAAATATTACTGGTAACAATGGGTTCAATGACGGGTACTGCAAGAGAGGCGGTAAGAAAATTAAGAGAAAAAGGAGAAAAGGTTGGTTTAATAAAGTTGACGGTTTTCAGGCCATTTCCAAAGGAAGAATTAATTGAAATAACAAAAAATGCAAAAGTAATTGCAGTTGTTGACAGGAATGTATCAGTGGGATTTGCAGGAGTTATATTTACTGAATTGGTAGCTTCTTATAACAATGTAAAGGAAAAGCCAAAGATACTAGATTTTATATTAGGTCTTGGTGGAAGAGACATCAGGCTAGAAGATTATTATGAAATATATAACAAGGCAAAGGAATCCTTGAATAAGGAGGTTAAAGAAATAAACTGGATAAATGTTGATGAAGAAGCGGTATTTGAAGTGGAGGGTCAACCATGAATTTTGAAAATCAGGAATTTTTTGCACCGGGGCATAGGGCCTGCGCTGGATGTGCTGCCCCCATCATAGTAAAATGGGTATTAAAGTTGGCTGGTCCAAATACAATAGTTGTTAATGCAACAGGTTGTCTGGAAGTATTTTCAACTCCTTATCCTCATACATCATGGAGAGTACCATGGATTCATGTTGCATTTGAAAATTCCAGTGCTGTGGCAAGTGGTATTGATGCAGCTTTAAAGGCCCAGGGAAAAAGAGAAGGTGTTAATATTATAGTATTTGGAGGAGATGGCGGTACATCTGATATCGGATTACAGAGCCTTAGCGGTATGGCAGAAAGAGGACATGACATTTTGTATGTCATGTACGACAATGAAGCATATATGAATACTGGAATTCAAAGATCATCATCCACACCGTTCGGTGCCTGGACAACAACATCACAGGTTGGACCATTCAACATTCTTGGAAAAAATGAATTTAAGAAACCAATCGCAGAGATAATGGCCGCACATAAGATACCATATGTTGCGACGGTAAATCCTGCCTTTTTGCCCGATATGAAAATGAAAATAACGAAAGCATTAGGGATAAAAGGGCCAAAGTTCATACATGCAATTTCAAGTTGTACAACAGGTTGGAGACATGACCCATCTAAAACAATAGAAATTATGAGATTGGCAACAGAAACTGGAATCTTTCCTTTATGGGAAATAGAAAATGGAGACTTTTCAAAAATGAGATTAACATATATACCAAAACAAAGGAAGCCGGTGGAAGAATACTTTAAGCCACAGGGAAGGTTCAGGCATCTCTTTCAAGATCCTGAAAAAATCAAGGAAATACAAAAAATGGTAGATGAATGGTGGGCAAAATTTGAAAATAAAAATTAAATTTTTAAAATATTTTATTTAGAAATTAAATTGATACTGGTATAATGGTTGTCCATTGTATATAATTTGTACTTCCCACTGATCCAAAATGCTTGTTTTCAATGGTTGAACAACTTTGCCCGTTGCTGCATAGAATCCAATGTCTAATGCATCTCCTGTATCCAGCTTACCATTCAGGTTATTGTCGTAGATATTTATGTATGCTGTTGCATAAGGTGTAACACCGGTTAACATGAAAGGAATGATATATCCGGCTTTTCCCTTTGGTGGGCCAGTCATGTTAACATTGTTTATTATTATGGAATAAAGAAGTTGACCATTTGTTTTATTTACTACTTGAACGATGAAAGGAACATTGACTGAACCCTGTGTAACCGAGAAATTGGCCCAGATCCATGCCATGTTAGGTGCATAATTTGTTGATTCTGAAAGTAAAAGAGACGAAGGTTTATTTGGATTTGAAGAGAAGAAACCTGATATATATGTAAATACAGCAGCTGCTGCAACCACTGTTATTGCTACCATTAAGATTGTACCAATTACTGCACTTACACCTTGCTCCTTCCTTCTGTATATTATTTTCATAATTTAATTTATCATAATAATTATTTATAAATTTTTCTACACAATTTTTTAAAATAACAATACAAAAAGTTAATTATATTAATTTCATTTTAAATTTTAAAATTAAAATGATAGCATTAAAATCTAAAACCTTGGATCACTTTACGTTAATCTTATATACAAATATTAAAAATTGTAATAAAGTGATAGGGTTATGAATATTATTAAGGGGAATCAAAAATCGCATAGAAAAATCACAGTTAATAAAAATGTAATGAATAATTTCGAATTATATAAAATTATTAATAATTTAAAGAATCAATCAGGGGTTAATAAAAATGGTAACTTTAATCTTAAATGTGGATAGAGATAATGACTTTGGAAGAAAAGCAGGCATTACAGGTCCTATTATAGGAAAGGAAAAAAATTTAGAGGCAGCAATTAAAATGGCTCTAGCGGATCCGGAAGATTCGGATGCAAATGCACTATTCTCGGCAATATCGATATATGAAAAATTAAAGAAAGAAAATCAGGATGTTGAAATTGTAACAATAACAGGGGATGAAGATGTGGGATTAAAAAGTGATGAAATAATAAACAAGCAATTTAATGAAATATATAATAAGATAAAGGTAGATGATGTAATCCTGATAAGCGACGGTGAAGAAGATGAATATATTATACCGATAATAAGTTCATATGCACCAATTAAACATGTTCATAGAGTTATTGTCAGGCAGAGCCGTAATTTAGAATCAACGTATTATATAATTGTAAAGGCATTAAAAGAGAAGGATTTAATGAGAAAAATATTGGTTCCCATAGGATTAATTTTTATTGCATATAGCGTAGCAGTATACTTCATTATGTTCATAAGGACTTATCTACCTCTATTTTTAGTTATTGACCCTAACACATTTGCAATATCATTTGTTCTATTAACATTAGGATTATATCTAATTTTGAAAGGTTACAGTGCAGGTACAAAAATCAAAAATTTCTATTCCATAATGAGGGAGGCATTTGGAGAGGCAAAGATATCTATAACTTTCTATCTAATATCTATAATTCTATCCATATTTGGTTTATTATATGAAATTGAAATTACAAGTAATGTAAGCAATATAATATATAGAATTCTTTACATTATTGAAGGCATGATTTTATTCATAATGATATCCGGTATAATAAAAGAATTGGGGAACCACATTGAAGTTTATATTCATACAAATAAATTAAACCCATTTTTCTGGACGGGCATTTTAATGTTAAGTGGCATATCTTTCATGCTATATGGATTTATGGAATATTTCATGATAATGTACAATATAGTAAACAAAAATTCAACAGAGATTTCAATATTCTTTATAATTCTTGGATTTTTAATAGCCATATTTACATCAATTTCAAGAAGGATTCTCATCAAGGAGAGTGAATGATGAATTTCAATGAATGGTACCCCTATTATAAATATATCAAAAAAATTTTAAATATTAACGAATCAAATGATAGAAAATCTACAATATATATCTCTACCCTGATAAAAGATGCATTTTTTGATCCCGAAATATTGAGAGATGAGATTAAAAACCAGGATGTTGCAATAATCGGTGATTCACCATTCTCCTTTGATATAAATTCAGTTAAAGAAAAATATATAATAGCTGCAGATGATGCATCAAAAAATTTTTTATTCTCTAAAATTAAGCCGGAATTAATATTTACAGATCTTGATACTGAAGAATGGATATTGGATTATTTTAATGAAAAAGGTACAGTATTTTCAGTACATGCACATGGAGATAATATGGATAAATTGTATATCGTAAATAAACTTAAAAAAAGGTTTGCCACAACACAGGTAATGCCATTGTACAATGTCTTTAACTATGGTGGTTTTACGGATGGTGATAGGGCTATATTTTTTGCACATCACATGGGGGCGAAGAGAATATTCCTTTACGGATTCAATTTCTATTATCCAAATCAACATAAAAACAAGATATTCGAAAGAAAAATGGCTAAATTACAAATTTCGAGGATGCTGATAAATTTATTAATTAAAAAATATAATGCAAAAATAATATATTAAACAGAAAATTAATTATATCAATTTTCTATATTTTTTTCATGGCATATGAAATTCTTTATCCCGAATATGGTGGAAATAGCATATACAATCTATCACAGACAATCTTAGAAAATTATGGAGTTAAATCTAGAAGGACAATGGATGATATTAATCTTAAAAAAAGGAATCTAATAATAATTTTGGATGCATTTGGTTATAACATATTTGAAAAAATAGCTAAAGAAGTTAAACATAGAAAAATAACATCAGTATTTCCAACAACAACATGTACAGTCATGACAACTATTACCACTGGAATGCTTCCCGGAGAACATGGAATCATTGGATTTTTGGGTTATGATGAAAGATATGGAAAGACAGTAAACCTTCTGGAGTTTTTCAATCAAGAAAAAATTGATGATAATTCTTTGCAATGGATATTTTCAAAAATTTGGAATTTTTACATAGATGCAAATGTTGGGGTAATAATTCCTTTTTATACAATTAATGTTCCATTGGTTTACGTCCTAACAAAACCATATGAATCATATTATTATGTTGATATTTCAGATGCTTTAAATTTAGTGGATATTTTATTTGAAAAGAATAAAGATTTAATAATATTTTATGTTCCACACATTGACATTATATCACATTTTTACGGACCAAATTCATCCATTACACTAAACTCAGCAAGGGATATTTTTGAAAAAATCTTTAATTTTTCATTGAAAAGAAGAGATGAGATCGGAATAATAATCACAGCTGATCATGGCCAAATAGAAGCTGAAGGTGTCCACGATTTTGATGATGAAATATTTTCGAAAAATAAAATGCCTGTCTTAGGAGATGTTAGAATGCACATATTTAACGAAAAAATTGATTTAAGATTTGACAATTATAAAGTTCTAAGCGAAAGCGAAGCTGAAATGCTTTTGGGTAAAATACCAGAAAAATACAAAAGTTCATATTTCGGAATCTCATTGGACAAAAAATTTTATATGACACCCCTTATAGAAAAGCAAACAAGATTTTATAAAGGCCAGCATTCATCCATTTTAAAAGAGGAGATGGAAATTCCGTTGATAAATCTTTGAATAAATTTTTATAATCAGATTTTTTTATATTATTTGGTGTCCCCCCTATGAATCCGCAAGATTTTGAAAAGGTAAAAGTACTGTCTGAATATCTTATAAATATTGGTTTTGATAAAAATGTTGCAAAAACTATAGCATATTTATTTTATTATCCGGATAGAACTGCAAGGGATATAGAATTTGATATGGAAATGAGGCAACCGGAGGTATCTGTTGCTTTGCAATATTGCATGAAAAGGAATTGGACAAAAAATAAAAAAGAAAAGAGGGAAACAAAAGGAAGGCCTCTTAAAATACATAAATTGAATAAATCTTTAAATGAAATTTTGGAAGAATTTATATCTGAAAGACAGGATGGAAATATAAAATACAATGAGATTTTAGAAAAGATCAAAGAGATTTCTTAATCTCCTCAACCATTAAATTTTCTTTTCCTATTATTACGATATCTGCAAGATTTTCAAATAATCCAATTTCAATTACTCCTGGAATTAATTTGATCTTATGTGCAAGTTCAACTGGATTTTCAGCATCGTTAAGATTCACATCTAATATGTAATTTCCATTGTCTGTAATGAACAATTTATCATTGGAAATTCTTTCTTTATATACTAAATTCATCTCTTTTAAATTAATTTTAATTAAATTGAGTGAAAATGGCAAAATTTCAACGGGCATGGGAAAAGAAAATATGTTCCTTTTTATTTTTGTTTCATCCACAATTATCACTCTGAATTTAGAATTGTAAGCTAATATTTTTTCCCTTGTTAATGCTCCTCCACCGCCTTTTATCATATTTAAATTAAAATCGACAGAGTCTGCCCCATCTATGTAAATATCCAAAATTCTATCAGGTTCAGAAACATTTAGTCTATAACTTAAAAGTAAATCTCTCGTTTTGTTTGAACTTGCATAGAAAATTTTGTTTGCATATCTATCTCTATTTTTTCCTAACTCTTCTATCAAAAATTCAACAGTTGTGCCCGTTCCTATTCCTATAAATTTGTATTCATCTATGTATTCTAATCCCCTTAATGCCGCAATCCTTTTCATTTTGTTTAAGTCCATAAATGTTAAATTACCTTTAAGAACTTAATTTTATTTATTACAAATTGTAATAAATATTAAAATTAAGTATAGTTTATACAAAAATATTAAATATTAATTAATAATTTCAATATCGGGGTATGGAGATGGTTGAAACTTCAGTACTTATAGAGGATTTGATCGAAGAATTAAATTTGCTAGAGAGACATTTGCAAATTCTCCAGCTCCTTAACAAGGAGGGGCCTGCAGGTATTATGAAATTGTCACAAATTACGGGCATTCCACCTCATAGGGTAAGGTATTCATTGAGGATATTGGAGAATGAAAAGATGATTGTTGCCTCACCCGAGGGTGCTAAAATAATAGGGGACATCAATTCCTTTTTAGATAATCTAAAGTTCGGAATATCCCAAATAGAAAAGAGAATCGATGAAATAAAGGAATTATTAAATTCTTTTAAGTAAAACCGTATCTTCCCTTCTTGGACCAAGTGAAATTATTGAAATTTTTGTCCCTGTATACTTTTCTATAAAATTTAGATATCCACGCATTTCATTTGGAATGTCATTTTTATTTTCTTTTGGATATTCCCATCCATCAAATACTTTGTATATTGGTTCAGCCTTCTGAAGATCCTCTATTTTTACTGGAACCTTTTTGACAATTTTACCATTTATTTTATATGCATATGCAACCTTTATCTCTTCAAATCCTGATAGTATGTCTATTTTGCTAATTGCTATTTCACTGACCCCCGATAATTCAATTGAATATTTAACTAAAACCAGATCCAACCAGCCCACCCTTCTTGGCCTTCCCGTTGTGGTGCCATATTCATTTCCTTTGGTCAATATTTCCTTTCCAATATTGTCTTTCAGTTCAGTTGGGAATGGCCCTTCTCCAACCCTTGTTGTATATGCTTTCATTACTCCGATAACTTTTCTGACATGGCAAGGCTTTGTACCAATACCTGTTAATACTCCAGCCGCAGAAGTGTTTGAGGAGGTTACGTATGGATACATTCCAAAATCCACATCCAAATGTGTTCCCTGCGCCCCTTCAAATAACACGGTTTTCCCCGATCTGAGACTTTTATTTATGTAATAAGAAGTATCTACAATATTCTTTTTGAAAAATAAACCTATCTTATTAAATTCCTCAGATAATTTTTCCGGATTATATTCATTTGTGAGGTATGGTTTTCTTATCTTTAAAGCAATTTCAATTTTCTTTCTTAAAATCTCTTTATCTAAAAGATCTATGAATCTGATACCTATCCTGGTATATTTATCTTCGTATGCAGGTCCAATTCCCATGCCTGTTGTTCCTACTTTTTCAAATCCTTTCAACTCCTCCATATTTTTATCTATCTCTTTATGATAAGGCATAACAACATGTGCCCTTTCTGAAATTTTAAGGTATTTTTTAGGATTGAAACCCTTCAACATTTCAATTTCCTCGAGAAGTTCTAGAGGATCTATTACCATTCCATTGCCCAATACTGATATCTTATGATTTAAAATTCCACTAGGAATTAAATGAAATTTATAAACATTATCACCAATTTTAACAGTATGGCCTGCATTTGCCCCTCCCTGGTATCTGGCAACTATATCAAAATATCTAGCGATAAAATCTACGATTTTCCCCTTCCCCTCATCTCCAAATTGTAATCCTATTACAGTTGCGGTCTTCATTAAAACACCATATGGTAATATAAAGAGAGATATATTTAATTTCTTTTTTCATCCTTTATATTTTAATTTTAAAAAGAATTTTCATAATTATAATAATTTAAATAAACTAAATTTTATTAAAATAAATATTTTATATTTTGAAAAATTTTTAATATTTTCTAAACCTTATTAGAAAAAGTTGAAATCTTTATATACCATTATGTTATTTTATAGCATAGCAAGAAGGGTAAATAATGGATAGTAAACTATTAGTGCTGATCTTGGGCATATTGATGTTATTTGGATTTGGTTTTTCAGCGGCATATTCCAACCCTATGGTTGCAATCCCTTACCATATTGATAAAACGCTGTTTGAAAATTCAAAATTGCTTGGATTTACAAACAAGAATATCAAAATTGACATTTCAGTTGGTTTGAAATTAAGAAATTATGACCAACTTCTATATTATCTAAAGGAAGTATCAACTCCCGGTTCTCCATTATATCTCAAATTCATATCAAAGAATGAATTTATTTCTGAATTTTCTCCTTCAGAGCAGGTGGTAATGCAAGTATCCTCATATTTTGAATCCTATGGTGTCAAAGTGGAGGTGGGCCCCTATAATCTGGCTCTATTCATGAACAATGTACCATTGTATAAGGTAGAAGAAATGTTTCATACTACATTTGGATTATATTATGCTCCAATTGGTAATGTATATTTACCATCATACATTGCACAGTATGTTAATGGAATTTCAGGACTTACAAACATGTATAAATATAGTTTTGATCTAAAAATATCTAAGGATTTTATAAATTCTGGTGGAGTACAAATTTTAACTGGTGGAGATATGGAAAAGGCTTATCAAACATATTTATTATTCAATGGTTCTGCAAATGGATCTCCATCAAATACACATTATTTTGCAACAAAATATACCGTTGCAACAATTCTATGGGAGGGGGTAGATTCAAATGGAAATCAGGTAGCTCCATTTAATCCATCGGATGTTATATCATATTATCAGCAAGTAGTACCACAGTGGATTCAAAATATTGTTGGATCAACACCCAATGTAACCGGAGACCCAGTAAATGGAGCAGTTCCACCCGGTCCTAGTGCAGGTGATGATTCAACTGAAGCAAACTTCGAAAGTACCCTGGATTTGGAAATGGTTACAACCTTGGCACCAGGTGTAAATGCTGTTGAAGTCTATGGTCCAGGAAATTCATCAGGTCCATCCGAAACGAATTTTCCAGATGAAGGATTTGCAGCAGCATCAAAGTTAAGTAATCTGGTTGCAGTATCTAATTCATGGGGTGGAGGAGATGTTCAAGGAGATAATATTACACAAAATTATGTTCATGAGATGGAAGCAACTGGAACAACAGTAATGGCTGCAGCTGGAGATGATGGTGATACTAGCCAGCAGAGTTATCCAGCGAATGATGCCACAAATGTAGGAGGATTTTTAGCAGTAGGTGGCCTAACAGTTACACTGAATGGAAATGCTGGAAGTTATAATGGTGCCGGTTTGCCGGCGGTCAATGCAATATTAAATCAGGTTGTATGATATGCTAATGGACAGACACAATCAAATGGAGATACCGTAGGAACAACAAGTGGTACATCATCAGCATATCCAATGCCATCATGGCAAGATATACCAGCTGTGGTGAATAATGGAGGATCAACATCCGGTAGAGATGTAGCAGACATTTCTGCAATCGGAAATAATACATTTATTTACATTACAAACACATCTCAACGATTGCAAAATGGAGGCAGTCCATGGTTCCCATTGGGAGGAACATCGGTAGCATCTCCAGTAATTGCAGGAATTATAGCCGAAATAGTTGCTTACACAGGTCATAAACTTGGATTTATAAATCCATTGCTATATAAAATGGGGCCAAATGAATCAAAATATTCACTCAAACCATTCTGGGATGTTGTTCAAACGCCATATGGATATCATGCTGGACAGACACAATATGATGCAAAACCTGGATGGGATTATCCAAGTGGATGGGGATCAATTAATGCATATAACTTCTCATTGGATTTAGAGCAGATGTTGGGATTATCCAACGGAAATGGTTCTGGAAGCAGTTCAGGGAATACATCCGGTTCAAATGGATCATCCTCACCTGCAACATATACCGTTACATTTACTGAAAGCGGTCTATCAGGAATTACATGTTCTGTAACATTTAACGGAAATACGAAATCATCAACAACATCAACAATATCATTTGCGGGAATTACGAATGGTACTTATTCATTTAGTGTAGGAAATGTTTCTGGATATACAGCAAATCCATCATCTGGAACGATAACAGTGAATGGAAAAAATGTCAATCAAAACATACAGTTTATTAAAAATTCAATTAATAACGGAACAAACAATAATACAACAAGCAACAATAATACAAATTCAAATAATACAAATAGCAACAATACAAACAATAATACAACAGTTAAAAACATCGGCGAGATTGTTAGTCAAGTGAATTCAACATCAATATCTACATATTCTCTTCCTGAGGCAGAAGAATTTGTGGTGTCAAATAATGCCATAATTAATTACGTGACATTGTATTTGAATGGTTCAGGACAGGTCAATTTCAGTATAGGCACAAACCTATGGTCTTCCAATGTTTTAAATAATATTACAATAAACGTGGTTTCGGGCAAAAATTGGTATAATGTATCCATAAATAACATAAACCTTGTTTCTGGTGTATATTATTTCTTAAATGTATACCTAGTTTCTGGAAATGTCGAATGGGGATATACTTCAAATCCATCCAGTAATAGCTTCAATTACGTTCAGGATTATTATTACATTAATGGAATATTAAACAGTGATTATCTATTTCCATTCATATTCATCATAGGATATTCATAAATTTTTTAATCATTTATTTTTTATTTAATTTTTAGAATTGGTAAAAAAACAAAAAAGTTTTAAATATGACTTTTATCATATTTTTGTCTGACGGTGATTAAAATGGTCAATGGCAGTAATTTAAAATTTATTTACGAATTCATTGAACAAAAAAAAGGATTGAAAGGAATATCGGAATTTTATTATCTGATCAATAAAAATAGTGTTTTAGTTCCTAAAATTGAAAACATACAAATAGACGATGAATATTCCAACGGTTATTTAGAAAAATTTCTAAGTGCATCATTTGAAGCACTTTCCGATACATCCTTGATATTTGATCTCGGGAAAAATTATGGATTAAAATTTTCAAAAATATCCCTAAAATTATTTTCAAAGATAGAATCCAATAAAAAAATAATGGAATCTATAAAGGAAGACATTGAGAAAAACATGCCACTGTTAAAGGTAAACATAGAAGAATTGAGCGATAAAAAATTCGTGATGAACATTGAGAAGATAACTACGAAGGAATTTGATGCATTTATTAATGGATATTTGGATTCAGTTTTTTCAAAAATACAAAAGAAGTTTATCAAGGTGGATGAAAATACGAATGATAGAAAAATAATCGTCATTAAATTCATGTGAATCTATTCAATGTAAATTGTTTTAAATTCTACCTTCTTGTCCTTTATTACTTCTTCGATTGATTTTTCATTATCATTTAATTTGCTCTTTCCACTTTTTATTTCCAGAAATATTATTCTTTCCACCTTCTTCTTTTCCCTTAAACCATCAAATATGATAAAGTCGATCGGTGATCCGATAAACCTTGCATCCCTGGGATCATATGGAAAATTTTTAAAATATGGAACTATCTGTTCTATTACCTTTCCCTTTAAGACATCTCCAGATTTTTTTATGGCATCCTCTCTTATTTTTTGTGAATATTCCTGTTTCCATTTTTCCATTTCCATTTTATATTTTTCATTTAAAATATTTTCAAGATCTTTTCTAATATTTTCCTTTTCCTTTTCTAAAATTTGTTCCGCCCATGTTTTAAATAATTTTTTTGCCTCATTATACACATTTTTTCTATAAATTATTTTTAATGTTATTATTATAACCATTAAAATTACGTTTAATAAAAGAGATGCAATTATTATATATGTTAAATTCATGATTTTATATAAGTATATGGAATTTAAAATTTTCTTAAAATTATAAGAAAAATTTTAATATCAATAATATATAATGTTCATTGCACCAGGATCCCCACGACAGTCTGGTGTGTGAGGAGAGGATGGCTAAAATGGCCTCCTCGCTAATCCCCAATGGTATTCTTGTAAATCTTTTTAAAAGTGGGATCATCAATCCTTTTATATTTTGGGATATCCTCAGGATTTGAAATTATAAACAGTTCGTTGATCAATTTTTCAGAGAATTTTAATGTTATAATACTTTTTCTGTCCTTTCCCGCACCTTTAATTACAGTTATATCCATGGAGGGAAAAGACAGCGATAATTCTACAAGCTCAATTTTATTTGACATGTATATCAATCTAACACTGTATTTTTTACTCTGTCCAAATTTTCTTATATCTACAAGATTTACCCTATTTGGATCTATTTCCAAATCATTTAAAATTTTGTGAAATCTGCATAACTGACTTTCTTTGCAAAATCTACAATGCCTGGACCATAATGTTTCGACAACCAATTTTTCATTTGAGTTTCTATGCATTGAAGAACGGAAATTAAAAAATTATTTAATATTTTCTAAAAAATTTTCCAAATAATTTTTGTATCTAAAAAAATGAATGTGTGTATACATTCCAAAGGCATTTTTGGAATTGAGTCCATCCATGTTATTTCTAATACCGGAACCTCTTAAATTTTTCATCGTGGGATTTTCATCTGTTTCAATTGTACTGTAATGAAATTCATGTCCTTTTATTTTCATGCCTTTTTTAAAGAATAAAACATTCTTTAAAGGTATTAATTCAGTATAATTTAGAGTTAATTTTACCTTGCTCCTTACATTTCCCTTAAAAATACCTAGCATTTTATATCCATCTATGTTATCCATCATGTACATCAAACCACCACATTCTCCATATATGGGAATATCATTGTAATATGCATCCAATATTGACTCCTTTGTTTTATAGTTTTTAGATAAATACTCCCTGTATAATTCTGGGTATCCCCCTCCCAAATAGATGAAGCTCGGTTTATAAAGTGGATCATTTTTAAGAGGTGAAAAAAATTCAATCTCCCCAAATCTGGATAATAAATTCAAATTGTATTCGTAGTAGAAATTGAATGCATTGTCCATTGCCACGTAAATTTTTTTATCTTTTTTAATATTTTTATCATTATTATATTCATATTTGCATTTGAAATCAGAAAAATATTCTATTATTTCTTTATATATATATTTTTCAGCAATATTTTTAATATTTTCAAAATTGTTTTCCATATAAGTATGTAAACCCAAATATCTTTCACCTATTTTCAAATTCTCATCTCTTGGAATATTTCCGAATATCTTTACATTATTTTTTAAAAATTCCCTTTCCACCATTTTTAAATGTTTTTCTCCATAATAATTATTCAAAATGACGCCAACCGTATATTTATTTTTAAAGCCTTTGTATATGTAATAAGAACTTTCAGCCATTTTGGAAACATCTATTACCAAAACATGAGGAATTTTTAATTTATTAAAATAGTAATATGTACTATTATCAAAATCTATTCCTGAGTCATAAAGTCCCATTACACCTTCAAAAATTCCATAATCATAGTTTTCATATTGACATATTAATCTTTTATAAAATTTTCCTTCTAAATATCTGTCTATGTTTTCACCTCTTCCGGTAATTGATCTCAGTATACCAGAGTCTATGAAGTCGGGGCCTATCTTAAAAGATACTCCATTCCTTAAAATGGAAGATAGCATAATAGAAACGATTGTTTTTCCACTTCCAGACCAGGGTGAAGCAATTCCAAATATCTTCAATTAAAACACCACCTTTTTTTTAATATTTCATTCATTTAATTTTATTATCAATAAATTATACACAGTTATTCAAGATTTTTCATTGAGTTTAAAAATATTTTAAAATCTGATGGTGATCTTAAATATAAAAAATTATAAAAATGTGAATTATTTTGATTATGAAAAATGGTAAACGTAGATGAAGAAATAAAAAGGATCGAGGAAGAGATAAGAAAAACGCAGTACAACAAAGCTACTGAGCATCATATTGGAAAATTGAAGGCCAAACTTGCTAAGCTTAGGCAGATGAAGGAATCTCAGAGGGGTGGAGGAGGCCATCAAATAGGTGTAAAAAAGTCGGGAAATGGAATGGTTTCACTGGTTGGATTTCCAAGTGTTGGTAAAAGCACACTCTTTAATGCTCTGACAAATTTAAAAAGTGAAACCGGAGATTTTGATTTTACAACGGTTGATGTTATTCCCGGAATGATGAATTACAGGGGAGCAAACATTCAAATTTTAGATTTGCCAGGTATTATTGAAGGGGCCGAAAAAGGAAAAGGTATGGGTAAAAAGGTTTTAAGCATAGCTAGAACGTCTGATGTTATCATGGTTGTAACAGATATACATAACCCTGATCCATCTCCTGTTATTAGGATGCTTTATTCCATCGGAATTAGATTAAATAGGAGGAGACCAAACATATTTTTGGTTAAAAAGGACAGGGGCGGAATCAATATTTACTCAACAGTAAAAATGGAAATAGATGAAGAAACAATAAAAGATATTATGAGAGAATTCAAGATAGTAAATGGTGATTTGGTGATAAGGGAAAAAATAAACATTGATGATTTAATAGACTTCTTAATTGGAAATAGGGTCTATATTCCAGCAATATTTGTTTTAAATAAAATAGATGAAAATCCTGAAATTTTAAATTCCGATGAAATTAAAAATCTTGTTGAAAAATACAACATGATTCCAGTTTCAGCAAAGTTCAATCAAAATATTGATACATTGAAAGATACCATATATGATACACTCGATCTGATAACGATTTATGTTAAACCTCCGGATGGGGAAAAGGAGCCAATGGTGATAAAAAGGTATTCCACCGTGGAAATGGTGTGCAGAAATATACATAAAGATTTTGTTGATAAATTTAAATATGCCATCGTAAATGGTCCCAGCTCAAAATATCCGAATCAAAGAGTAGGTTTAGACCATGTTTTGGAGGATGGTGATACCGTAACTCTTTTTGCCCGCCATTCTTAAATTTCTCAAAAACTTTATATTTTTTTAAATGTTTTATAGGACATGCCAAAATATTTAGTTACAGGAGGAGCCGGATTTATAGGTTCCAATCTTGTTGAAAGACTTGTAAAAGAAAATAATGATGTGATTGTTGTTGACAGTTTACATACGGGCTCTGAAGAATTGATAAAAGAATTCAACATCGAATTTTATAAGATGAGGGTGGATGAATTTTATAAGAATGTAAATCCCGGTTCTATAGATGGAATATTCCATTTAGGTAAGCCATCATCAACCCCTATGTATAAGGCCAATAGAGAAAAATTCACTGAGAGCGTATCTGGAATAATTTCCGTTTTAGAATTGGCAATTAAAAACAATGCCAAAATTGTTAATGCGTCATCAAGCTCTCTTTACAACGGTTTAGAACCTCCACATAATGAAAACATGATAATAAAGCCCACTGATTTTTACACTGAGGCAAGGTTGGTAGAGGAGAGGTTATCAAAGGTATATGAAGACCTTTATGGATTAAGATTGAATGCGATGAGGTTCTTCTCCGTTTATGGACCAAGGGAGCAATACAAGAAAAATTATGCCAATCTTATATCGCAATTCATATGGTCATATATGAAAAACGAGACACCCGTGATTTATGGCGACGGTTCCCAGAAGAGAGACTTCATCTATGTTGGAGATGTTGTAGATGCATTAATTAAAGCAATGAAATCCAATGTTAATGGAATATTTAATGTGGGGACTGGTAAATCATATTCATTGAATGAAATGGTGGAAATGTTAATGAAACTCATGAATGTTAACATTAAACCAAAATATATTGAAAATCCTGTAAAAAATTATGTTTACTTGACACAGGCAGATACAACAAAATCAGAAAAAGTATTGGGATTTAAAGCAAAAACGACTTTAGAAGAAGGAATTAAAATGACAATAGATTATTACAGGAGGTTAGGAACATCACAGTTGTAAAGACGGTTTGTCCATACTGTGGTGTAGGCTGTAATATCTACGTTGAAACAAATTTTAAGGATATTAAAAATGTAATACCTTCAAAAAGGGAAGATATCAATTATGGAACTTTATGCATAAAAGGCTGGAAAGGTTTAAGGTATGTCAAAAGTAATGAACGATTGAAAAGACCACTGTTAAAGGATGAAAGAGGAAATTTTAAAGAAATAGATTGGGAAACTGCAATTAATTTAACCTCCTCGAGACTTTTGGAAATATCCGAAAAATATGGTCCAGATGCTCTAGCATTTCAAGCAAGTGCAAAATGTACAAATGAGGATAACTATTTAATGCAGAAGTTGGCAAGGCAAGTTTTTCATACAAACAATGTAGATCATTGTGCCCGTTCCTGTCATGCATCTACGATAGAAGGTTTAGTAACAAGTTTTGGTTCAGGTGCAATGACAACTTCCATAAGAGATATAGATAATGCTGAATTGTATTTTGTAATAGGTTCAAATACCACGGAGCAGCATCCAATAATAGGTTCTAGAATTATTAAAAATAAGTACAAAGGTAAAATTTTGATAGTTGCAGATCCAAGAAAAATCAAACTTGCCGATATTGCCGATATTTATATGAGGCATTATCCCGGGACAGATCTTGCCCTTCTAAATTCAATGGCCTATGTAATAATATCAAAAGATCTATATGATAAAGAATTTGTTGAAAAAAGAACTGAGAATTTCGAAGAATACAAGAAGGTCATTGAAAATTATGACCCTGACATAGCATCAAGAATTACCGGTGTAGATCCCGAATATATCGAGAAAGCAGCCATTCTATATGCAACAAAAAGATCAATAATATTTTATGCTATGGGAATTACACAGCACGTGCAAGGTACGGAAAATGTTCAGGCGATTGCAAATCTCGCTCTTCTCACAGGAAACGTGGGAAAAAGAGGAACCGGTGTTGCACCTCTTAGGGGGCATAACAATGTTCAGGGATCAAGTGACATGGGTGCTTTATGTGACTTTTTACCGGGATACAGGAGAGTTTACGATGATGAAGGCAGAAGGATATTTGAGGAAGCTTGGAACTGTAAATTGCCATCTAAACCAGGACTCTCTTTGACGGAGATGTTTGAATATGCCCTGGAAGGTAAGATCAAGGCAATGTACATAATGGGTGAAAATCCAGTATTATCGGAACCAGAAACTGATAAAATAATGGAAGCCCTGGAAAAACTTGAATTTCTAGTTGTTCAGGATATATTTATGACCGAGACGGCTGAATTTGCAGATGTTGTTCTTCCATCTTACAGTTTTGCTGAAAAGACCGGAACATTTACGAATACTGAAAGAAGAATACAGCTCATAAAACCTTTTTTAAATCCACCCGGTGAATCTAAAAGTGATTGGGAGATAATTCAAATGATAGCAAATGCGGCAGGTTATTCATGGAATTACCTCACCTCTGAAGATATAATGAATGAAATATCTAGGCTTGTACCACAATATTCATCAATAACATATAACTGTCTGGAAGAGACTGGAGGTTTGCAATGGCCAGTTAAAAATTGTCAGGGAACAGAAATATTGCACACGGAAAAATTCACAAGAGGTCTCGGGAAATTTTTACCGTCAGAGTGGAAAAGGCCTTTAGAATTTTGGGATTCTCAATATCCATTCATACTAACAACAGGCAGAGTTTATTATCAATTTCACACGGGTGTGATGACAAGAAAAGTATATCTCCTTGAAAGAGAAGAACCAGAACCTTATGTTGAAATCAATACAGATGATGCAAAAGTACTGGGTATCAAAAACAATGAAAAAATATTGGTGGAGACAAGGCATGGAAAACTGTGTGTAAAGGCAAGGGTAACAGAAAATGTTCCAAAAGGTATACTATTCATGCCATTCCATTATGTGGAAGCTCCAGCAAATGTTCTTACCAACTCTAACTTGGATCCAAAGGCTAGGATTCCAGAGCTGAAGGTTACTGGTGCGAGAGTGGGAAAATGTCAGTAGGAATCTACTTTATAAAAGATGAAGATTTCAAATATTATTTGAACAGTTTGATTAAAAAATATAGGGTATATGCTACAAAGAGGGTTGGAAATGATGTCGTTTTTGATTATATTGAGAGTGAACATGAATTTGTGGATGAAAGATCCATTTTATCCCCAAAAGATATAATCCTTCCAGCATGGAAAAATCTGAACGAAATTGAAGATGATAAAGAAATAATTGTATTTGGCATAAGATCCTGTGACCTGTCCGGATTTAATATAATGGAGACCGTTCTAAAATTGGATATTGAATACAATAAGAGAAGAGAACATATTCACTTTGCAAATTTTATTTGTACGGAGCCGTGTAAATATGGATTCTGTACCACATTTGAGGGTGTAAGATTAAAGGAATTTGGTGCACAGTTTTTAAAATACAAAAATGGTTATATTGTTGAAATAAAAGACAATATTTTCATGAGCAACCTTTTTAAAGAAGTTTCTCAAGAGATGGTTGAATTTTTAAACAATTACAACGAATATTTTTCTAAATTGATGGTACCTCTGAACATTAAGGGAATTGAAAATAAAATAAAATGGGAAGATGAAATTTGGAATGAATTGGCAAAAAAATGTATTTCATGTGGAGCCTGTAACTATGCATGTCCAACGTGTTTTTGTTTCGACATTAATGAAAATTCATATGAAAGGATAGAAGAATGGGATTCATGCATAATGGAAGGGTTTACCAGGATGGCTGGAAACGTAAACCCAAGGCCATCATTATCCTCAAGGTTGAGGCAGAGGTTTATGCATAAACTATCATACCATTATTTGACATATGGTATACATCTCTGTTCCGGATGCGGTCGATGCTTTGAAGTATGTCCCGTTTCAATAGATATAAGGGACATAATCGGGAGGTATAACAGATGAATTCATTGAAATCCTTTGAAACTTTGATATTGGATGTTTGGGATGAAACCCCCGACATCAAGTCCTTTTTAGTGAACGATGTGATAGGAATAGTTCCAAGTCCGGGACAATTTTATGAGCTCAGAATATATGGAAAGGGAGAAATTCCCATCTCATACGGAAGTTATGTGGATGGAAAGTTGCTTTTTAGCATAAAGAATGTCGGATATGTAACATCCCATGTTCATAAATTAAAAAGGGGAGATAAAATCGGTATTAGGGGCCCTTACGGAAATGGATGGCAAATTGATGAAAGAAAAACAGTTTTAATAGGCGGGGGTATCGGATTACCTCCCCTTTCCTCATATATTGAAAGAATGTTAAGGATCAACAGAAATGATATGCATTTATTGTACGGTGCAAGATCCCCGAAGGATTTGGTATACAAAGAAAAATTGAGAGAATGGTCTAAACTTTTTAGGGTGGATATTACCGTTGATAATCCGGATGAAACATGGACGGGTAATGTCGGTGTGGTTACAAAGTTGTTTAATAGAATTGAATGGAAGGATGCAAAATTTTTCATCATAGGTCCGGAAATTATGATGAAATATGCGGTAAAGGAATTATTATCCATGAACATCGATCCGGAAAATATTTATCTTTCAATGGAGAGAAAGATGAAATGCGGTTACGGCATATGTGGCCATTGTAATATAGGAAGATTCTATGTATGTAAGGATGGCCCTGTTTTCAGGTACGATAAAATAGAGAATATCCGGGAATTATTCCATTGAATTTTTATCTGTGATTTCAATTCTGTAATTATGGATATTGTTGAGAAATTAAAAGAAATCGTTGGATCAAAATATGTACTTTACAGATATGAGGAATTATTGCCATATTCAAAAGATGCATCAATATTTGAAGGTAAAATTCCATTGGCCGTGGTATTGCCGAGAACTCCGGAAGAAATATCAAAAATATTGTTGCTGGCAACAGAAAATAATATTCCGGTGGCCGTGAGGGGAGGAGGATCATCATTGGTAGGAGGTCCAATATTGTTAGAAGATGGAATAGTAGTGAGCATGGCCAGGTTTGACAGCATTTTAGATATAAGTATAGAGAATAGGTATGTCATTTCAGAGGCTGGAGTTAAACTGGACTATTTAAATGAACAGCTAAAAAAATACAACCATTTTTATCCTCCAGACCCTGCAAGTTCAATCACAGCAACAGTAGGAGGATCAATAAATACAAACGCCGGGGGATTAAGAACAGTAATGTACGGTGCAACAAAAGAATGGGTTTTGGGCATGGAGGTTGTATTACCCACAGGAGAAATAGTTCAATTCGGTGGAAAAACATTGAAAAGATCCATAGGGTATGATCTTAATTCTTTAATTATAGGGAGTGAAGGTACCTTAGGTATAATTACAAAGGCCATACTAAAGATCGCTCCTTTACCAGAGGCCATTGGAAGAATATTGGCATATTATGAGGATATAGAGAGTGCAGGTACGGCCATTTCATTATTAAAGAAGAATGGATACACACCATACATAGCAGAATTCATGGATAGGATTGCAATGGATTCAATAACGAAGGTAAAAGGTATAAAGTTTCCTGAGAATGCAAAATATATGATTTTGATTGATGTTTCTTCGACAAGGGAATCGTTAGATAGGATGATGGATGAATTTGAAAATGTAATTAAAAGGACAAATCCCATATTAACCAAAAAAACCAAAGATCCTCAGGAGATGGAACAGATGTATCAGGCAAGAAAAGGTCTGTATTCATCCCAGCTTCTGGAAAGGACAAGTCCTGATGAATATATTATTATTGGCGATATTATTGTTCCGGCATCTGAATTGCCGAAGGCCCTCAGGGAGATCAATGATAAAATAATTGAATCTGGATTCAGAGCCACGTTATTTGGACATATTGGAGATGGTAATATCCATGCCAACATATTCGTAAATCCAAAGGATAAAAGGATGATGGAAGGAGTATTCAATCTTCTCAATAAACTGGGAGAGATTGCTTTAAAACATGGCGGATCCGTATCTTCAGAACACGGAATTGGAATAGAAAAGAAAGAATTACTCCTGTTGGAGATGAAATATAAAAATTCGCCTAAAAATATTGAAATAATGAAAGAAATAAAGAAAATAATAGATCCTAAAAATATAATGAACAGGGGAAAACTGATATGAGATTAAAAATAGATTTAAAGGATTACACTGGTAAATGCATAAACTGTTCCTTCTGCGAAGCTGTCTGCCCAACATACCAGGCCTTTGATTACATATCTTCATACGGTGCAAGGGGAAGGATATTCTTAGCCAGGGAAATTGTAAATAAAAAGATCGGGATTCAGAATATAAGGGATTTTTATTATTCATGTTTAAATTGCAATGTATGTGAATCTGTATGTCCAGCAGGTATAAGTGCAGGAAAGGCAAGTTTAATGGTTAAAAATATTATGAAAAATGAAGGCATAAAAGATTATATTGTGGACGCCCTGGTGAAAAATATATTAAAGGAAAAGTCACCTACAGGCAAGATGGTTGGACCATCCTGGTACGATATTTCAATGAAAAATAATTCCCCCATATTATTTTATACAGGTGGTATGTATTACCTAATGGCCCAGGCAAAGATTTTATCAGATTTGATTAAAAAAAATAAAATGAAAGATCTCGCTGAAAAGATCCTGGAAAAAAATGAAAACATAATAAAACTCTTCTCGAATTTCGAGGATAAAAAAATGAAGATGAAAATGGATTCAATTATCCTTAAGATATATAATATCATAAAGACGGAGTACAAAGATGTTAGCTATTTAGGATATCTTGAACCATATTCTGGAGCATTACTTTATGAATTTGGATATCACGAAGAATTGATTGAATATGGGAAATATCTCAGGGATTTCTTTAATTCATTAAATGTCAGAAATATCATCGTTTCAGATCCGCATACATATGAGGTTCTTAAAATCGTTTATCCCGAGATTGTTGATAATTTTAATTTTGAAATCGAATACTATCTGGATATAATAAGATTAAAAATCAAAAAAACCAACAAAAGTTATGCCTATCATGAACCGTGCCATTTTACAGCCCATTTAAAGGTTGATACGCCATTAAATATTCTAAATAGTATTGGAGAAGTAAAATTGCCCGTCAGGAACGGGAAGAATACATACTGTTGCGGTGGTCCCATAGAAATGCTATTTCCGTCAAATTCAGATTATATTTCCTCCAATAGATATAATCAGTTGAAGGAACTCAATGCCGATGAAATAGTAACAGCATGTCCAGTATGTTATGCGAATTTAGGAAAACATGGAGATATAAAGGATATTTCCGAAATTCTGTACGATTTATATTTTTGAAATATTGAAATATACAAAAATTATAATTTTTATTCGTTAAATCCATATTTTGAAATTATCATTATCAATGCAAATACGACGAGATCAAAAATAAAAAGATATAACAAATAGTTAATAATTGTATTATTTATCGTTATTCCTGAAATTAGTTCATACCTCATTGTATTTGCAGACCATGATATCGGATTATATGATGATAAATTTTTAAGCCAATCTGGCATCATTTCAGCTGGAAACATTGCTGTGGATGTAAACATAAGTGGTAAATTTAACAGATTAACTATTGCCATTAAAGTTTCAATGGTTTTAATCCTCACCGTTAATAGTGAAAATAGGCCTGAAAAACCAAAGGAAAGCATTATTAAAGTAACATATAGTATGATGATATTTATGAAGGAAAAGTTAGATGAAACATATAGTCCTCCCGGTACAATAACTGCAATTATCAATAATATTGTTGATTGAAAGGTCCCCTTAACCGTTGCCGAAAAAACCTTAGAAAATATTATAGCATCCCTCGGAATAGGTGAAGACAGAAGCCTTGTTAGATAGCCAAACCTTCTGTCCCATATCAGTGATACGCCACTGAACATGGCGGTAAACAATGCCATTATCGCCAACATACCGGGTGTTAAAAAGGATATGTAATTTTTTGCTCCCATGAAATATGTATCCATAATGTAATTTTTCATGGATGGAAAATTTGACGGTACGAGATTGGTAATGTTGAATGCACTTCCAAAGAGAAATATCCAAAATAGTGGTTGAATTATTGTTATTATCATCTGCATGGGATTTCTTATCCATTTTTTTAATTCTCTGAATGTCAGGGAAAGCCTTGGGTCCATTATCTAGCCCTCCTTATGGATCTCATTGTTCTTAATATGTCTTCCTCGCTTTCTCCCTCTCTCATTTCTCTACCGGTGTATTTCAGAAATACAGAATTAAGACTTGGTTTTTCAATATGTATTCTCCTGATGTTTATGTTTTTATCATTCAATATTTTCATTATGGGCAGAATATTCTTCTCAGAATCCTTTATTTTAATCAAAATTTTATTTTTCATTATTTCCGGTGAAAATTCTTCAAGCAATTTAATTGCATCATTAACATTATCAATTTCCAGTTCAACCATATCGAATTCCACGGAAGATTTCAATTCATCGGGAGATCCTTCAACCACGATTTTTCCATGGTCTATTATACCTATTCTATCACATAGTTTTTCTGCCTCTTCAAGATAATGTGTTGTAAGAAATATCGTCTTTTCATATTCTTTTCTCAATATTTCTATGTATTCCCACATCCTCGTCCTCGTCTGTACATCCAAACCCAGCGTTGGTTCGTCCAGGAAAAGTATGTCTGGATCGTGAATAAGGCCTACTATCAAGTCCAGCCTTTTCCTCATACCACCGGAATATGTTGAAACCATTCTATTTGCTGCCTCTTTAAGATCAACCAGTTCTAGCAATTCCATGGCCTTTTTCCTGGCCTCCTCCTTTTTTATATTATAAAAACTTGCCTGCAGAACTAGATTTTCAAGGCCAGTTAAATCATCATCCACCGTTAAATCCTGTGGAACCAAACCAATTATCTTCCTCACCTTTTCCTGTTCCTTAATTATGTGATATCCTGAAACGTAAACTGTTCCGGATGTGGGTTTAATTATAGTTGTTAATATTTTTATCGTGGTGGTTTTTCCTGCACCATTCGGCCCTAGAAATCCATAAATTTCACCTTTTTTTATTTTTAAATCAATTCCTCTAAGGGCCTCGATATTATTTTGATATACCTTTCTTAAATTTTCAACATCTATTATATAATTCATAAATGACTTATGTATATATAATAGATATATGAAATTTTTCAAAAAGAATTATTGATAATAAATGTCATAAAATAATTTTATATATAAATTTAAATTTCAATATTGAATATATTATTTTATAAAACGACAAAAAATTTAAATTTTCATAAATTTAATTATCATCATATGAATGTAGAAAGAATAAGAGAGGATTTCCCGATATTTAAAAGATTAATAAATGGAAGGAGGATCGTTTATTTAGATAATACGGCCACCACTCAAAAGCCATATGATGTTATAAACAGCATAAAGGAGTATTATGAAAATTACAATGCAAATGTTCACAGGAGCATTTATTCATTAGGTGAGAATTCCACAGAGCTGTATGAGAATTCAAGGAAAAATGTTGCAAAATTCATAAATGCAGATGAGAATGAAATAATATTTACAAGGAATACGACTGAAGGGTTGAATTTACTATCATTTTCATTATTTTTCTCTTTTTTGAAAAGGGGCGACAAGATTTTGATATCCATGATGGAACATCATTCAAATATTTTGCCCTGGTTAAGGTTAAAAAGATTTGGAATAGATATCGAATTTATCAATATCACAAGGGATGGGTATTTGGATATTGAAGATTTTAAAAATAAATTTGACAAAAATACAAAAGTTGTATCCCTAACTCACATATCGAATGTTTTAGGTACCATTAATAATGTAAAAGAAATGTCGAAGATGGTACATGAAAATGAATCTATTTTTATCGTAGATGGAGCTCAATCCGTTCCTCATATTAGGGTAGATGTTAAAGACATCGACTGTGACTTCCTTGTTTTTTCAGGTCATAAAATGCTCGGTCCGATGGGTATTGGTGTTTTATATGGAAAATATGAAATTTTGGATAAAATGGAGCCGTTTCTGGTCGGTGGAGAAATGATAAAGGAAGTTCATCTAAATAAAGTAATTTATGAAGATCCCCCATTGAAGTTTGAGGCGGGGACTCCAAACGTTGAAGGTGCCTATGGTCTTTCTGCAGCAATAGATTATATTAGAAAAATTGGAATAGAAAACATAAGGGATCATGAAAAATCGTTAACAAAATATGCAATGGATAGACTTAGTGAATTCGAGGACATTGAAATCTATGGTCCAAGGGAAGTAGAAAATAAAGGAGGTGTAATATCATTCAATTTTAAAAATTTTAATAATATAATACAAAAAGAATTGATAAAAAATTATATTATAATTCATCCCCATGATGTCGCTTCAATACTGGATACAGAAAATATCATGGTAAGATCTGGCCATCATTGTGCAGAGCCATTGATGGATTTTTATAATATTCCCGCAACATCAAGAGCCAGTTTTTATATTTACAATGATAGGGATGATGTAGACTCATTGATAGAAGGTATTGAAAAGGTTAAAAGGGTGATGAAAGTTGGATGAATTTATATTGGATTATATAATTTCAGTATATAGAAATCCAAAGAATTTTGGAAGATTGGAAGATTCATATTCTATGGAGGAGAGCAATCCCTTCTGTGGAGATAAAATAAAATTGTTCGTTAAGTTAAATAATAATATAATTAAGGAGATAAAATTTACTGGAGAAGGCTGTACAATTTCTATATTCTCAGCTGAAATTCTTTCAGAAAATTTTGTAAATAAAAACATTGAGGATATCATGAAAATGAGCGAGGAAGAATATCTAAAATTGATACCAATATCATTAACCCCAACAAGGCAAAAATGTGCATTATTATCATTTAGAATTTTGAAAAATATTATAAAAGATATTAATCAAAAATAAAAATAATTAAATAGTTTAATTTGTAATATATATAATGGGTGATATCGATGCCAAAGAAGGAGAAGAAGGAAGAAAAGAAAGAGGAGAAGGAGGAGAAAAAGGAGGAAAATAAATCCAAAAAGAAAAAATGATAAAAATAAATTTTTTATTATTTTTATTTCCATATATTATAAAATGGATTTAATGGTCCATGACCATGGCCAATGTTCAAATTATTTTCCAATGCCTTTTGCAAAAAGGATCTCGCATTTTTTATTGCCTCAATGGGTTCATAATCCTTTGATAAGAATGATGCGATGGCCGATGAATATGTGCATCCTGTTCCATGAGTATTTTTGGTATTAATTCTCTTATATTCCAGGAAAATAAAATCTTTGCTGTAAATCACATCTGTTATATTTTCAGATTCCATGTGTCCCCCTTTTATTATGACTATTTCTGGACCATAGGCTTTTATTATTTCAGCCGCCTTTTTCATATCGTCTAAATCTTTTATTTTAACATTCGATATTTTTTCAGCCTCAGGTATGTTTGGTGTCACGATGAATGCGATCGGAATCAGATCATTGATCATGGAATCAACAGCATCATCCTTCAAAAGTTTTGCACCCGATTTTGCATACATCACAGGATCCACTACTACCTTTAAATTATATTCATCAATCTTTTTTGATACCATTTTTATTATATCCTTATTGCTCAGCATTCCAGTTTTTCCATACTTGATAGGAAAATCCTCATATATTGCATCAATCTGTTTTCCAACAACTTCCGGAGGGATATCGAATATCTCTTTGACCGAAAATGTATTTTGGGCAGTTATGGATGTTATAACAGTCAAACAATAAATTCCAAGCGATGAGCATGTTTTTAAATCTTCCTGTATTCCAGCTCCAGCACTCGAGTCAGAACCGGCTATTGTAAATGCGAAATTCATGATTCCCATTCCTCAACAAACCTTCTTGCCATTTCCCTTGGATTTTCTGACCCAAATATTGCAGATATCACGGCTATTCCATGGACACCAATATTTTTCAATATTTTGACGTGTTCTAATTTAATGCCCCCTATAGCAATTACAGGAATATTCGAAATCTCTATAACTTTCTTTAAATTTTCAATACCCAGGAATTCACTGTCATTTTTTGTACCTGTTGTAAAAATTGCCCCCGCCCCAAGGTAATCCGCACCATCGATTATTGCTTTTTTTGCCTCATCTATTGATGATATAGAAACTCCCAGAATTTTATTACCTATCAATTTCCTTGCAATCTCCGCAGGTAGATCCTTTTGACCAACGTGTACGCCTGAAGATTCTGAGGCTAATGCTATATCAACCCTATCATTTACAATGAATGTAGCATTATATTCATCACACAATTTTTTTATTTTAACCGCATCTTCATACATCCTTCTGCTTGTTGCATTTTTCTCCCTATATTGAATGATCCTTATACCGGCATCGAGTAATATCCTTGCACTCTCAATTTGAGAAATTCCAAATTCTGAGGATGTAATCCCGTATATACCCCTTGGTATCATAAGTAATCTACCCTTGCAAGGTTATAATCATTTACATTTATTGAATTTATTGCATCCATTAAATTGACTTTAAAAGAACCTGGACCAGATGAAAATTTCTCAGCCAGTTCTCCAGCAATTTCAAATGTTAATAAGCCTTCAATGGAGGATTCAAAATAATCTCTGTTTACTGCCATGAAAGATGATATAACAGATCCAAGCATGCATCCTGACCCCGTAATTTTTTCAAACATTTCTGTTCCATTTTTTACTATTGCCTTCCTTTTTCCGTCAGAAACATAATCAAATTTTCCAGTTGATATTACAGTCTTGTTATATTTTAATGCCAATTCTTCAACTACATTTATGTTTCCTTCTGAAATAGAATCAACACCTTTTACCTTTCCCTTTTCTCCATACAAAGATAAGATTTCCCCAGCATTTCCTTTCAATATTTTTATTGAACTGCTTTCTAACAATTTCAATGAAATCTGTGTTCTCAATTTGCTTGCTCCCGACCCCACAGGATCCAATAATACAGGTTTATCATATTTTTCCGAATATTTCAGAGACAAATACATCGAATCTATCCAGAATGAATCCAATGTACCAATGTTTATATACAAAACGTCAGCAATATTTATTAAATCTTCAAGCTCTTCTTTTGCATGTGCCATTATGGGAGATGCACCGAGTGCTAACGTAATGTTCGCGCTGTCATTCATTACAACAAAGTTTGTTATATGATGTATCAGAGGCCTTTTTTTTCTAATTTTTTCCAAATCTTCATATACATTCATAGACACACCTCCAATATTTTTTTTACAACTTCTTCAGGTTCTTTTCCAAACACATAAATTTCCGGTTCTATCCATAATCCCCCCTTAGAAATTATGAAATCGTAAGGTTCCCTCAATTCTTTCAATTCAAATTCAATGTTCTTTACTATTTTATATTTAAATTTTTTATTCGATTCAATCTTTTTTAAAAACTTTTCATTGTATTTGATGTTCATTAAACTTTTGAATCCGAATTTTTTAAAATTTAGCAGAATATCCGATAGATACTTGCTCGCACCAAATTCAGGTTCTTTGTAATATATCAATTTATTCTTGAAACAGGATATTCTTCCTGGGAATGCCATAACATCAAGGTAAGTTTCTGCATTATCCTTGGCAAATAATAAATTGGACCTTACTTCAGGCAGAATGTCCCTGCATTTTAGTTCATTGAGCATATTTATTGATTCCAATAGGGAATTTTTCATTTCATTTTCATAGTAATAAAAATTTTTATTGTACATATAGGAACACATCGTACAGTTTTCAATTCTATGTATGCTGCAAAAATTCAATGAACTCCTGTAATTTATACAGAAAGAACATAATGTTTCATTTATTTTTATTTCATCATATTCGTTTAAAATCATTTCTGCAATTTTCTTTGAAATATTTTTTATTATATCATTCCCCTCAATTTCATCCTTATAATATTTACTGACCATCCCCTGTGAAATTCTTAAAACTTTTGCAATTTCATTTTCTTTCATTCCCCTGTCCTTTAACTCCTTTACAATATTTTTCCTAATTTCTGGAATTATTTTTTTGTTTATCTCTACACAAGGAGGATACATTTTATTAATCAGTAATAATAAGTTAAATAAAAATCTTTGTTAATAAAAAATAAAATTATAATAATTTTAAATATTAATGATTAATATTCATTTTTTCTCCTGCTCTTTATGTTGTGTCAATTCATTTATTCCAAAAACACCTACCTGTCCAAACGGACTGGTTGGACCAGCTGCAGGAAGATTTGAAGGTATCAGCATGAGTGTTCCCTTGCTCTGCAATCCTAGTTCATACAATATATTCATCCATCTCAGCATTAAACCATAGTGGCTGTTTTCATATAAATTCGCCGCCTCTATCATTTTTGACGCTGCCTCATACTCTGCAATAGCTAATGTAACTCTTGCCCTCCTTTCTCTTTCTGCCGCGGCTTGTCTTGACATTGCCTCTTGTAATGCTGATGGTATTACCACATCTCTTATTTCCACACTCGTAACTTTGATTCCCCATGACTCCGTCTTCTGGTCAATGATGTTTCTTGCAATGGTTCCGATCTTTTCCCTTTCGGTCAACAATTCATCTAGCGTTATTCCTCCAATGACTTCTCTAAGAGTTGTCTGCGCTGCCATCTGTGTTGCAACTATATAATCTTCTACATTTAATACGACCTTTTTCAGATCTACGGGCTGAAAATACATCACAGCATCAACATTAACGGGGACATTGTCTTTTGTTAATGTTTGTTCAGTTTTAAATGCTTGTGTTTGTAGCCTCGTCGAAATTATAAAAGGTGTTTTACCTATGATAGGTATAACGTAGGCCAATCCGGGCCCCTTAAATCCCCTAAACCTACCTAAAACAAGATATGGTGCCCTTTCCCACTCTTTATATATTCTTATCCCTGAAAGGAAGAATATTAAAAGTATAAATACAACTATACCTATCAATATTATCAATCCATAATCCATTTAATTCACCTGTATATAACATTTATTACAATTATATTAAATTTTTTTAACGATCAATGTTAAATTTTCCCTGCCTACCACCTCTACCTTTGAATTTTTTTCAATTTTTTCATTATTCTGAGAACGGGCCTTCCATATAATCCCATTTAAATTTATTTCCCCTTCTGGATTTAAATCGTTTATGGCATAGCCTTGAGAACCAATCAATGCTTCTGGACCTGTCTGCGGTTCGGTTTTTATAGTTTTTCTCAACCAATTCAGATATATAGCAACAATTATTGATATTCCAATTAAAATCCCCCAGACAATATAACTTCCCATATTGAATATTGCAGGGGATGTCGCTATTCCCTGCGCTAAGAAATATATTCCAAAAATCGCTAATATTGCACCTGAAATGATAAATATTCCATGACCCGCCTTTACTTCTGCAATTATCAATCCTCCAGCAATCAATATTAAAATTATTCCGAATACATTTCCATTTATTAATCCGGCTCCCCAGAGACCGAGCATAATTGTTATTATACCAACAATTGTCAATAGAGATGTAAAGTGATATAAATCCAGAAGAATTGCCAACATTCCCAATGTTATTAATAAACCATCTACGGTTGGATCACTGATTACGCTTAAAAATTGGTCATAGGCTGAAGGGTAAAAATTTATAATTGAATAATTTTCAATGTTAAAGTATTTTAGTACACCATATAAAGAATCTGAAAGACCGTTAATAATTCCTATCGAATAGGCTTGTTGAGAAGTATATGCGGTGTTGTTCAATACCATAGATTCCACGGCAGTCACATTTCTATGAAATTTTTTGGCCAGTGATACCATTAATGACAACATTCCATTTTCTACATGTTGCTGCTCTAATTGTGATCCTCCCTCAACGATTGGCGTCGAAGGGCCTATAAAAGTTCCATTTGCCATGAAAATGTAATCTGAAGCCATTGCAATATAAGATCCTGCTGATGCTGCCATGCCACCGTATGGTACATATGTTATAACAGTAATATTATCCTGTTCAGCCATTGCCGTATAATTTACAATTGAGAGCATTGAATTTAAGTAGCCTCCTGGGGTGTTCATATTTATGATGACATATTTTATCGAATTTTCTTTAGCATATTCATAAGCATCATGAAAAAAATTGACTGCACCTGGATCCACTGTTGAATTGAAATTTATTATCAATATACTATTATCTTTTGAATGTGCAACTGGTAAAATTAAAAGTGAAAGCAAAATTAAAACAATTCCAGTATATAATAATTTCATAATTAAGGATTATTATGAAAAATATTAATTTTTTTCTAAAATCTACACAGCCCCGGGCAGATTCGAACTGCCGTCTACGGGTCCAGAGCCCGTCATGCTTGGCCACTACACCACGGGGCTGATCGGATAATAGATTTTGCTAATTATAAAGTTTGCCATTTTGACTTTAATTTTATAAAATTAATGAAACCAGAAAATGATGTTTTAAATTATCATCGAATTATTTCAATATACTTGTAAAACAAAATTTTTGATATTGAAAATGCTATTAAATAGCTGATGTTTATGGAAAATTTTTTGTTAATTGGAATGTAAAGGAACTAAAATATGAGTCATAAAGGTTTTTATACCAATATTTCACGAATCATAGGAAAATTGAAAATTAAAAGAAAAAATTTTTCACAGAATTTATTAGATCAATAACAGAAAGGCATATTGCAGGATTGAGATTTTATGAAAAATATGGAAAAAGAAATCATCATAATTAGCGTAAATGTATGCATTTGAAGAAATGATTCACTTTGTTTTCACACTCTTATGCATGCATTCCATGGGATCAATTATTGTTGAACTGATAATTAACTTGGCATGAATCTCAGAAGGAAAAGTACATGAAAGGAATAACTTCAGGTAAAATGTATGCTGAAGAGACCATTACTGAAAATACAGGAAGATCTGATTTTTTTAATATTATGAGAACAGAAGAAGTAAAAAAATGGAAATATTGAATGGAATTAAAAGGTTTCTTGTGGAAGGAAATAGGGCGGATTTCTTTGTTGTCAATCCTATTACAGATTAAGAAGAGAAGATCATTACCAAAGTAAATACTGCATTTATGGTTGATAAAGATTGTCCGAATTTAAAAGTAGAAACACTCTATTTTTTAATAACTACAAAATGCGGAGAAAAAACCAAGATAGTTTACAGGGATGTCGAACAGACTGATGAAAATGTTATATTTAGGAAAAATCTAGATTATATTTTATTCAATATAATGATGACCCATAAAAGACTTACTACTGCAGCAGGCGCATATGTGTTTTTAAGGCTGCAATAGAAGTTTAAACCGATTATGTTATGAATAGGGAAGATCTCGGAAAAAACTTATAGAACTTGAGGGAATAAATTTCAAGATTGCAGAATCTGTAACTGTAATAGAACATGCCATTGCGCTTGTTTATACAGAAAGCAGGGCAGCAGACCTTTTAAAAAAAAGAAGGTTTCTTTATCGTATGTTAGAAAGTATGTATCTATGGCAAAAATGAACTCAACGGAGGTAATGTGGAAGGCAGTTAATGATGCCTTTTAAAAAATAAGGGTATAGGATATACCACAATTTACCCCATGGAACGTTTATTGAGAGATACAAGGCTTGAAGTGATATGGATGTGAACAAATGAAGTGATGAAAATGATCATTCAGCATGAATTCATAAAAAATAAAAAACCCGAAATATTTTTAATAGAAAAGGATGCTAAGCTCGACGTTCTTGATTTCAATCTTGTTTAGGAAAAGGTGATTAAATAATTTTATTTATACGTATTGAGCTATTTCGAGCTAAAGCATCGAATTATTCTTAGTCATAGAACAAACTTAATCCATATGGGATATATTTTATTCAGAACTAATTAGTTATCTTCTCATTCATATACTCAAGCTGACATGCCTACTTTTATCAAATTATATTTTTTATTTTCTAAGGTAGGTTGTCGGAAAAGCATAAGAACTTCTTAAGTGATTGAATATACACTTTATAACCCTGAATAATCGTTTTTAAGTTATATAAACATTCAGAAGGCAAAGATATAGAGATAATTAAAAAAATAAAGAACAGGCAATGCAGAGTAATATGGATTTGAACCATAAGGTATCAAGAAATATTGTAAAATTAGCTAAAGAGAAGAATTCTGGAATAAAGCTTGAAAAACTTGACGGTATAAGGAATATCAGGAACACACTATGTTTTTCAATTATTATCTGAACTCATTCTCATTCTATCAGCTATAGAAGTTCGCTGAGTACAAGGCAATATTAGAAAGAGTTCCTATAATTTATGGTGAACCCAGAAACACATAGAAAGAGTGTTTAGATGTAAAAACATAGGGATTATGAAGGAAAAATCATTCGATTGGACAACATGTGGGCACATTGACAATGCCGAAGCTTAATTAAACATAGTGTTACTTCCTATTTGGTGAGAGAAGCAGGTCAATCAAACAAAGATAGGGATGCATGCAAAGAAGCGCTGATGCCATTAAGATAGCCATACAAGAAAAAGCAAAACTTCATAATTTCCAAAGATTAAGCAATGAGAATATGTTAGTTCTTCAAACCTTTAACATTCCGTTAAATGTGAAGAGAGATTTGATTATTTTTATAATCAAATACATTAAAATAATATTTTTCTATCCTTTAATTTTTCAAAAATAAAAAATTTATCTGTTTTTCATCAAATAAATATATATTTCTTTTTAATTTATTTTTTACTTAATAATGCAAAGCATTATCATTAAAATCATTATTTTTAATAGTGGAATCAATTAATATTGAAAAATATTTTAAATGACCAATGTTTTTTGAATATATACCAATTTTAGTTGCTTTAAACAATTTTATGGAATCCTTTAAATTTTTAATCTCCTAATTCATAAAATATTTGAAATAAAAGATAATATATAAATCTTAAATTTTTCGTATTATTTTTTAAAAATATTTAAATATTGGAAAATTCATAAAATATATTTATGATAAATGGATCATCTTCAAAGAAATCCGTATTGTTTGAGGTTCTGGTAGTTCTTGTGGTTT
>JBAMMA010000013.1:0-25662 GCA_039794005.1 Thermoplasmata archaeon
CAATTTGACTTAAAAAATTATCATATGAAATAATGTCTTTTACTAATTCGTAAAGAGTATCCACATTCATTTTACACATATTATAAATCAAATGAATATTAAAATTTTGAAAAACAAAATCTTAATTTAATAAATATTGTTCCTTAACTATATTTATTAAGTTAAAATCATATTTAAACTATGGGTATTAACCTTAGATTTGGATATTTACCATCATCTATTTCAAGACCAAACAAATTTGTACTTGGCCTGATTCCATAAATGGTCAATGTTCCAAAATTGTTTTTAACATTAAATACATAGTCGCTCATCTGCAAAATTTCATCCGCCATTTTGAATGGATATCTTACCAGCAAAATCAATGGAACAGAATATATTTTGATCATTCTGATAATGTCCATTATAATTTCGTTAGATTTATTGGTTCCAAAAATCAATTCCAACGTATCAACATTTATGATAATAACAATTTTATTCATCGAATTTTCCTGAATGATATTTTTTAAAGTTATTTTTAAATCATAGGGATTGTGGGACAATGGAACTATTGATTTTTCTCTTTCCCTTGCATCCTTGTCGAAGAGGTAAGAATTATTCAATATTATTGAATCGTCAAAATATTTTTTTAAAGTATTAAAGTAAAAGTCCCTTGATACTATTGGAGATGGAATGTAAATCAGTTTTCTATTGTTCAGGGAATTTAAAATTATTGGTATTATTATGAAAAAGTAATCTCCATAGGAGATATTTTCGCAAAAGTAAAATGTAAGGGTCTTTCCTTTTTCGAGACCATTCCCTAAAGCTTCGTTAATTTCATTCCATGGCAACTTAAAATTCTCATTATCTTCAAGTACCGGTTTAAATGATCCCTCTTCGTAATTTTCCTGTATATTTGGCTTCAAGATATTAAATCTGCCTTCATTTAAAGAAAATAAATACAATGAATTATCTATATGGGTGTTTCTTAATTTATTTATTCTTAATTTTCTAATTCTTCTTGTTTCTTCAATATCATATGAAAATTCTAATATTACATCACATAATGCATCTAAAGAAGATTCCTCGGTTTTCTCTACGGAAAATATAAAAATATCATTAGTCTTTTTGAATATATCCTCCTGTAATGAAATTACGAGGGATTCTTCATCGATATTGTATTTAGATGCTAAACCTTCTATGGAATCTATGATAACAATATATTTTTTATTTGTATCCTCCTCCAACTTTTTATAGATATAATCAATTTCAGGTACAGCTTTCATCTTAAAATATTTGTTATAAAATATTCTGGTTATCATTTTTTCTTCAACAGTGTTTGAAATAACTTCCTTGGCGTTTTGCCTTAAATTTTCTTTATTCTTTTCCTTTAAATTATCTTCGTATAAAATTTTCAGTAAAGCCTGACTGGAAATAACTAATGAAATCTTCTTTTCTAAACTTTTCAACCAAGGAAATTGATTATAAAGTACATCAACATTAACCCTCGTGCTAAAATAGATTATTTCATATGAATCTTTTAGATAATCGGACAACGTCAATAAAAATGTGGTTTTACCTGAACCCGGCATTCCCTTTACCATCATAGTAAAGCCAACATTCATTGAGATTATTCTGTTCAATTCATTTAAATATTTCATAATATACCCCCCAAATTTTTATTTTTTATTTGGTAATAATATTTTTATAATTTTTATTACCGTAATAATTTATTTAAATTTTACTAATTTTTTAATTGTTAAAAATGAGAGAATATATAAATAATTTAACCATTAAAATCATATATTAATTTATTAAAATTTATTAATTAACTATATTGACAATATTAAATAAGAATATTAACTGATGAAAAGATTATTTATTAGTCAAATTAAATAATATAGTTTATTAAAAATAGATAATTTTGCCCTTGAATGATAAAAATTATCATAAATATTGAGATCAAACAAAAATGGATCATATTAAATTTACAAATTTATATTATAAAATTTTTCAAATTTATTTAAATGGATATGAATTAAATTTTTAATTAATTTTTATCATGATAAAAATTGGATTTTATGAATTAAAATTCTAATGTTGTATAACATAGGTTATACAACATTATAGTTTTTTGGTCAACTATTCCTCGCTAAAGCTTCGGAGCTTGTTGCATGTTTCCCCTAAACTGTGGATGGAATTCATCAAACCGCAACGATCGTCGGCTGAAAACAGCCTGAAGTACTCGGATGTACCGAATACCCCGACATTCCTTGATGCGTTCAGATTTGCATTAAATTCAAATCCACAATTTCTGTATCTGAATGCTGAACTATGCCTGTTATTTTTATCTATATATTCAGACCTTGAACATTTCGGCGATGTGTGTTCGGGATTTACATATACCACAATCTTACCTGAATCCTCTGCTTTGTATTTTATGAATATTTCCAGTTCTGCCGGTGACCGTGAACCAAGCATCTTCCTGTATTTCTGCCCTGCCCATTTTGCATTCACTTGTGCGGGATTCAGTGTTTCAAGTGCAATCATATCATATGGATGTGAAACCATTCTCCTGAAAATAATATGATCAACATCACACACGAACCGTCTCTCCCGCCTGGATATATTTCGCAATTTTCTTTTGGCAGAGCGGGTGCCTAAGTGCTGTAATCTCCTCTTTAAATATTGATATCTTCCTTTCACTTCCCTAAGATGTTTGCTGTTGAAAAATATATTGTTCGACAGCACAGCAATGTTCTTTATTCCTCTGTCTATTCCTAATACTTTAACATCCTCTTTTTAATCACCTCCCTATCAGGAATCTTTACCTGAACCATTATGAATATTCTTTTACCCTTTCCATATATTATTAATTGAAAATTTGTATATCTGCCCTGTATCTCTCGATTAAGGGGAATGCGCCACCTGGATATAACAGCCTGTCCGTAACGTGGTATTGGATATCCCATGTGAGTCAGGATAGAATTTGAAAATAATTAATATTTTATTGTTATAGCTTTTTCATTTATTTTATTCTTAATTTTTATTGACTTCAATTCTTCAGATGACTGATCCTAACCGTCAGAACAAGTACTTATTATTGTGTGAGAATCCTTTCCCTAACAATTTTGTATCTCCATTTATTGATAGCATTTTTATTGAATGTTCTATTCTCAAAACCATAGAACAGACCCATCAGTGTTTTTTCTTTGAATAGCTTACGGTTTCAATGAATGAACTATCATTAAGAAGCTTTAGTCAAATGATTCTGAACAATATATATTAATATAAAAATTTATTAATAAATTTTTCAGGTGAGAAAGGTATGTGTATCTCAACCTCAAGGTCTATGTTTTACTGCTTCCCTTATACTCCTAACTTTTCTATAATAGAAAAGTCATTTAAGAGATGAAATATATCCGTTTTAGATGCATTAAGTAAACTAAGTAATGTATATAGAATTGAATTGATGGAGAATTGTACACAACTTTAAATGTGAAACATTGATAAAAATAAGTTTTTCCAGGAAAAAATAGAGGACATAGTATATAAAAATACCTAAAGAGGTAGATAATTAAATTAAAAATTTTTAAAATAAAATATTAATTATTTTCAAATGTTAAAAAAATAGATGAATAATAAAAATTTTCTCTGTAATACAAACATATGCAATTCCAATTTTTAAATTCTTTTTAAAGGATTATTCCCATAAAAAAGTTAATTTAATTAATTTTGTTAATAAATAATATTAATTAAATTAATGATAAGTTTATTTTAATATATTATAATTTATTTTAAATTTGATACTACAATAATTATAAAATATATTTAAATTTACCTTAAATATTTCAGGAATTTACATTAAAAATCATCGAAAAATTTATTTGATTTGTAATTAATTTTTGAAATAATGGAAATACTTCATGTTAGTGAATTTGATAGGATGGAAATTCTGGATATATCAAAAAATAGTTTTGAATGGGGTGATTATATTGGTGACGTATTTGATGACTGGATTAAAAATGGAATTTTTTTGAAAGCGGTCAAAGATGGAATAATTGTGGGTTTTCTGCACATAAGAGAATATGATAAATTTATCTGGCTTGAGGGGTTACGTGTGAGGGAAAATTACAGGAGGATGGGGATAGGAAGATTGCTTACAACTAAGGCCCTTGAAATGTTTCCTGGAAAAATATCCAGGATGATGATTATGGAAACCAATATTCCATCGCTAAGATTGGCTGAAAAATTAAAATTTAAAGTCATAGATAGAATTTATTATAAAGTTGGAGAAAAACTCAATTTTGGTGATATTGTTAAAAATTATAATCTTAAAATTTCTAATGAAAAATTAAAAGAAAATTATGTTGATGAATGGGTATATTTTGAAAAAGAATATTACACCGGGAATATATATAAAAATGAGGAAGGATTAAAGATCCTAAAAACATCTCCACCATTTATTCTAAATGGTGAAGTAGACTTTGAAAGTATTGGGAAATTGAAAGGCGATGAATGTTTTCTTGTGCTGGAAAGAAAAAATTGATTGTCTTTATCATGCAAATAAATATTCAGAGTAAAATTTCTAAATTTTAATTTTTTTGGAAAGAGTATAAAATCTTTTTAAAATGGAAATGGTTTATGGTTCATATCCCCATGGAATTTTATTTTAACAATTTCAGTTTCTGATCCCCAGATTTTGATTTTCTTTTCAGCTTCAATTGCCCTATAAATGAATATTGCTTTCCCTTGTACCGTTTTTATTTTATAATTCATCAAAAATTTTCATTCAAAATTTATGGATGTCATTATAGGTATGAGAAAAACTTAAAAAAAGTGTTTCAAACTGAATTCTGGGAAGATAAATTCCATTCATGGGGTATGCAAAATTGCGTCATTATAAAATTAAATTGTTTATCCACTTTAGAAAATAGCCTAGATGTTTAATCAATAACATAATAAATATATTTAAACTATTAAATTCAACACAAATGAATTAAATTTTTATTTTATTTAGATAATAATTAATTTATATTGGAGATGAAAACATATTTTAATGGAATCTTTAATTAATTTAATATGAAACTATGCCTAGGATCGGATATTCACGGTAATGTAAAATCTCTAAGATACTTTATTATGAAATCCAAATCCGTTGATTGTAATTTAATTTTATTGGCGGGGGATCTTTCATCCTGGAAAGATCAGACTTCCATATTTAATGTTTTGAAAGAACTTAATTCCTCTGGGATAATAACGGTTGGAGTCCTCGGAAACAGTGATTATGAAAATGATCTTGAATTGATAAAGGATTATGAAAACATTTCAATATTACATGGAAATTCAATAACAATTGATGATATAACAATAATTGGTGTCTCAGGGATTCCAAATAATCAAGAACACGGTTCATATTTTTCATTACCGGATTCCAAAATTCTGAAATTCTTGACTGATGCACTGAATAATTCAAACAGAAGTAAATATCTAGTATCTATTACACACGTACCACCCATAAACATTCTTGATTTAACAAAGAATAACGAACACATTGGTTCTAAGGCTGTAAGATTGTTCATTGAGAAATATCACCCCGATCTGCATTTATGTGGTCATGTTCATGAAAGTGAAGGGATTGAGAAATTTGATAATACATTTATTGTGAATCCTGGAATAATGGAATATAAGAAGCAAATATACTATGCTGAAATGGAAGAAGGTGAAGAAAAAAATATTTTTATAAGGAAATTTTAGAGCATATTTTCATAAAAACTTTTTCAAATTCCTGGTAAATTTTTTCATTAAATAAAACGATATTAACTTCATCGATTAAATTTCCTTCTCTGTTCAAAAATTCAAATATTGTATTTATGGAGATTTCAGCTGCTTTATCCATTGGAAATCCATAAGCACCGGTACTGATGGCTGGAAATGATATGGATTTTATATTATATTTAATTGCCAGCTTAAGGCTATTTTCATAGCTTTTTCTTAATAGTTCATATTCATTGTGATACCCATCTATCCATATAGGTCCAACAGTATGTATTACATATCTAGCTTTTAAATTACCACCCGAAGTAATTACGGCTTCACCTGTTGGTAAACCATTCGGATATTGTTCTTCTCGTATTTTTAAACATTCATAATCCAATTTTGAACCAGCTTTTCTATGTATTGCCCCATCAACACCGCCACCGCCTAATAAAGTGCTATTGGCGGCATTAACAATTGCATCAACATTTTCTTCCGTTATATCGCCAATTTTTATTTTAAATAACGTATTGTTAATTCGACATTCTTTCATAATTGATAAAATTGAACAGAAACTAAAAAATTTTTTATATTTAACAAAAATTAAATATTATTATTACCTTTAGAAATAATAATAAAAATTGGTAATCGGAGGGAGGGTAAAAATGAAAAATTTTGTTGAATTGTTTAAAGTTATAAAACAGAATATTCCCTTTACAATGATGGTAAAAGGAATGCCCGGTTCTGGAAAAACAACCTTTTTATTAACATTATCGGATAATTTAAAAGATTCATATGAAGTAATTTATTTTAGTACCAGAGTCAATGTTGATATACTTTATAGCCAATTTCCTTGGCTAAAAAATTTAGAAAAGAAAATATCTTTAGTAATATCAAGTCAGAGCCTTTTAAAAACTTTGTATGAAAAAAATTTAAAAAATGATGGAAGAGAAAAGATAAAGGAAAATGCGAAAGAAGTTATTTCAAATACAGATGAAAATAAAATAATAACCAAAATATATTATAATAAATTCTTTAATATGAAGTCTGTTCCTGAAATAGATTATATCTATAAAAAGCTAGGTGAAGAAAGGGATAAAAAACATCTTGTTATAATTGACTCAATTGAAGGTCTGGCATCTAAATATAATATCGATGAATCATCAATTATATTATCCCTTCAAGAGGATATTTTCAAAAAGACTAATGATATCTTAATTTTTTCCGTTGAAACGACGTCAGAAACTGTATTAGATGCGCTTTCTGATATAATTTTCGAATTTACCTATGAGATAAAAGATTCAAGAAGGATAAGAAAATTGAAAATTAATAAATTAAGAAACGATTATATCAAAAATTCATCTTATCTATTTTCATTAACAAATGGAATATTCAATATATTAAATCCAGAATTAACAATGAATTATGAGGATGGAAAATTTTATCCTCTTCCTGAAAATGATAAAAACTTTAAGTTGCCTTGGAATGAAATAAACATAATTATAGGCAATGGTATTCAAGGTGGAAGATCATTGACACTTTATTATGGAGAAAACATTTCATATAGAGACTATTTATTCATTATTATTCCTATAATTTTAAATGCAATGTATAACAGAAAGTTAATATATATTCCTTCACCCGTTTCATCTAAAGAATACTATTATCAGACATTTAAAAAATATATAGATGATGAAATAATTAAAAATAATTCAATCTTTTTCGATAAAGATTTAAGGGAAAGAGAGTCCTTTTCAGTTCCTTTTTCATTGAATCCAGATGATAATAAATTAACCCTAAAAAATCTAATAGAGGATTTCAAGGGAAAAAATGAAAAAACTGTACTCATTATAAATTCAGATTTATTTGAAATTTTATTTGGCGTAAAAAAAGCAGCAGAAATAGTATTGGACATATTAAGAATGATCAAAAGTTTCGATATACCATTAATAAACATAATCAGGTATCCATATAAAATAACCGATGAAATATCTGAAATGAGTGATTATATATTCAAGATAGAGAACATTGATGGAAATTTATTAATTTACGGTATTAGACCCAATTCAAATTATTTTGGTTTTGATATTGACGAGGAAAGAAAATATCCCAATATTAAATTAATACCCATATTATAAGTAATTCTATTAATATCGTTAATTAATTGATTTAAATCAATTACACTATTCATTTATTAAAATATAAATTTCCATAAGAAATATTAATGATACAATTAGTTAAAAGTAATATTTAATAAAATTAAATATGTTAATTTATATCATTTATTAAATTATGTATATATTAATTTTAATAAAAAATATTAACTTAATAGAAACATTGACTTATATTTTTATAATATTAAATAAATTTTGTCCGATAAAAATCGAAAATAAAATATTTTGAGATATTTATTAAATGATTTTAAATTCAGGTTATTTACAAAAGATTATTTTTAAGATAAAATAAATAAGAATTTTTAAATCTATTGTACATGATAAAATTTGTTGATCATACAATTTCATTATAATAATTTTTAATAATTTTAAATCATCATCCAATGTTCAAGAATATTTAAATATTATAAAACAATAAAAAAATTTTGAGATGAAAATTATAGTAAACTATTACGGATTAAAATTGTTTTTAATTTCGGCAATAATTTTTACATATTTATTAATTTTTAAATTAAATTTATTAAATCTTTTAAATTTAAAATATTTCTTCCTTTTTACAATAATTATTTCATTGATCTCATTTCTTTTTCTGGAAGACTTGGATTTTTCTGGATATTTTTTATCATTTTTCTGGTCCATGTTTACAGTATATTTTATTAACAATACATTTAAACTGAATTTTTCTTTTGTTAATCTTAATATTTTTTATTTTAATGTATCTATTTTATTGGATATTTTAATGATTATATTTTTTTCATTCATATTTTCTTCAATTTTTTTCATTTTTAGATTTTTATTTGGAAGATTTTTCTTTAAGAATAAGATTAATTCCTCAATATACTCTAAAAATAGAAAGAATTTTTCATACCAGAATATTTATGGTAGCTTTTTCATTGTGTCCTTGTTATTATTGGATACATATTATTTAAAGAATAACAACTATATAATTTTAAATCCATATATTTTTATATTTTTCTTTTTATTTTCTTATATACTATCATTTTTTAGTATAAAAATTAACGAATATTCTGCCATCAACTTATCTTTGCTACCCCTGATAATATTTTCAGTACTGCCATATTTATTAATAAAAATTTATAATTTTTATGTCTTTTTAATTCTAATAACCTTATTATTCCTGATTTCATACATATTTTTTTATTTTGAATTAAAAATTGAAATAGATCCAATTTCAAAAATGCCTACGGGAAATGTTATTGATTCTTATCCCAGGATTTTAACCATTTTTATAATTTCTTTTTCTTGGTTATTATTATCTTATTTATTAAAATATATAATTTCAATATACTCCTTTCTTTTCATTCAGTTTCCATTGTTATTGGGGTCATTAATAAATGATTATAGAAAGGGTAAAATTGCCATGATATATAAAAATGAAGAGGATGAAATAGGTATAGTTGGAGGTGTTGGACTTTCAGATGGATTATGGATAAATATATATTTAATATTAATAGTATACATGATATATTTTATAATTTTTAAATAATTTTATAATCAGAAAGAAAAGTTTATTATATATTCTAAAATATCATGATTTAGTGAAAGAGGATTCTGATATTATAAGGAGGGACACACTATACAGATTACTTAGATCCATATTATCCCCAGAAGAAATGGATGATAAAGATATCAGGGAATTGACTGAATACATACTGAAAATCTTCGGGTTTGATGATTTTGTGGTAGATAACATGCTAACACCTGTAGACAGAGATATCTTTTATTATTTAGAATCAAAGGGAATTTTCAAGATGGAGGAGGAGGAAGTTACATTATACAAGGGAAAACCTTGGAGAATTCATTATTGGGTTTTTAAAAAGGATTTGTTTAAAAAAAATAATTTTGAGAAAGAGAAGAAGAACGATGAGGACCTAAAGAAAATGTATGATAAGATATTTCGCGATATGGAAAAAAATGAATCTTGAATTCAGCAAAAATTAAATATGTAATTTTGAATAGATTTCTAGGTATGAACTCGATTAACGTTAACGAACTTGTTTCTAAAATATTAATACCAACAAATAAGAATCCGCTCGTAAATAAGGCAGTAGATTATATAACACAGTTATTTCCCAATGCTGAATATTATATTATTGGCGTAGTAGATCTTTCAGCTGAATCAACCTTGTTATATTCATCATATTCAGCAGAATATTTAGACGTTTTAGAAAAACTTGAAGAAGAGGCTGTAAACGAACTCGAAGATCTATTAAAAAAGAAGAGCGCAAATATAAAGGAAAAATTGATTAAAAGAGGATCCCCTGTTAAGGTAATACTTGAATATTCAAAATTAAAAAATATAAATTTAATATTATTATTAACATCTACAAAAATTGGTGCCGAGCAGGTTACCCTCGGTAGAACTGCCAAGAAGGTTATAATTAAAAGTAAAATACCTACTCTTTTAATAACGCCACAGTCAAACAATAGGATACCAATCAAGACTATAATTAATCCCTCAAGCGGAAGTAAATATTCATTCAGAGCAAGTATATTATCCATAAATTTTGCAAAGATGTTTAATGCATCTGTTAAAACAATCCTATTTTCCAAAAATGTGAATGAAAAGGTGATAAACAGTTTGAAAGATTATGCTAAATCAATAAACGTCAATTACGAAATAGAAAATGTTCACCTGGAAAAAGAAAAGCTCGTTGAAAGATTATTAAAAGAAACCGAAATAAATGATATAATGATAGCATCAAGGGGAAGAAAGAGCATATCATATAAATTCAGGTATTTTTCACCTGAACTGGCCCTCGGATCATTGGAAAGAGAGATAATATCAATGTCAAAATGTCCTATTATATTAATAAATGAATGAAAGTTTTTATAATTTATTTTATTTCTAATAATGAAAATAAATGAAAATTGCATATGCAGTATGTTCACTTGGCCTGGGTCATGCATCTAGATCTGTTCCAATAATTAAAAAATTGATTGAAGAAGGTCATGAGATCACAATATTAGCACATGGTAGAGCGAAAATATTTTTAGAGAAGATATTTGATAACTTTGATAACATAGATATTATAGATTTACCGGACTATCCTATTGAATATTCAAAAAGCAGAGCATTTTTTTTCCCAAAAATTGTACTCAGCATACCATCAATAATTACTTCATTTGCGGATGAACATCAGATATTTTTTCATATCCATCAGAAAAAGAATTTTAATTTGATTATATCAGACAACAGGTATGGCATTTACAATAGAAATGTTCCATCATTTATAATAACACATCAATTAAGAATAATGAATCCTTACAGGATAAGGATATTGGAATCTGCAACAATGATTTACAATTCATTTATTTCAAGATATTTTAAAAAATTAATTGTTCCGGACTTTGAATACGATTCTTTGAGTGGTGATTTATCACACAATTTGAAATACATAGATATTTCAAAGATATCATATATTGGTCCATTATCATCTTATAAAAAGAAAGAATTTAATAAAGATCTAGATATTTTAATATCCATTTCAGGTCCAGAACCACAAAGAACAATATTTGAAAGATTAATTTTAAAAAATTTAGAAAAAATAAAGAATAAAAAATATAAAATAATACTGGGAAGGCCGGATTTAAAAAATGTTAATGAAAATATTTTGAATTTTGCCTCTTCAGATGAAATGGAAATACTTTTTAACAGAGCTAAAATAATAGTTTCTAGATCTGGATATTCTACAATAATGGATTTATACCATACGGGAGGAAAACCATTCTTTGTACCTACACCTGCCCAGCCGGAACAGGAATATCTGGCACTTTACCTGAATAAAAAGGGAATTTCAGGTTATAAGAATCAGGAAGATTTTGATTTTGATGACCTTTTAAATTACAATTACAGAGGATTTGAAGGGGGATATGATACTTCAATATCCGTGAAAAAATTCATCGAAGAGGTGATAACGGATGGATAAATCACTGAACCTTAAATTTCTCATCATATCGGTGGTTGCAAGTTTAGTAATAATATCCGTAATATTTTCCCATAACTTTAACAAACAAACTGTATATGCATTTTTTCACTTGGATTATTTTTGGCTTTTGATTGCGATTTTAGTCCACATATTATACTGGATACTATGGACTCTAAGGATTAAAGTTTTATCTAAAGCTTTAAGTTATAAGATAACATTGAAACAATCTTTTAACGTTGTTTTAACAAATGTATTGGCTGCTTCCATAACTCCTTCGAATACAGGAGGGGAACCGGTGAGAATTAAGGTGTTAAATGATTATGGTGTAAAACCGGGGGACGCGACAGCTATAGTTTTAATGGAAAGATTGACCGATGGCATATTTCTGTCCTCATTGTTTCCTATTTTAATCATGTATTTTGGTTTTTCAATTGGCGGTCTTGTCGGTTACATGTTATTCATAACGTTTGCGCTGATGTTTTCAGGCATAATGTTATTCATACTTTTATTTTATAAAAAAAGGGATCTATCAAAATTCACGAATTTATTATATAAATTAATCAAGATTTTTATAAAGGACAATAATAAAAGAGAGAGATATATCAAAAAAATTGAAAAGGAGATTGACAATTTTCAAAACTCCCTGGAAAAATATTTTAAAAAGAAAAAAATCTACATTTTCATCACATTAACCATATCTGGGCTTATGTGGATATCAGACTTTTTTGTTTTTAGCCTTGTTTTATTATCCTTGCACACAAACCCGATTTGGATATATTCAATATTTGCCCAGATTATATTAGTTTTTATAACGCTATTACCGATATCTCCTGGAGGAAGCGGAGTTGTTGAATTTTCAGCAGCTTTACTTTATTCACCATATGTGCCATCAGGAATATTGCCTATGGCAATATTAAGTTGGAGATTTGTGATATTTTATTTAAATATAATTGTTGGGTCAGTCATAACATTCTCATATATAGCAAAAGGTGGTAAGAAAAATGAAAATAAAAATATGCCCTGAATGCGGAAGTACAAGGATATATTATCTAAACGGGATGATAACTGGAGAAATTTACAGGTGTGAAGATTGTGGCTATATAGGATCCCTAATACTGGAAATAGATGAAAGGGATTATGAAAAATTTTTAAAAGAGATCAGGAATAATAACCAGCATTCATAGCCTTAATATCCTCTTCCAAGAACTTTTTAGATACATTGTATTTCAATGCTTCCAGTAATGATTCTAAAGGCAAATGCTTGGTAATAGCAGCATATTTTCCCAGCAATACCATGTTCGCAATTTTTGGTGAAGATATTTTAGCTGCGATTTCAGATGCATTTATATTATAAACGTTTTTCAGATCTTCAGGCACTTTTGTAACCAATGTTGAATCAATAATAACATATTCGGCCCTTTTAACCATTTCAATGTACTTGTCAAATGTTTTTTGATACATGATTATTAAAACATTGGGCTCATTTGCGTTTAAATCATAAATTTCATTGTCGTCAACAATAATGTCTGCACTTGTTATTCCAGATCTTACAGCTGCAGTATATGATCTTGTCATAACAACATTTTTATTTAAGACATTGGAAAATGCCGTGGATAAAATAACACCTGACAGAACAACACCCTGCCCGGCCCAACCACCAATCTTTATCTGTATCATTCTTTCACCCTTTGAATTAATTTTTCAAGTTCATCTGTTAATTCGGGTTTTTCAATGTCAACAAATTCGCCTATCTTGAATGGTCCTTCAGCATTTTCCTTAAAATTGTCCCTGAAATAGTGTAACATCTCTATGTGATCCATGTTTAATATTCTGCCACCGTATGTTGGACATTGGGATATTACTTCAATGAATGAAAAACCTTTCTTGTTTATGGCCTTTTTTATTGATTCTATTAATTTGTTTAAATGCCATGTTGTCCATCTTGCAACATAGGATGCCCCAGCAGCTGCAACAACTTCAGAAACGTTCAAACTGATTGATGGATTCCCGTATGGGGTTGTTGCTGTCTTAGCATCATGCGGGGTTGTCGGAGCAACCTGACCGCCGGTCATTGCATATACGGCATTGTTTACCATTATTACGGTCAACCCTATGTTTGTTCTTGCTGCGTGTAATAAATGGTTACCTCCAATTCCCACCGCATCTCCATCGCCAGTAACAACTATGACCTTTAATTTAGGATTTGCTACCTTTACACCTGTTGCAAATGCAATTGGTCTTCCATGCGTTGTGTGCAGGGAATCTATTCTTAGATATGGAGATGGTATCCAGGCTGAACATCCAATACCGCTCACGGTTACTATTTCCTCCCTGGGAATTTTTAACTGTTCTATGGCCCTTATTAATGCACCCAGGATTTGACCGTCACCGCATCCTGGGCAAAATGCAGTTGGTAACCTTCTTAGATATTTATCCCTAATGAATTCTGTTGTTATTATCCCTGGCATTAGAGATTCACCTCTATCGCGGAAATTACCTCCTTTGAGGAATGAACCCTTCCATTTACCTTTGGTATGTGAACAACACGCTTTTGAAATATTTTTTCAATCTCCATCTTATAACCTCTTAGACTCATTTCAACGAGGAATACCTTCTTAATATTTTCTGATATCTCATATAACCTCTTTTCAGGAGCGGGCCATAACACCTTAGGCCTGAAGAATCCAATTTTTATCCCCTTTTCTCTCAATTTCATATATGCACCTTTTGCAGGTCTTGAAGATGCTCCATAAGATATTATCAAATATTCAGCATCATCAACATTATATTCTTCCCATTCTTCAATATCATATCTATTTTTCTCAATCTTATTTACCAATCTTCTTACCAATTGATCTTGAACCTCCGGCTCACCGGTATCCCTTGTTCCATCCGGCTTATGCGTTGAACCGGTTACTATCAATTCAAGTCCATCCCCAAACCTTCCCATTGGAGGTACCAAATCCTCTCCCCACCTTGTTGTTTCCTCAAAACTCATTGCTCTTTTTCTATTAACTATTTCTACTTTTTCGGGAACTACGAGCCTTTCCATCATATGGCCCACCTCAGCATCCGAAAGCAAAATGACAGGTACCCTGTATTTTTCCGCCAAATTGAAAGACTTTATTGTAAAATCAAACATTTCCTGCACAGAATTTGGAGAGAGAACAATATTCTCATAATCACCATGGGAACCAAACCTGGATTGCATGACATCACCCTGTGCAGGCCTTGTCGCCTGTCCTATTGCAGGACCTGCCCTCTGAACATCTATAATAACTATTGGTGTTTCTGTCATTGCCGCATATCCTATATTTTCCTGCATAAGTGAAAATCCAGGTCCTGATGTTGCTGTCATGGACTTAATTCCTGCCCATGATGCTCCAATAATTGCAGAAATGGATGCAATTTCATCTTCCATCTGTAAAAATTTCCCGCCATATTTGGGAAGAAGTTCTGACATTGTCTGTGTTATTTCACTTGCAGGTGTTATTGGATAACCTGCAAAAAATCGACATCCGGCAACTATTGCACCATAAGCGGCAGCAACGTCACCTTCAACAAAATATTTTCCGGGTTTAATCATGCGTGCACCTCCACTGCAAAATCTGGACAGTACAATTCACAAAGCCTACACACTATGCAATTATCAAGATTTTTTATCATTGGATAATATAAACCATATTCATTTACTTCATCAGATTTGCCCAACACATCCTTTGGGCAAACGTCAATGCATATACCACATCCTTTACAGAGATCTTTATTTATAACAATATCTTTAACTGTGAATGGCATGTATGATGAAAAGATAGTAATTATAAAAATGTTTCATAATATCAATGAAATATTTATATAAATTAAATATTTATATTTTATAATGCAATTAAATGTAGAATATCCAGTTAGAACAGAAAATTTATCGAAGATGTACGTTAAAGATAAATATGCCTTAAATAATATAAATATAAAAGTAAAAAAGGGAAAAATTACAGGATTCTTGGGTCCCAACGGTGCTGGTAAAACAACAACAATAAAATTATTGCTGGGTCTTCTTAAACCGACAAGTGGCAGTTCATACATATTTGAAGAATTGGTTAAGACCGAAAAGGCATGGATTAAAAATTACGTGGGATATTTGCCAGAATTTCCAAAATTTCCAGGATATTTAACTCCAAAGGAACTATTAAATATATACGGCAATCTATTAGGGATGGATAAAAGGGAATTATATTCAAGAATAGATGAATTGTTAAATATGGTTGAACTTGAAGATGTTAAAAATAAAAAGATGAAAACGTTCAGCAAGGGTATGCTTCAGAGGATAGGAATTGCATCAGCCCTTTTAAACTCTCCTCCTTTATATATATTGGATGAACCGACAAGCGGACTTGACATATATGGCCAACAATTGATAAAAAATATCATAAAGGATTTAAATGCCAGGGGAGATACAATTTTCATGTCTTCACATTTATTAAAGGAAGTACAGGAGATTTGCTCAGATGTAATAATTCTGAATAAAGGAAAAGTAATTTGGAGCGGTTCCATTGAGGAATTGACACATTCAGATTTAAATATTAATGTAAGCATCAGTGTGAATAATATGGATGATGCAATTAAATTACTCAAAAAACAGGAATTTATAAAGAATGTTGAAAAAAATGGAAACTATATAAATTTATATGTAGAGAATAAAGAATTGGTTCCCGATATTGCCAATATTTTGGTAAAAAATGATTTTAAAATATATGAGATAAAGATTGAGTCATTGAACATTGAAGACGCTGTTTTAAATATTTTAAGGGATGATAACAATGAAAATTAATTATTTATTTATTAAAAAATTGAAGGCCATATTATTGTATGATTTTTATAAGAATTTAAGATCATTGAGGATTTTAATTTCATTTATTTTGGTTTTTGCTATTGGGTTAATTTTGGTCTATCTATATGGAGACTTATTCAGAAAAAATTCATATGTATTGGAATTGAGCGTTTTATATCTGGGGAATACAGATATAATACCTCTACTTCTTGGATCATTATTAACAATGGATGCGATATCCATTGAATTTGAAAAAGGTACTTTTATTACGCTATTATCAAAACCCATAACCAAGAGATTCTACTACTTTGGAAAATTATTCTCTTCAATTTTATACCTATTAGTGGAAATATTGATATTTATTTTGACCGTATTCTTGATTTCAACAACCATGTTCGGAAATCAATCTGATGTTGAAATATCCATGATAATGCTTCTGGGATCAATATTTGTAATTTCCTTTTTTGCAATATTTACATTTTCGATGAGCTCAATGATAAAAAATTCAATTGCAAGCTTTTTCATTACATTTGGATTATGGTTAGCGTTGGATATAGGAATTGGTTTATATTCATATTTTAAGGGTTTTTCAACATGGATGTTTCTTGTTCCCTTGTTCGGTGAATCGGTAATACCCGATGCTATTAAACAGGCATATCTGTATCCAAATTCCATTTTTAAATATTACACATATAATTCTGGAATGACAAATATACAGTTTTTGACTCTGATTATCGGTGTAAACATGATATACATTATCTTATTATTACTGGCGGGATATTTTGTATTTTTAAGATCGGATATAAAAGAGCAATAAAATATTTAAAAAAATTTAAAAATCTAATGTATATTCTATATTTTCCTGTTTCATAAATTCCTCGATGGCCATTAAATTTTCTTGACCGACCACCTGTATTGTCAATGTTATATATACAGACCCGGCATTGACTTTCTGTGATATTCTGTCTGTTTCTATATCAATTACATTTATCTGCTTTTGTGATAGGAATTCTAAAATTCTCTTCAATTGTCCGGGTTTATCCAGTATTTTCACCTTTATCTTGAACAATAGCTTTTCCGTCATAAGTCCCTTAAATATGATCTGTGATAGGAGAGTGTAATCCACATTTCCTCCGGATATTATAGAAACAACCTTTTTACCTTTTAAATTAACCTTTCCGGATAAAAGTGCGGCGAGCGACGCAGCGCCCGCCGGTTCAGCCACCATCTTGTTCCTTGTTAATAGCATGTACATCGCATATGCAATCTCATCATCGGTTACTGTCACCACATCATCAACATATATCCTTGTCATTTCAAATGTAAGTGGTCCTGGAATTTTTACCGCAATGCCATCTGCAATGGTATCGGCAGTTTTAAGAGGTACAATCTCCCCTTTTTCCAGGGATTGTTTCATTGATGGTGCTCCTTCGGCTTCAACGCCGATTATTTTTATTTTACTGTTGAGGGACTTTAGGGCAAATGAAATACCGGATATAAGACCTCCACCACCTATTGGAACTATTACTGCTTCAACATCCTTTAATGATTCAAATATTTCCAATCCTATCGTTGCTTGACCGGCTATGATATAAGGATCGTTAAATGCATGTATGTAAGACATCTTATGTTTTTCAGCATACTCTACTGCCTTTTTATATGCATCATCATATGAGTCTCCATATAGCTGTACCTCTGCACCATAATATTTTGTCGCAATAACCTTTATCGGCTGCGTAAATATTGGCATAAATATTACGGCCCTTGTATTCAATGTTTTAGCGGCATATGCTACGCCCTGAGAATGATTTCCAGCGCTTGCAGCAACAACTCCATTTTTCCTTTCCTCCGGAGAGAGATGGTATATTTTATTGTAAGCACCCCTGATCTTAAATGATCCGGTGGTCTGTAAATTTTCCAATTTCAGGTATACATCTGAACCTGTGATTTCAGAAAATATCCTTGAATGTTCAAGAGGAGTATTTTTAACAACATTTCTCAGAATTTTTTCCGCTTCCATTACATCGGTCATACTTATCATATATTGTTCTGTCATTATATCACCCCAACATTTCCAAAAATTCTCTTCCCTTAATCCCAGCCATAATCCCTATTTCCTTAGCTTTATTTGATAAAATTACAACAGGTTTTTCAAGCATATCCTCAAATGTTGATACCCCGGTAACAATGCCAGCAACGTCACCCATTTTGTTGGCCGTCTCAATATTCAAATATCCACACATGAGATATCCTTTTTCCCTCTTGATAACAAGAAGATATGCATTTCCCAGATTCCACCTAAATCCCAGAGCAATTCCATTGTTCAGTTTAATTTGTTCAATTTCCATCCATTATGAAAAATTCAGCCATATAATTAAATTTTTTTGAAATTAAAAACAATTTATATTATTGTGGAATTTTTATCCAATCCTTGGAAATTGATTAAATAATAATTTGTAATATCAAGTTGAATGTTGATCAGGGTGCCTTCAAAATTGATTTTATTCGGTGAACATGCCGTTGTTTACGGAGAACCGGCAATCTCCATGGCAATCGATTTTTATTTTTACATTGAATTTAAGAAATCTGATAAATATCTCATTGACAACAAAATTCCTGATCCAAAGTTTCATTCATATATTCTAAAGGCACTGGAATTAACTCAGTACAATGAGGGTTTTGAAATAAATATAAGATCTCATAAATTTCATAGTTCAGGATTGGGATCATCCGCAGCTGTCACAGTAGGAACGGTTGCATCAGTATTAAAATTAAAGAATGAATTTCAGAAGGAAAAGATTGCAAAAATATCATTTAATGTTGAATATGAAGTTCAGGGAAGGGCAAGTCCTATAGATACATCCACTGAGACTTCTGGAGGAATAATATACATAGGAAATAATTATGGGCAGAAATTGTGGGATATAGAAAAAAATGGAATCACCTGGGAAATAAGGAGATTAAAAGACATAAATTTGGAATTTATTGTTGCAAATTCGGGGATCAGAAGTTCAACATCAAATTTGGTTGCAAAGGTCGCAAGGTTTGTAAAAAATAATAAATTTGGAATGGAAATAATTAAGGAGATAGGAAAATTAACCGAAGATAGTATAAAATACATAGAAAGCATTGATTATGAAAAAATAGGAGAATTGATGAATAAAAACAACAAGCTTCTTACAATTTTGGGTGTTGGAAATAGAGTTACTTCTTACATAATAGATAGAGTCTCACCATACTCATATGGGGCGAAAATTACAGGGGCGGGCGGAGGAGGGTCTGTGATTATTTTACCTAAAAATAAGGAAAAGGTCATTGATATATTGAACAGCATTAACATACCAAATGTAGTTGTTAATACAGATCTGGATGGTGTTAAATTATCTGACTAGATATTTTCAAAATTGTTTTTACAGCATCATTTTCATCAACATTCATTAACTTTATTCCCTGAGAATTTCTTCCTTGTATGGGTATTTCATTAACTTTAAATGCAATTGTCATTCCATTCTTTGTCTGCAGCATTATTAAATCGTTTAAATCAACAACCATTACTGATACAAGATCTCCTGTCTTATCGTTGACCTTCTGTCCCTTTATTCCAACGCTGCCTCTATGAGTCTTTCTAAATTCGTTCATCCTCGTTAATTTGCCTTTTCCTTTCTCCGTTACCGTTAATAGAAGGGAATTTTCGGTTCCATTGGTCATTGAGATTACTTCATCTCCATTTCTAATCTTAATTCCAACTACTCCATATGCATTCCTTCCCATTGGCCTGATCTCTCCCGAATCAAATCTCACAACCATTCCCTTCTTTGTTGAAATTATTATTTCGTCATTATCATCTATCAACTTAACATCCTTTAAAATGTCGTTATTCAATTTTATGGCAATGATACCCTTTGATATAACATTTTTAAATTCTTCTACTGGTGTTTTTTTGACTATACCATTTTTTGTTAAAAATAAAACATATCCCCTTGAATTTTCATTGTATGGGATCATGTATACGATCTTTTCATCTTCATATAAATTGATGAAATTATTTATCGATTTTCCTATGGCTTTTCTGGACATTATTGGCAATTTATAAACATCCATTGAATATACCCTTCCGGTGTTCGTGAAGAGTAATAATTTATCCCTATTATTCGCTATGATTATTTGTAGAGGAATGTCCTCTCCGTATTCTGTTATTACTCCTTTACCGCCCTTTGATTGTGTCTTATATTCATTGATTGGAACCCTTTTTATGTATCCCCTTTCCGTAAGCGTGATTATAACATCCTCTGGAGGGATTAAATCCTTTTCTTCTCTCCTTATTACATTTTCTTTTACTATTTCAGTTCTTCTTTCATCCCCGTATCTCTTCTCTATTTCTAATAGTTCATCTATTACAAGATTGTATATCTTTTCATCCGATGATAAAATATCCTTTATTTTTCTTATTTCATCAACAATATTGTTTTCCTCCCTTATAATATCATCCCTCTCCATGGATGTCAATCTCTGGAGCCTCATTTCCAAAATTGCCTTTGCCTGAATTTCGCTTAAATTAAAACTCTTTTGAAGATTTAATGATGCTTCATTCGGATTTGAGGATTCTTTGATTATTTTAATTACTTCATCTATATTTTCAATGGCCTTTATTAATCCAGATAAAATGTGCTCCCTTTCCTCATCCTTTTTTAATTTGTATTCCAATCTCTTTTTGGTTATGTTAAACCTGTGCTTTGCGTATTCAGATATTAAATCCTTTAGGTTAAAAATCTTTGGTACATTATCCAGTACTGCAAGTAATATTATTCCATATGTAACCTCGAGCTGAGAATGTTCAAATAACTGATTTAAAACGATTTCCGGATTTGCATCCCTTTTTAATTTGAATATAACCCTTATCCCATCTTTATTGCTTTCATCTTTAATGTTAACAATTCCAGTTATTTTTTCTTCTTTGATGAGTTCTGAAATTTTCTGCAATAGTTCCGATTTATTAACTTCATAGGGTATTTCAGTGAATACAATGGACTTGCTGTTTTTATCTTCCTCTATTTTATATTTACCCCTTACCTTTATTGTACCCTTTCCCGTCCTGTAAGCATCCAGAAGTCCACCGTAATTTAAAATAACACCACCAGTGGGAAAATCAGGACCTTTTATTATATTGATCAAATCATCAACGGAACAATTATTATTTTTTATATAATAAATAATGGCATCTATAACGTCCCTTATGTTATGGGGAGGTATGTTTGTGGCCATACCTACAGCAATTCCTGAACTTCCATTTATCAATAAATTTGGAATGCCAGATGGCAAGTATACAGGTTCCTCCAATGTTCCATCGAAATTCTGCATCATTGGAACCGTTTCCATGTCTATATCCCTTAACATTTCCTCAGCAATTTTATTTAATCTTGCTTCGGTATACCTCATCGCGGCTGGAGCATCTCCATCTATACTTCCAAAATTACCCTGACCCTCTATCAATGGATATCTATATGTAAAAGGTTGGGCCATTCTCACCAATGCCTCGTATATTGGGGATTCTCCATGTGGATGATATTTACCCATTACTTCTCCAACAATTCTTGCGCATTTCTTAAAGGGTTTATCGTGATAAAGGTTCATTTCATGCATTGAATATAAAATCCTTCTCTGAACGGGCTTCAATCCATCTCTTACATCGGGTAAAGATCTTCCAATAATTACACTCATCGCATAATCCATGTATGATGATTTCATCACTTCCTCAATGGGCTTAACTTTTATTTCTTCCATAAAAACACCTCAAATATCCAGGTTCATGACTTCTCTCGCATGCTTTATTATGAATTCCCTTCTTGGTTCAACGGATTCGCCCATCAACAATGAAAACAATCTATCTGCTTCTGCAGCTGTTTCAATGTCTATTTTTATCAATTTCCTGGTTTCTGGGTTCATTGTTGTTTCCCAGAGTTGTTGTGGATTCATTTCTCCCAGTCCCTTAAACCTTTGAACTATTGGATTCCCTAACTTCTTGAGCAATTCATCCTTTTCTTCATCTGAATATACATAATAAATGTCATTACCCTTCTGTATTCTATAGAGTGGAGGTTGCGCTATATAGATATGGCCATATTCAATTAATTTTTTCATATATCTATAAAAGAATGTTAAAAGTAGTGTCCTTATATGCGCTCCATCCACATCCGCATCGGTCATTATGATTATTTTGCCATACCTTAATTTTGAATAATCGAAATCATCCTTGACCCCGGTACCAATGGCGGAGATCAGTGCCTTTATTTCTTCACTTTTGAATGCCTTTTCGAGATTGGCCTTTTCAACATTCAAGATTTTACCTCTCAGGGGTAAAATGGCCTGGAATTCCCTGTTCCTTGCCTGTTTTGCACTTCCTCCGGCACTATCACCCTCAACGATGAATAATTCTGTTCTGTTTCTATCCTCCAGGGAACAATCGGCAAGTTTTCCTGGGAGGAATAGATTGTCCATCCAGCTTTTCCTTCTTATAAATTCTCTTGCTTTTTTCGCAGCTTCTCTTGCCTCGGCGTTCAATAAAACCCTTGCAACTATGGCCCTTGCAGTATTAGGATGTTCTTCAAGATATGTGGAAATGTTTTTTAAAGACAATGAATAAACAATCCCCTTTACTTCATTATTCCCCAATTTGGATTTTGTTTGGCCTTCAAACTGTGGCTCTGGATGCTTTAATAAAATTACACATGTTAACCCCTCCCTGATGTCCTCTCCCGTAATCGTTATATCTTTTAATAAACCGTTCTTTTTTCCATAATCATTAATGGCCTTAGTAAGTGCTGTCTTAAATCCAACAACGTGTGTACCACCATCCTCCGTATATATATCATTTACATAGGATAATAGTGTTTCATGCTGCTGATCGGAATATTGAAATGCAACTTCCAATATTATATTATCCTCTGAATCCTTGAAATATACCACATCGTTATGAAGGGGATTGTTACCCTCATTTAAAAATTTAATAAATTCAATTAATCCACCATCATATTTAAATTCCTCAACAGTATTATTTTGTAAATCCTTCAATACTATTCTAAGTCCGCCATTTAAAAATGCGAGATTTCTTAATTTACCCCTTATTATTTCATAATCAAATTTAGCATTTTTGAAAATTTCTGGATCGGGCTTAAATCTTACAAATGTACCGCTAGGTGATTGTATCTCCATGATTGAGCCATCATCCAAGATTATAGGATAATTATTGATTTCACCTAAATCCTTTATATCATATAATTTTTTACCCCTTGAATAATCCTGTAAATACAATCTGTTATTCCTTTTCACGGCTATCCTGAACTTTTCTGAAAGAAAATTGACCACATGTATACCAACACCGTGTAAACCTCCTGATACCTTGTATACCTTTTTTTCAAATTTGGCACCCGAATGTAATTCGGTTAAAACGATTTCCAACGCGGGTTTACCGTATTCAGGATGTACCTCCACGGGAATTCCTCTTCCATCGTCCTCCACACTGACACTTCCATCAGGGTACATCGTGACAAATATATTTTTACAGAATCCTGCCAGGGATTCATCTATACTATTATTTACAACCTCCATCAAAAGTTGATATAAACCTCTCTCATCCGTAGATCCAATATACATTCCCGGGCGTTTTCTTACAGCTTCTACGTCATTCAGAACCCTTATATCCTCTGCCCTATAGTCATTACTTTTATCTTCTTCCATTAATATCTCCCTAGATAGTATAAATTATTAATATTTATTTTTTTATGATTGTAAATATTCTTTCCTCCTGCTTTTCAGAAAATCTCAATTTTTTATTTATTTTATTTTTATAAATAATGATCATATTATTAAATAATGCTTCTATTTCTTCAATATCGAAATAATGCGTGATTATGCCATTATCTCTCAAAAATGTATCCCTTTCAATTTCCTCTCCATTTCCATATCTAAAATCACCCTTTGAAATGACATTTAAAAAAATATAACCATCTTTTTTTAATGTTCTATCAATTTCATTGACTAAAAATTTTAAATCGTATTTTAAAAAGTGCTCAAGGAGATTAAATATTATTATTGCGTCAAATAAATTATCTTTAAAGGGAATATATCTGGCATCAGCACATATTCTTTCATAATATAGTTTGTTCTTCTTTAAAGCATTCAGAGAGAAGTCCATCAATATAATTTTATAATTTTTATATAAATAATAAAATGAATATTTACCCGTACCGGACCCTAGGTCCAGAACCAGATGATCTTTCTTAATATAATTTTCAAAATATGGGATTTCACCGTATCCTCTCCAACCACCCTTTCCCCTGTAAAATTTTTCCCAGGATTTTCTCTGATTGGGAATATTCATTGTATCTAAATATATATTTTAATAAATAAAACTATCTCACATTTCAGTGAATTAAAAAAATTTAATATATTCTTTTACGATTGTACATGAGATATGTTTTCGAAAAAGAAAACCGATGAGGAAATTGATTTGTTAAAAGATTCGATAAATAAACTTTCAAAGGATGTTCAGGATTTAAAGGTAAAACAGGATGAAATTTCAAAGATATTAACGGAATTGGAAAATAAGATAGCATTTCTGAATGTATTATCTGCAAAGATCAACACAACTTATTATCACATTACTTATGATATGGACGACAAATTAAAAAATTTTTTAAGCGAAATCAAGGAAAATTTGGAAAGCATATTAAATCAGATGGATGAAAAATTGAATGCACTTGCTGAAAAGAAGCAGGAAGTTCAGGAACCTGCTCCCTCTGCACCTGTGTCTGGAAGGAGGAAAAAACAGCAGCAGCAACAGCAACAATAAAGCGGAGGTTGCCGAGCCAGGTTAAAGGCGGCAGACTCAAGATCTGCTTCCGTAGGGATACGCCGGTTCAAATCCGGCCCTCCGCATTCCCTATTTTTAAAAATGAAGATTTATTTTTTTAATTTTGGA
>JBAMMA010000014.1:0-23515 GCA_039794005.1 Thermoplasmata archaeon
TTGAAAAATATATTGTTCGACAGCACAGCAATGTTCTTTATTCCTCTGTCTATTCCCAATACTTACACATCCTCTTTCTTCATCACTTCCTTATTAGGCATCTTTACCTGAACCATTAAGAACTAGCTTTTCTATAATTTCAATCTTGAACCCCGGTATTTGTATTCCTGAAAATTATGGATATGCGTTGATTCTGTGTTCCATTCATAAAGGAGCATTCTCCTAATACCTGTATTAAAAATGCACGAATCCTACTTTCATCAACCATATCTTCCTTATGTTTTTAGATTCATTTAAATACTTTCAATGATCAGTTTCTAGATTTACATCTTCCCAAACCTTCAACATTCCTTTAAATTTTCTATCTAAGTTTAATTAATCTCCCTTATAGTATTTGCAATTTTTTTTATATATCATGTATTTTTATTGATTTTATTGAGAATTTCAATATATTTTTTGTATGAAGATAATCCCTTTTCCGTTATTTCATATATTAATCTGGGGCCTTTCAGAGAAAATACATGATATGATCTTATCAATCCGCTCTCCTCAAGAATATCCAGATTATTTTTTAAACTTCCCTTGCTCCCCTCAAGGTATTTATGCAATTTTGTAAATGTGATTTTGCCATTCATTGCTATTATTAAAAGAATGATTAATCTTGAGGTTGATTTCAGGGCCTTATCAGAAAGTAATTCCTTAAAAGTATCTGTGTCTATTTCAGCCATTGACCGTATTCCCCCTGAGAGTTTTTATGCCGGATAAAATCCAAACTAACCCCGCAATAACCCAGATAATATATGATATTATCTCAGTAATAATATAATCCCCGGATATTATATAAAAGTAATTTAAAATTATTGAGACAATATTGGCTAAAAAGAAAATGAAAAATGATATCTTCCATACTTTAGGTATGAAATCAAAAATCAGGAAAATTGAACGATATGCAAATAGTCCTATTAGCATTATTACAATATATAAAAAGACAATAAAAATAAAATAAAAAATCTGGTTATATGACAAATTAAAGATAAAAATTAATGTCAATATAGAATATATGGATATTAAAATAATAAAAAGATACCTGATAGTGTTCATGTTTTTTTCAAGCATATTTTTCTTTCTAAAATAGATGCTGAAATCTTTGAAAATGGCAGTTTTTGAAAATATACTGTAATTTAAAAACGAACCTGTAATAATTATTAACGGATATCCAGTCAAATAATATATCAATAAAAACTGTTTGTTTACTATGTAAGCCATTAACATATAGAGAACAATCACTATAAATATAGTCCCCCATAATATAAAATATCTGGAATATGCATCCCTGAGAATGTGGATCTGAATATTGTACGCATTTCTCCCGGCTTCAAAAATGTCCAGTTTGTCATCAGTCATGAAACCCTAGCCTCCTCAATACTGGACGCCCTTATCTTTGACAGGGAGTATATGCAGATTGGCATTAATAATATTAACCATGCAATTATCGATAATGTGCATATAAAAACATTGATATGTGGAGAAAATGGATCGGTCAGTATTATCGACGGAGTCTTCTCTATAAATGAGTATGTAAAAATATAGGTAAGCGTTGTTATGAAATTTGAATATATGACGTATGACGGTAATTTTATGTACAGAATTGAATAGCTAAGCAACCAGCTTATTATCATGGGTATAAAGGATACAAATCCAACATTTTTCAATCCTAAATAATTGTTCATGATTATTACAAGTATCATTGAAAATGAATAAAAAATCATTCCTGAAATGAAAAATAAAATAACTGTCAGGATTATGTTGTTTGGAAGAATGATCATATTGAATCTGATTGAAAAAAGTATTATTTCTATCAATTCAAGAATTGTACCCATGATGACAAAAAATGTACCTATGGAAAACATGTTTTCCATATAATATTTAAATGGCTTCATCGAAGAATTCCTGAAAAGATATGCAAGTGATGATGATGCATAATATATGGAATATGATAGTGTAACGGATATTGAGGATATGGAAATTATTGAATCAAAAGCAAACCATATACCCGCATAATCTTTGAGATAATTTCTGTCTATGGAATTCCCCCAAACAAATACTCCGAGGAATAGCCAGATTGTGACATACAACAAACCCCAGAACCATACTGTTTTATTTTTAAGAAGTGTTTTAAGAATGTACTTAAAAAGCATCATTATCACCCCACAGCTCTTCTATTGTTCTGAATGATGTTAAAGGAATTTCACCATTTCCTTCAGTTATGAAATATTTGTCTTTGCCAAGATTCACATATCCTAAAATTTTATCCGTATTCTTTTTACTGAAATAAATATCCTTTAAATCCACATTTCTAAATTCTCCAAAAATTCTTCCATTTATAATGAACGACAGTCCATCAAAATTGAGTTGGTCTATCAGGTCAAGTTCATGCGTGATAAGCAAATAATTGCTTTTTTTTTCGTTCAGGTATTTAATAATTATACTTTTTCTTGATGTATCTATTCCCTCAAACGGTTCATCCAGTATTATAAGATCTGCATTTATGTTCATGGCAATGGAAAAACCGAGTATTTTTGATTCACCCGTGGAAATACTGTTAATTCTGTTATTCAGTATTCTCTCTACACGGAATTTTTTTATCATGGAATATATATTTTCCCTTTCAACAGAAAAGATATCCGAGTAAATGTTTATTATATCCCTTACATCGGAATTTATCAGTTTGTAAACATCTATGAGATTCGTTGAAATTGATCTTACACCATTGGTCATTATTTTTCCATTATAATCTATCATTCCTAGAATGCATTTCACAAGTGTGGTTTTGCCCGATCCATTCGGTCCTATAAGTATATGCTTTCCATCTTCTAAGGTATAATTTATATCATTAAGAATAATCTTTTTTTTGTATTTTACTTCCAGATTCCTTAATTCGATTTTCATAATGAATTTAAATAATTTAAAACATAAATAATGTGAAAAAAGTTCAAAATTTGAACCTAAATTTTTAAATTTATAAAAATATAAAATTATTGCTTATTATAAAATTATTGATTGATACCAAAATTTTAATTTATTGAATTGAATTAACATAATGGTGATATTCAATGAAAGACATAGAAGAACTCGCAAAACACGCCTTGGAACTAAAACAAAAAGGAATGTCTGATAAAGAAATTGCTACTGAATTACACATTTCGACTCAAACTGTAGAATGGCTCTTATCAAGGGGTTTTGAAAAAAAGGTATCTGCTCCTAAAGACATTAAAATTGGATGGAGATCGATAGGAGTTTATTCCTATAGAATTTCAAAAATAGCGGATATTTTTGCTGACATTGTTTTTGAAGAATTACAAAAAAGAAATACTGAAGCAAATTCTGTTGTTGGTATAGCAATAAACGGGATTCCTTTGGCTACCCTACTTTCTGACGCGTTAAATTATGAATTAATTATTTACAGACCTCAGCATGGAAATAATGAGGGTACATTTAGCTCCAATTTTGCAAATGTGGCCAAGAAAAATGTGATAATCGTCGATGATGTAATAAGTACTGGAGAAACTATGACAAAAGCAATTAGGGATATAAAGAAAAATGGAGGTAATCCCCTATTAGCCTTAGTAATTGTAAATAAAACCACAAAGGATGAAATAGAGGGTGTACCTGTTAGGGCATTAATCAGGGCGAGGATAATCGAATAAAATTTTAATTATTCTTTTTCTTTGCAACATCTCCCAACGTCATAGATTCATTATTTTTATTGTTAAGATTTGTACCTGGATGGCTTGTTACTTTTTCCATTAATTTTATGTTGTAGAACTTTTCTAATTTTTTTATCATGTTCATATCGGGCTTCATTTCACCTCTTTCTATTTTAGATAATACATTTTTCTTCTCCTGCAATTTCTTGGCAGCTTCATCTAGAGTGAGATTCATAGAAAGTCTTGCATTTTTAATTCTTTCTCCATAATCCTCGACTAATACCAACTCATTATCTAACATATCAATTTCACTCTTTTTCTCCTTTGGTTTTACTTCCTTTGTTTTATGTATATTTTTTGTGTAAATTGGTTGCACATTCTTTTTTTCCTCCTTTTCAATTGGAATCCCCAATTTAGCACATTCATCACAAACATTCATTATTGCACCTTCAATCAAAACCTTGTGTAATTTTGGCACATCTTTTCCACACACCTCGCAAATCATAAACTCACCTTTTCATTAAAATTATAACAATTTAATTAATAAATGTTAACCAATTATCAATTAAATTTTATATTTAAGTTATATTAATTGATTTATTCAAAAAATTTTTATTTTAATTTTTTCTTACATCTTTCTGGTGATATTTAATGGCCATCATATTAAAGAAAAAGCCAATAAAACCTTCAGGCAGTTCAGAAAATGGAACAGAACCAAAGAAGTATATTGATTTGAATGATTTTAATTTTGGTGAGGAAAGTGGAGAATTCAAAACTGTAAGAATTGCAGAAATATATAAATTTGAAGATGTTAAACCTTTGGAAGATATAATAAACAACGGTGATATTTTAATAATAGATTATACGCCTATCATGGATGATGAATTAACAATGAGAAGGATAATAAGCGAATTGAAACAACTGGCAATTGATAGCGATGGAGATATAGTCAGTGTTGGAAAGAATTATATAATTGTAACACCTTCTGGAATAAAAATATCCAGAAAAAAGATAAGGGTAGAAAAGGGTGAAATTCAAGAAGCGTAGATGATACGTATGGTTGGAATTAGATTTGTCGGCAGTGGAGGGCAGGGTGTTATTCTAGCCGGTCAAATTTTGGGTAAAGCTGCAGCAATTTATGAAAGTAAGGAAGCTGTTTATACAGAAACATATGGTGCTGAGACAAGAGGAGGATATTCATCATCAGCATTAATAATTTCAGATGAAAAGATAGATTATCCATACGTTTTAGAGGCAGACATTTTGGTTGCGTTTTCTCAAAAGGGATATGACATAGCAAAAAATACGTTGAATAAAAATGGAATTCTCATATATGAAGAGGATTTGGTTAAACCGGAAATGCATGAGAAGTCATATTCTATACCTGCAACGAAGTTGGTAAAAGAAAGATTTAACAAAACTACTTCGATGAACATGACTATGCTTGGATTTATTGTAAAAATTACAAACATAGTGAAATTTAACTCTCTTGTTACGGCAATTGCTGAAAGTGTTCCAAAGGGAAGCGAAAATGATAATATTGAGGCCGCAAAATTAGGGTTTGAATATAATAAAATTTAAAATTTTTCGGATCAGAACTCATAGGGTTCATCATGAATTCAGATGACCCTCTTCTCATCATCTCCGAAAAAGATCACATAAACATTTGTTGTGGAGGCTCCTTTACATTCTTGTTCTTTAACACCTTTTCTACTGCCTTATTGAAATCTTGAATTGTAACATAATCCCTGCCGTCCCTGATTGCAAACATTCCGGCCTCAATTGTAATTGCTTTAATGTCTGCTCCAGACGCACCTTCAGTATTATTTGCGAGATATTCGAGATCAACGTCCTTTAAATTCATTCTTCTGGTGTGTATCTTAAATATTTCAAGCCTTCCATCCTTGTTTGGCAGGGGAATCTCTATTATTCTATCAAACCTGCCCGGTCTAATGAGCGCCTCATCCAATATGTCCGGTCTATTTGTAGCTGCCATTATTTTAATGTTACCCAGAGGATTGAATCCATCCATTTCCGCCAGTAGTTGCATCAAAGTTCTTTGTACTTCTCTATCCCCGGATGTGGATAAATCAAGCCTTCTCGAACCAATTGCGTCCAGTTCATCTATGAATATTATCGAAGGTGCCTTTTCCTTTGCAAGCTGGAAGAGTTCCCTTACCAATCTGGCTCCTTCCCCAATATATTTTCTAACAAATTCTGATCCAACGACCCTGATAAATGTAGCATTCGTATGATGTGCAACTGCTTTGGCAATCAACGTCTTACCGGTACCTGGCGGTCCAACCAGAAGAACCCCTTTAGGAGGTTCAATACCTACCTTTTTGAATATTTCTGGCTTAATCAATGGAAGTTCAACGGTCTCCCTTACCTCTATTAATTGTTGAGATAATCCTCCAATATCCTCATATGTTACATTTGGTTTTTCTTCAATCTCTGCCATAACTACTGAGGGATCATAGCTATCCTGTAACGTTTCAATGACGGCCAATGTTGTTTTATTCAAAGCCACCCTCATTCCAGGCTTTATCTTTTCATGGGGAATGTTTTCAGATATATTAACCACGAAAGATGGTCCTGTCGAACTTCTAACAACGATTTTATTATCTTTCAAAACATCTTCTATATATCCAATCAAAAGTGGTGGGGCCCTCATTCTGTTAAGCTCTCTTTTTAATTCATTAACTTCATATTGTAACCTCTTTAATTCCGATTCTAAATACTTTTTTTCACTTTCTAAAATTCTAATATGTTTTAAATATTCCTCTTTTTCAATATCATATGATATACCTTCGTCTACATCGTCCTTGGCCAAATGGATCACCTTTTTTCTATTATCCTTATTATTATATTTAATTTTTTGTTCGATTTTTTAAAATAATTTATGATAAATTTTTCTGGGCCATTCAAAAGGATTTATATAATTGTTATTTTACATAATAAATATGCTTTTCGTCACCTTCATAAATTCTAATCCCACCACATACAATAATTTAATAAACTTAATGAAAAAACTACATTTGCCAGATGGAGTTAGAGTGATAGGTAAATACGTACTGTTTGGAAAACCTGATGCTCTAATTATTTTCGAGGCTCAAAATGAAATAAATGCTTTAAAGTTTGTGGAGCAATTTGTATCTGTAGGGGATACACAAACACATTCTATATTGAATGTGGATGATATAAAATGATTGAGAATATTGATATCGCAAAATTAATTGCGAAAGAAATAGTTGAAAAAGAAAATCTAACTAGGGAAGATATCCAGAAATTAAAATTGCATTATTCAAAAAAATTTCATACCAAAATACCAAAAAATAGTGAGATTTTAGATGCAATACAAGAAAATAAAGAATTTTATAGAGATCTATTGATGAGAAAACCATCTAGAACCTTATCTGGGGTAGCTGTTGTGGCTGCAATGACTTCACCATATCCTTGCCCACATGGGAAGTGCATTTATTGTCCGGGTGGAGTTGAATATAATACTGCACAGAGTTATACAGGAAAAGAACCGGCGGCCCTAAGGGCTATAGCCAATGATTATGATCCATATAAGCAAGTGAAGGCCAGGATAGAGCAACTAAATAAAATTGGACATAAAACTTCCAAAATAGATGCCATAGTTATGGGTGGAACAATTACGGCAAGGCCTCTTTCTTATCAGGAATATTTTGTTAAGGGGATGTACGATGCAATGAACGGTTTCAATTCAGATACTCTTTATGAATCAAAATCCTGGAATGAATTTGCAGATAATAAAATGATTGGATTGACATTTGAAACAAGGCCAGACTGGTTTTATGAAAAACAGATAGATGATGCATTAAGAATGGGTGTAACAAGGGTAGAACTGGGTGTCCAAACAGTATTCGATGATATATTAAAACTTGTAAATCGTGGACATGGACAGGAGGAAATTATAAGATCCACAAGATTGGCCAGAGATGCTGGTTTAAAGATAGGATACCATATGATGCCTGGTTTACCTGGTTCAAATCCAGAAAAGGATCTGGAGTCTTTCAAAATAATATTTGAAAATGAAAATTACAAACCTGACATGCTAAAAATTTATCCAACATTGGTTGTAAAAAATTCAGAGTTATATAAATGGTGGGAAGAGGGAAAATATAAAGCGTACGATGATGAAACATTCCTGAATTTGTTAATAGAAATTAAAAAAATAGTGCCAAAATGGGTAAGGATACAAAGGGTAGCAAGGGATATACCCGTTCCTTTAATAATAGATGGCATTAAGAGGAGTGACATTAGAGATGTTGCATACAATAAATTAAAAGAAAACAATATGCATTGTAAATGTATAAGATGTCGCGAAATTGGAAGAAAAATTGAGAAGGGAGAAATTAATAGGGATTTAAACATTCAATTGTTAAGGGAAGATTATAAGGCAGGCGAAGGTATTGAGATATTCATTTCATATGAAGATATAAACAATGATGCAATCATAGGTTATTTAAGACTTAGGAAACCATCAGACAAATTCCATAGATATGAATTGTTCGATAGTATGATTGTCAGAGAGCTTAAAGTACTCGGGGAAGAGGTACCTGTTGGTAGTAAATTTTCAAAGGCTTTTCAGCACAAGGGATTTGGAAAAAAGATGATGGAATATGCTGAAGAAATAACAAAAAAGGAATTTGGATATAACTACTTATTGGTAAATAGTGGGGCAGGCGCAATTGAATATTATAGAAAACTTGGATATGAGAAATATGGAGTTTATGTGAGAAAAAGATTATAGATGTTTATTTATCCTTTCATTTAATTCTATCACGGTTTTCAATGGATCTTTTGATTCATAAATATATCTGCCTATTATAAGATAGTCTGCACCAGATTTGATTGCTTCAACAGGGTCCCCTCCTTGAGCACCAATACCTGGAGCCAATAATAACAAATTTTTTGATAACTCCCTATACATTTTTATCCTTTCCGGTCTTGTTCCAGGAACAATGAAACCATCAATACCAAGCTCAATGGCCATTTTTGCCATCTCTAATGAATGTCCTTGTATAAATTGTAGTGAACCTTCATGGCTCATTTCAACAACTCCAAAAACAAGTCCTGGTTTAAATTCCTCTATAACGGCCTTCAGTGAATCTGAACCAGTAAATACATGAGAAATAATACCATAAGCATTGTTGTCCTTTGCAATCCTTGTTATTATTTTATTTGTATTTGGAATATCGGCCAGTTTAAGGTCGCAAATAATCTTTGAATATTTTGATAATTCCTTTACTATTTTAATACCCTGTGATAATAATAGTGGATATCCTACCTTGATGGCAAAAATTTCATTACCCAGAAGCTTGGCCAGATTTATAGATTCTTCATATTCCTTTAAATCAAGTGAAAATATTATTCTGGATTCCATGAAATTTAAAAATTCATTATGGATAAATATTTTTTTAATTTCTAAATTTGTGTGCTTAATATATTATTCTCCTTTTAAAATCAATCTTTCAACTGCCTTTAAAAATTCTAATTGAGTTCCCTTTGGTATGGAACCTCCTGCCGCAATATTGTGGCCTCCACCATATCCACCTACAATTCTAGCAGCTTCAGATAAAATTTTGGATAAATCCAAACCCTTTTCTATCAAGCTTCTTGAAGCTCTAGCGGATACCTTTATCATACCATTACCATCATCAACGAAACCAAATATAGGTAGATTTTGATCTGCCAAATTTATTGATAGCGTCATATTAACTATTGTGCCTAACACAGTATCAGGTATTTTTGATCCTGCATCAAAATACTGATAATTTTTCTCTTTTATTATACCAATTTCCCTAACATAATTTATACTGTCTATTATAATTTTCTTGTGGTTCTTTAACATTTCAACGCTTTCTCTGACCGCATCTTCTCTATCTCCCTTTATGATCTTGAGACCTAATTCTGGTCTATTATATCTTCCACATGAATTGAGCAACGTTGCAAATTCCTTTGCATCTGAAAGATGGCTATACTTTTTTTCATCCGGAAAAAGATATACTTCACCAATAAGCCTTGTAACATAAACGGAATCAAAACCCATTGTTAAAAGCCTTATCACAATATGACTCAATATCTTCCTTTTTTCTTCAATGGACAAATCTACCCATGTTCTTTCCTTGCCATTATTATCATATATTGGTATTCCCAGTTCATCCAATAATTTTAAAACACCCCTTTCATCGTTTGTAATCCCTGGAATTACAGGATCGTTAGAATATGATAAAAACTTAGGCAGTGGTCTTGTTTCCCGTCCAAAAAGCCTTATATCGATTGTAGATCTAATAAATCCATATTCTTCCCCTTCCTTTAAAATATACCTGTTTGTACCTATCAATTTTAGGTAAGCATTGTCTTGTAAATCTCCTACTGCACCAACTATCGCATATTTAGATAGGTCATAATTGAAATATTTTAATTCCCTAGAAACTATATAAGTTACCCCGGCACCACTTATGTCTAAAGCACCATCCTTGCCAAAAAGATGGGGATTTAATTGATAAATTTCCCTTTTTGACATTGAATCCAAAAATTCCAGAATATTTTTCCTTTTTTCTAATGGAATATTTGGATTTAAATTGCTTGGGAAATGATGATCTGTTATTACAGCCCTCATATCCAAAATTTCATGAACTTGGCCACTTCCTAGATCGGTAAACCATACAAGATCTGGATTCATGTCTTTAATTTTGCTTAACATATTTGAATCTAGCTGTTTTGTAAATAATACCTTATGTTCAATTCCGGCCCTTTCTAGAGATGAAGATGCAATTCCTGCTGCTGATATACCATCCGCATCAATATGTGAAACGACAATGATTTCCTTAGATGACAGTATAATCTCGGAAATCTTTTTTGCCAAATTTAAATATTCTCTCACCAATAGAAAATTAATATTCCTTTTATTTATTCTTTATTATTTCTCATTTGAGTAAAAAATATTTATATTCTTATTGAATATTTAATATTATGAATACAAAGAATTTAATGATCATTTGGGCATTTATTTTTGTATTTCTTTCATTCTTGATAAGGTTTTTAGGTGCATATTATACTAAAAATTTGGCCTTAATAATGGAATCCATGCATATTTTCATAGATGTATTTATAACATTATCAATTCTGACTGTAATTAAAATAATCTATTCTAAGAATTCTGAAAAATTTCCATACGGCCTTTTTAAATTGGAAGATTTAATATCATTTCTTATTACATTATTTATTATTTATTTTGCAATAAATTTTATATTGACCAGCAGATATAAATACAATTCATCTATTACTATTTCAGCCTATATTGAATTGATTTCACTTATACCATTGGCAATATCTTCAATATTTAAAATTAAGGCGTCCAAAATTTTAAATTCACCTTCTTTAAAAAGCGATGGAATACACACCTTTGCTGATATTATTGAAGGTGTATTTATTTCCCTTGGATTATATTTGACTAATTTTTATGGCCCATATTCATTTTACATTACCATAATAATTGCATTTATCGCACTTTTAATTACCGCATATTTGACTGGAAAAAATGCCATACTTTCCCTTCTAGATTTACCGCATGAACATAAATTGAAATCCAAAATGTTAGAATTAATAAACAATATAAAAGATATAAAAAATGTAAAGGATATTAGATTTAGATGGGCTGGACCTGTGGTCTTCGTTGAAATAATAGTTGAAATGGATCCAAAACTTACAATTGATGAGGCCCATCCTATAACCGAAGAAATTGAAAAAATTCTCAAAGAAAATATTGAGGGGATATATTCAGTTACAGTTCACGTTGAACCGGTAAAAAGAAAAGAATTTAAAGTATTGATACCTCTCCTGAATAATGATATAAATTCATTGGTCGATAATCAATTAGGTAGAGCAAATTATTTTGCCATATATCATATAAAGGATAAAGAAATTGAATATGAGATTAAAAATAATATTTTAATAAATAAGGAAAATTTGATAGGTCCAGAATTTTTAAAATTTTTAGAAAATGAAAAAATTACAGACGTTATATGCAAAAATGTCGGTGAAATTATATATGGTCTGCTAACATCTCACAATATTTATTGCTGGAAATTTGAAGGCCAATATGCAAATGATGCTATAAAATTATTTTTAGATAATAAAATTAAAAAATATAAACTTTAAAAATCAATAATTCAGTCCATATTTGTACGGTTTCTTTAACCCTTCGTATTTAATATTTTCAAACTCCTTTTTCGCGGTCTCAAGCATTAATTTATCTTTTAAAGAATAGGCCATATATAAACCAAAAATGAGTCTTGAAACAGCAGACAAAAATTTTAAATTCTCTCTCTCAAAATATGAAATTGAATCTGTAAATTCCATTATTGCATTTGGCATCTTTTTATCATAAACATCAATTACAGACTTCAAAATTTGATATCTGTAGTTAAAATAACCCATCATGGATAAATCATATTTTTCCAATTCTGAAAACAGAGATCTTACTTCATCATCAATATATTTACCTGTAATAAATTTATAATATAAAATAGTTTCTATAAATTCCAGCATGTCTGAAATCAAACTTAATACATTGTTCTTGATGAATTTCTGATAATAGTCCTTAAATATATTTATTGATTTTTCCAAATCCTCTAAATAAAAGTAATAGGTAGATTCACTCATAAATCCAAATTGAACATAATATAAATGCTGCGACTTTTTCAATTCTTCAATGTAATTTTTAATATCTTCACCAATAGTTTCTCCCTTCATTAACCTAAAAAGATCATATAAAATATAAAATTCATATTTAATTTCTGTTATTTCAACTCTATCAATAAATTTTTTAAAGTCTTCAAAATATTTTAATGCCTCATCTATTTCTGCCCTCTTTGATAATATGTCTGACATATTTATAATGGATGTAAATGCAGGTTCATATAGGTCTAAGAGAAAAGATAACGAAAAACTTTTTCTCAGATATTCAAGGGACAAATCCATATCGCCTATATCACTGTATATGGTGCCTAGATTGATATATAACGTTAATAATAAAGAAGTATACCAATTTTTCTCGGCTATCGCAAGAGCTTTTTTATAATATTGTAATGCTATATCCATCCTTGCTTGGTGTGAAGAATAAATATTTCCAATATTATTGTATGTAGATGATATATCATAATACAAATTGTTCTTTTCAGCAAGTTCTAGAGCTTTCTGATAATATTCTAATGATTTATCAAAATCATTTTGATCAAAGTATATATTGCCTAAAAGTCTGTACAGTTTTGATAATATTACTTCATTATTATATTTAATTGCATATTCTTCTGATTTCTTTATGTACTCCTTGCTTTCATTGAATAAATTTCTAATATAAAGATTCAAAGCTGCTAAATAATATAAAAGTGGTTTATATTTTTCGTCAATTTCCGCTTTTTCCATCATCTTAACAAGATCAAATGATTTGTTATATTCATTTATTTCGTAATAAAGCTCTGATAATCTTAATAAAATTTCAATATTATCAGGATAATATTTTCTTAAATTTTCCAATACATTTATGGCATCCCTAAACTTGTCATAGGTCTTTAATGTATCTGCATATGTTATTCCAATTTCAATATCATCATCCTTTATATTTAATAATATTTTACCATAGGTTAAAAGCGCATCTTTATTACCTGTTTCCTTTGCTTTATTAAAAGCTTCCTTTAATAATTTATATGCAATTTCATATTTCCCTGCCATATAATAATGTATTCCAGCTTTATCTATAACACCTTTTTTATAAAAATACTCCCCTATCTTTTGATTAACGATTTTTAATCTTAATGAGGAGAACATCTTTTTTACTAATTCAGAAAATTCTACCTTTTTGATTGTTATTTTATCATTAATCTCCTGTAGTATTCCTTTTCTAATTAGCTTGTCTAAAATTTCGATAAGCTTTTCTTCATCCAACCCTGTAAGTTCAACCAGATCGAATGGATCTACAGGTTCATTAATAATACTTAAAGTTAATATAACTAGTAATTCTTCCTCGCTCAAATTTGGTAATGCAATTTCTGAAGATTTATATGAAATTAAAGTCTCCTTAATCTTTTCCAAATCTGAATCTACAATCGTTAATGCATATGTTTTATTTACTACAAAACCATTTTTTTCTAAAACATTTAATGCATCAATCATAGAATTGTAGTCTTTAAACCCAAGATCAACCAATAAGTTAAATAATTTGTCAGGGATAATATATCCCAGGGAAAATAGCTTTTCTTTTAAATATTCGAGAGATACCCTTTCCAATATTAATAATTCGGCACCTAGACTTTTCAATAATGTTATCATTTTTGTTATATTATTATTTATATTCTGTGCAGAATATATTAATATCAATTTACCGTTCCAATCACTTTTTGACAATTTTTCAGATAAATTCGTTAATAAATAAATTATTTCTACATCTAAAAATTCAATGTTTTCTAAAATTATAATCGCACCTTTAGATAAAAATTCTTCTAATTTTATATTTATCAAATGAATTTCAGCAGAGGAACCCTTTTCCCCTAAAAATGCAAAACTCATTTTTGAATATTTAGACATCTCCTGCTTTAAGCCAAATATGCTTATAAAATAATTTTTAAAATTCATATCTTTTGTAATTTTTATTGAATAAACTTCATTGTTTGTTTTTTCATAAAAACTTTTCACATCTGCTGAAAAATTATCTATTTCAGCCTTTTTCTCAATTATTATTATTTTTTTGTTAACAAAAGGTCTTACATCGAGACCCCCTGGCCCCAATACTGATTCCATAGTAAATTAAATAAAAAACAGATAAAAAAGGTTTTTCTGAATTTTTACAAAATTGTTCCTATATATATGTATATGAATGAACCAATGTTTATGTATTCATTTGATGGTATATATTGTATGTATGGTTCATTGAATATGTTTGACATTGATATATTTAACGGTGCTAAGAATACATATAATATAATATTTGAGAATGTGCTGTTCTGTGATAATGCTACTATGGCCTGCTCATTGAAACTTGAGACTATGTTATATATGTCGTTCAACATATTGTAATCTGAGATGCCAAAGAAACCAAATGCCAATGTTAATATATTGTCTATTAACTCTGGAGTAAGTGTTCCCAATGTAAATGCATATGCTTCACTCATATATACTGGTGTTATGTTATTAACCAACAAAACGTCATTACCTAAGTTAATATTTACTTGGAACATCTCCATTATATCCTGAAGTATTGATGACATGTTTACATCAAAGCCTGCTATAATTTTATTCAAATTGATGGTGGGCAAATATACTCCGGATAATTCTACATAAGAATCATAAAATGGATAAGCTCCATTGGCAATCCATATATATGGAGGTTCATCATCAACGTTTATTCCCACAGTATAATTTGAAATTGAAACTGATGTCGTATTCATGTAAACAATGACATTCTGACCAACATATTCATCTGGAGACATATTTAGATTTATTGTAATTAATGGAGATGGAGTTATAGATGACACATTCCACCATCCGAATTGATCCCTTACCAATGTTATCGTTCCATTAATGAAATAATATGGCAAGACATTGTGAACGATCATTAATTTAGGATATTCTCCTGTTATGTTAATTAAAATAAAAGCCATGTTTGTTAATGGATCTGTTAATCCTGAGGTCAAACCGTTAGGTGAAATTAGAATACCTTGTACCAACATCTGATCATTCAAATTGCTAAATTGAATTTGAGTTACATTATTTGAAATAATAATTGGTAGACTAGGACCACTATTTCCGACCAAGTTAGACAATGTAAATACAGCTCCTTTAACATCAACAGAATTCAACAATAGATATGATCCATTAAAATTAGGAACTATTAAGATAGCCAAGTCTTTTAAAGGATCAGATAAATTAATACTCAAATTCTGATCTAAGAGGGCAAATATTCCAATATTCAAATCATGAATTAAATCATAAAGAGGAGATATTGATGTATAGTTTATACCGAAAATATTTGATGTCAAATTCAAAAATCCACTTAAAGATATTCCGATGGCAAATCCAGATACATTAACATTTTCTTCAGGCATCGTCGATAATTCTTGTATTGTTGAATTCACATATGGTTCTGTTTCGAATGTATTTGGTATGTAGTTAGCTAAAATTATCTTTATTTCTGACCCGAGGAAATTAAATGAGAAATTAAAGTTTGTATATTGTATCTGCATATTTCCAAATCCATTGAAACTATAATTTAAAATTGGTGAAATTAAGATATAATAATTTTGATTGTAGATTGAAAAGTTATTAGGTATTCCCAACATTATACTTTCATTCAATTGTGATATTGTGTTCAATACATAATTTAATGTTGTGTTCCCATAAATGTTATAAAGATCATTAACAAATGAATTATTAAAAATACTGAATAAATCTTTTGAACTTAAGCTTGCTAAGATATCTAATGTTACATTGTCAACATTGTTATATTGTACTGAATTTGCAAGGAAAATATCTCCATTGAATAGATTTATAGATGGTAAATTAATTCCAAAATTGTTAAGCAAATAACCCGGTATATTTAAAATTCCCAATATTTCATTTAGATTTAATGAAATTCCAGGCATGAATACTCCCTTTAAAATAACATTTCCTTCAAATATTGGATATTGTCCATTTGCAACCCATATATACGGTTGATTAAAATCTGTATTAATACCATATGTCGTATTATTCAATACGAAGCTTGTTGTATTCATCTCAATTATAATATTTTTGAAGAACAATGATCTAATTCCATTTCCAAATGGAATGTAACTCGTTGGTAAAACATTGTTGATTGTCCACCATCCATATTCATCTTTTGACATCGATATTAAACCATTAATGAAATATTGTCCAACATTATCATGGGCTAATATAATTTGATATACACCAGATTGGTTAGTTATAATTATCGATAAATTTGTAAATGGTTCAGGTAAAGATGATGTTATTGATGGTAATGAAATTATTACACCAGAAACTTCGGTGGAATAATTATTTTGAGAATTATTTGGAACGATATTCTGGGCAACTATGACTGGAATATTAACATTATAACCAAATATAGTTCCAGTGTGATACAACACTCCATTTACATAAACATTTTCAAATTCTGTGATATTATATAAATTAGCATAGGGTATTATTACCAATGCCATACCGGTCAAAAATTCATTTGATACATTGAATGTTAGGTTTTCATTTAAAAGTAAATAAATTCCTAAATTTAGACCTGTTATATTTTCTATGAAATTATATGTTTGATTGCTCAATGAAAATATGTTTTTAATATAATTCGGTATATTTAGATTTATTCCCAACAAAAATCCAGATACTGAAACTGCACCATTTTGCATATTCCAAAGTTCATTTACACTTGCATTAACATATTGTGTATTATTGATCCAATTTTGATATATTATTGACCCAAGATTTATATTAAATATAGAATCAAATAACAGGCCTGTAGAAAATTCGAACTGCTGAATATTTGATGGAACATACATAAAGTTCAAGTATCCATAAGTTAAGTTAATATCGAAATTTAAAGGTGTTAGCATTACATAAAATTGCATGAATGATAATGAGTTGTTTAAATCTGAAATTATTAAAGCCTGCATTTCTGAAGAATTAATTATCTGTTCAATATCATAAAGCGCAGATGAATTTATCGTACCGTTTAAGAATATGCTTAAGAATGAATTTATTGTCGTTGGAGTGATTCTAGCCAGTACCTGACCTTGAACATTTAATGTTGTTGGGAAAGTTATGTTATAAACAGAAAGTACTGGTAATTGTTCATTAATTAAATTATTAAAGTTAGGAAAATACTCTATTAATAAATATATATATTGCTGAATGTTTATACCAAATATATTTAAAATTTGTGATATATTTAATACAGAACCTTCCAAAGTAACATTTGAATATATTAAAGGTATAGATTGATTTTCAACTATGAAAATGAAATTTTGATCTGTTGAAAATCCTATTGTAAATATGTTAGAATTATAAACAAATGGGATAGATATGACAGTTGAATTTATTATTACATTGCTATTTGTTGGTATGAGTTTATTAACTTTTTCAAAATTATTCAGAATATAATTATTCAAGTACCAACCTCTTTCATAGATTAAATTAAATGTTCCATATCCCCTTATATTATGGTATGGACTTATTGCTTTATAGATGGAATTTCCTGAATATATATATATGTAATTTCCATGAGTCATAGCATAACCTTTTACTGTCAACATATTAGACTTTACCTCAGCGGCGGAGTATCCAGAAACTACCAAGAGAGCCAAAATAACTGTTATTACCATCAATGATTTTTTAATATTTTGCCCCAACATATGTAAATATAAAACTTGAAAATATTTAAATTTTACTCACAACGAATTGAAAAATTTCCTAAAATTTGAAAATATCAAATTTTATAAATTTTTCTTTTACGAAAAAAATAAATAATAAGGTAAAATATAATAAAATAATATGATATCAAAAATAAAATTATTCACTATTATAATTTCGATATTCTTTTTAACCAATCTTTTACCTTTTATTAATGCTGCAAATTTTTCCGCAACGTTAACCACTTCAAGAACAATAATGGATATAGGACAAATTGCTTATCTTAATATAACGGTAAATCCACCATCAAATAATTATTCATATATTTTTTATATAAATGGAATTGCCATTCAATCTACTTCACCATCTCTTGTTTTTAATCCTGAAGTGTATGAAAGTACACATACTAACAGGACTACAATATACAATATATATGCTAATGTTACATCTACTTCTGGAGTAGTAAAAACAAATAGTGTTACAATTACTGTTTATCCTGAACTTATTGTATCTTCAATAACACCAAACGAAGTAACAACAGATTCTGGGTTAAATTTTTCTTTCTCGGCAAACGCTATGGGAGGGGCAGGGAATTACATATTTAACTGGATCATAGCCCTGGGAAAACAAATTTTATATAAAACACCATTACCTGCATCAAATAATAACAAAAGTAAATTTATTTTTAACATGCCAATATCTGGAAATTTTACTGTATGGGTATCTGTTACAGATTTAGCAGGAATGGTAGTTAATTCATCCAATGCGATATTGAATGTTAATCCAAGGCCAAAAGTTTTATTGGCACCTATTGGAAATATTTTAATTAATCCATCAAATTACACCTTTTATGGATATGTAGATGGAGGTACACCACCATATAATATTACATGGTATGTTAATGGAATTCCAGTAAAAACCACTGTTAATAATAACCATATATTTAAATTGACGCATAACTTTAACACCCCAGGATCTTATACTGTTTCTTATAGTTTGAAAGATAGTGCAAATTTAAATGACAATATGCCACCATTTGGAGCAAGCAATATTGAAACAAATGTTACGGTGACTGCCGCTTCAATACCTACAATAAAATATTTAAGTTACTATAATGGAGTATTGGATATGAATTTCAATATGACGATAAAATTGTCCGCTTATTCTGAAATTTTTAACAATCCAATTATGTGGGTTTTAGATGATAATATAGTTTTAAATAATTCAAACAATTTTACTTTCACACCAATAAGGGGAATTACAGCCATTGGCCCGCATCCAATATATGCAATGATTTTATATAACAACATATACATTCCAGGTGGTGTTTGGACCATTGATGTTAATAACTATCCATTCTTCGTTAAAATAAGTTCTCCTAAAAATATTTTTGATTCACAAAAATATATATTTTTAAATATAAAATCTTTTCTAGAGACTTATCCAGTTCAAGCGATTGCATATATTAACACAAAAAGTGGTCCATTGAATATTTCATTTAATATAAATTCATACAACACGAATGTAACATTACCATTACCTATAAATTATTTGGGGAATGGTAAGATATACGTAGTATCTAGTTTAAATAAATCTTATACCAATGTTCTTTATGTGAATTCAAATTATTTTAATATTTCTATAGTAAGTGGGATGAGCAATCCATACATATTATTTAATGTAAATTCTATAAAAAACAACATGGTATCCGCATCGTTTAAATTGCTGGTTAGTGGAGGTACGCCTCCATATAATGCTCAATGGATATTTAAACATAATAATACAAAAATTCCCATGTATGGTTTAAGTGGAACGATTAATCTAATGATGCAAAATTATCATGTTACATTAAACATATCCGATTATTACGGAATGCAAATTGAGAAGAATTTCATCTTAAATTTAACTCCTCCTCATATTTTTGTGGTCAATCTAAATAATTATCCGAAATATAATTCCTCAGTATACTATGTATCAAACACTAATTTAACACTAAACCTAACATTATCGACAACATTTTTAAATGACATAAAACAAATTAATTACACCCTCTATATTTTTGTTAACAATACTCCTGAGGAATTATACTCATCATTTAAATACTTTAAAAATTTTGTTCTTTATATATCAAATTATTCAATGTATTATAATTATTTGATTCCTATTAATCTGTCAAACTATGTAACAAATAACCCAAATTCCTCATATGATTTCTTAATTTATTTAAGTGCATATTCAAATTCAAACTTCAGCGTAAATCAAACAATTTTGATTAATTATTCAAATTCCAATCCAATATTAGGTAATATTATTTCACAAACATCCACATCAAATGGAACAGTTTATTTAAACTTTAAAAATGTTCAGAGTCTTGTGCCAATATATGAATATAAAATAAATACAACCTTTGGTATGAATTTAATAATACCGGGAAATTCTACATATTTGAATATAACATTACCTGAAAAGAATGGATATTTTATATTCAACATCACAGCAATAACGTATTCATTAAAAAAGTCTTCTAAATCTTTTACAATTTTCTATGATATAAATGGTATTCAATTTACAGCCAATATAACAAATCTTGAAAACAATTATGTAACAATTATTATAAAGTACTTACAAAATGGAAATGTTTACCCATCTATGATTAGGATATCTAATAACCCATATTTCATTGGTTCTAACTGGATACCATTTACATCGATTTTAAAATATAGAATAAACAATTATAATGGAACAATATACATACAAATACAAGATTCTGATGGCGTTATAACTGAAAATTATATAATGTACAATTATTCTCCACCTTCTTCACTAAAATATATCTATGCAGCCATAGCTTCATTCTTGGTTGCTATCATTTTAGTATTCCTATTTTTCCTAATGCCAAGATACTTTGGAAAGAATATAATGGATTTACTTAAAGCTCGTAAAAAACCAATAAAAGAGTGGCAAACAAAAGAATCAAAAGAGGAGATATTCTTAAGAGAATTAACAAATCTTGGCGAGCCTAGATTAACATATTTCAAAAAATATCTGAAAGAAACTCACAACATAACTGATGAAGAATTCGAAGAATTAATCAGAGATTTATCAAGTAAAGGTGTAATAGAATTAAAGCTTGATGAAGAAAAGAGAACAAGAATAACATTATCAAAAAATAAGAAATAATTTTTTAGGTATTTAATATATAATGTATTGGTTGCGAAAATTCAAAGTTTCCTGAGGGTTCAGATACATTAACATATACCTCAACATATCCACTAAGTTGTTGCAACTGTGTATAAGGCAAAAATACCGATGTGAAATATGTAAATCCTTGACTTCCAGGTACAGGATACATTGGGATAGAATTTACATATAACTGAGGTATCGAAATTTCAACTTTAGCGTTTTGCAAAGGTTGGTTAAAAGTAACATAAAACGTTGTATTAACTAATCCGACTTGGCTTGGACTTTCTCCGATAGTTGCATTTAATGCGGGATAAACATTTAAAATGAAAGTATCAACATATACATATTCATATCCAACAAATGATGTATAATCAGAAGTCGTCCAATCAGCATTATATATTGTTACAGTCTCAAATATAGCATAAACAAAATAAACGGTTATATTATATACAGTATAATTTGCCGCTGAAAATGATGGTACGAATTGAATTGAATCTAATCCTTCAGTACCCGGAATTTCTGCACCGCCCAAATACCAAACATAGCCTACTGGTTGATCACTATAATCTGTATCCCATGTTCCGGATGGTAATGTTGCATCTGGTTGACATAAAACACTTAATGTTGGATAAGATGCAGTATAATTTACTTCCACATTTCCGGTAGGATCTGTTGAATACTTTTCTACCTTAACTTTTTTATTGTTAGCAAAATAATTAGATAATTTAATATTAAATGGGATAACCGTATTACTCGAACTTTGTGTTACATTTACAGTTCTTGATACTGAAATTGTATTCGGGCCTACAAATCCCCCATAAGTAATGATTCCACAGCCATCTGATGAATCCAAAGCATTGAAACTATCAGTTACAGATAAAGTTATTGTGTATATACCTGGGACAGATGGATAAAATAATGTTGTTTGATTGTTAGGTTCGGTTATCCATGCCTGACCTGGACCTGAATAGCTCCATGTGTATGAATATGGAGGATCACCACCTGATGCTATCGCATATAAGGTAATAGGAGCACCAACGGTAACATTGACAGGACTTAACGATGCCAATTTCAATGAACTCGCTTGATAAAGACCTGAAATTTGAGAATACCACAAAGTGGTATGTGATCTAATATCAACAAAACTAATTAAAATAATTGTTTTTGAAGCATAAGAAATGGGAACATTTATACCATCCATAGAGGAAGCATAAGTCATATTAGTGCCAACATCAAAAAATTGCTTTTTTATAATTTCAAATAGAAGATGTGACTTGGAAATTATATTTTTATCATTAATAACAACTATATTAAATTCTATGAAATTCGTTGGTAGATTCTCACCATATAAATTTGTAATATTCAATTTAAAAGGAGCACTACCACTTGTTGATTGATATATAACTTCCACCCTGAAATTTGATTGATATGATGGAGAGATTGTAGGAATTAAACCTTGAATATATGTGAATGCTGCGGCAAATAGTACTATAGTGATAACCACCACTAATAATGATGACAGGACTGATGAAACACCGCCTTCACCTTTAATTAATAAAATTTTCATAATATTTATTAAATTGATCACGAAATATTTAACTTTTTCTTATTTTTAATTAAAAAAATTAATAAAAATACATTACAGTAAAAACCCAAAAATAAAAATGAAAATATTATGTTGAATTTAAAAATATAGGAAAAAATAATTGATGCTGGGGCACCTAAAATTATTTGTAAGGAATTCACAGTTCCAAGAGCTAAAGATAATGTTTCTACATTTAAATTGCTTTTATTAGAAATTATATAGTATGCCAATGAAAAATCTGCAGCTGAAAAAAAACCTAATAAAAATGCATCTATGAAAATAAGATAAACCGGTAAAAAGGGTATTAATATAATTGTTATAGAAACTAAAATTGTTATTATCAATATATTTTTATTTAAATCTCCTCTAGTTGAAAAATAAATGTTTGAAATACCTCCAAATATACCTGCAATCAAGAGGATTGTTGATGGTAGCCCTGAAAGAATACTTCCACAATGTTTAATAGTTTCTAAATAATAAGTTAGTATTTGTGCAGATGTGAATTGCGCTCCCCAAAATCCTCCTAGTGAAATTCCTAATAAAATTACGTTTTTATTAAAAATAGGCTTAAAATCAATTCTATCTTTATACCCGA
>JBAMMA010000015.1:0-19641 GCA_039794005.1 Thermoplasmata archaeon
TAGAAAAATGGTATGACACGTATGAAAAACACAGGATGGAATATGAAACATTTGAAGAATTTGTAAAATGGTATAATACAATAAGATATCATGAGAGCCTTGATACTAACCATTATTTACAGACACAGGAAGATGCATTTTGGAGCATGTTACCTGAAGAATGCAAATTAGGGATGTTTTATGCATTATGTGAAGAGTGAAAACAATAAAAAATAAAAAAATGAGGACCCTTTATATAGTCAAGAGAAATGGGACTATACAAAATAAAAATCAATTCTAAAAATTTATATAACCATTTATTATTTCTTTTTAGTATGATACTAAAAAATTATGATATAACTAAAAAAGATTTGGAAGTATTGAAAATAGTATATAAAAATGAATTGAGTGGATGGCTTACAAGAATAAAAGATATATCAGGAGAATTGAAAATAAAACCATCTACAACAGAACAGTACGTTAAAAAATTGGAAAAGCTTGGTCTAATTCTAAGAAAAGATTCCTTGATTAAAATAACAAGCACAGGTAAAAGGTATGTTGAAAAGATATTGAGAAACCATAGAATAATTGAAACGTATTTATATCTGAAGGGTATTGATCTCGACTGCGCATGCGATGAAGCAAGGTCGATGGAAAATTGTGTAACAGATGATATGATAAAATTGTTGGAAATAGAAATTGGTCACCCGAAGAAATGTCCACATGGACATGATATTCCATATATGGAGGGTGATTAAGTATGGACATAATCTCTTTTTTATTCAATCCTCCCTCAAACTTGTCCATATATGAAATATTGGCCATATCATTCATACTTGGCATTTTGCATGGAATTACTCCGGATGAGCATACTTGGCCGATTACATTTAGCTATGCAGTTGGTTCATACAGCACTAAAGGAGGTATGAAGGCGGGTTTTTTATTCTCATTGGGATTTACAGTTCAAAGAGGCTTTCTGACATTTCTTGGTTATATTGGTTTGGTCTATTTTTATCAAAAATACGATTTGGATGGCCCCGTCGATATTGTTGTAGGTTTTGTGATGGCAATTGTCGGATACTATGTTTTAAAGGGAAAGTATTTCCATATACCTCTGGATAAAATTTTTGGAGCAAAAGAACATCATACAGAAGAGGCCTGTAGGGTACCACCATGTGAAGTATTGCATAAGGAAATACCGATAAAAATGACTTTTGTTCATGGATTTATAGCGGGGTTTGGATTCGGTGTCTATGCTACAATAATTACATTTATACTTTCACCCAAGGTAGGAAGTGTATATCTATCGCCTTTACCTGGCATTTTTTTTGGCCTTGGAACCATGGTAATGCAGGTAATAATCGGTGCATCCTTTGGATCCATTCTAAGGGCAATGAAATTTAAAGAGGAGGACATAAAATATGTTGGGATAAACACCGCAAGCAAAACTCTTTACTACGGAGGTATAGCATTTATAATTATTGGAATAATCGTTATTTTAATACCGCCCATTGAAGATTTTGAAATCTCAACCGGCCTGAAAATACCTAACCTGAATGCCATTGACATTGAATTAATATTAGTTTTATTTGTCGTTGGCATAATTGGCATATATTCCCTAATAAAAAGTTATTATGAAATTAAATCCAAGTATAATGAGATTGAGAAAAATGGACAAAGATGATATGCTGTTCATTTTTCACGTTTTTGTTTATACTTTTGGATATGGTCTTGTGAGCTTTGCCTATATGCCATATTTATATCACATAGGGTCAAATCAATATTTGATGGGATTATCTGAATTTCTTCTAACATTATCCAATTTGATTTTACCATTAATTTTTATAATAAATCCTGAAATTCCCCTTGTTAAATATTTCATTTTATATTCCATAATATCAACGGGGATTCTGGAATTTTTAATACCCCATTTAAGTTTAATTCAAATAATAATACTATTTCTAATAATTGGAATATCACAATTCCTATGGTGGTATTCAACGGAATTGTTCATGGTTACATATCTTAAAAACAGTGAGGTGGTTAATTATTACAGTTTTACGTGGGGGATATCATTTTTAATAACACCATACATATCATCATTCATTATAAATAATTATGGATTTGTTAATATTTATTACCTAGGTTCTTCTGTTATAATAATTTCTTCACTACTATTTTTAAAACTGATTAAATTGGAATATTCTGAGTATGTTGAAAAAAATGGTGATGAGAAAATAAACATATTTGGAATGCTACCTGCTTTGTCATCTGGAATTGTTTTGTCTTTAATTTATTCAATATTTTCGTATATTCTGTTGAACAATGGATATACCATAATCATGCTAGGAATTGTATTTTCCTCCGTCTCATTTGGCAGGATCATTGGATTTTTCATATCGATTTTTATTAAAAATAAAAGGAGTTTGAGACTTTTCACAATATTTTCCTTGATATCCATGACATTTATTTTTGTTCCCGCATTTTCTTTAAACTTTTATTTGATAATAACAATATCATATTTACTGGGTTTTGGAAGCTCTCTAGGCATATCTTTACCGTTGATTGAAATCTCACTGGAAAAGGGCATAAATTCTGGAAAAAGCATTGCTATTTATGAATTGCTTTTTGGCATTGGTATATCGATATTTTCAATCCTTGGCGGATATCTGGCAGAGAATGTTAATTCAAAATTTCCATATATGTTTTATTCATTTATTATATTTATCACATTTTTATTATATTTAATAAAAAAATTAAGGTAAATATTTTTTATTTAATAAACTAAAAACAGGATAAAATTAAATATATTCTTGCCTTATAGGATTTGAGTGATTGTAATGAGAATCATTATCGTTGGTGGTGGGTCTGGAGGAACAATAGTGGCGAATAAATTGGTTCGCGGATTATCCACTGATGTTGATAGGGGAAATGTTGAGATTGTTGTCCTGGATAAGTCTGCAAAGCATGAATATCAACCCGGGTACTTATTTGTGGCCTTGGGAGAAGAAGAGCCAGAACATTTTGTGAGAAATGAAAGGGATTTACTAGATGAAAAGGTAAAATTTTATTCAGGTCCACAGGGAGAGGTAGTAAATATTATTCCTAAGGAAAATAAATTGAAAACTGCAGATGGTAAGGAGTGGCAGTACGATATACTGGTCTTGGCAACGGGTTCTGTCCCCGATCCTTCACAGGTTCCAGGACTAAAGGAGTCTGCCTATTTCTTCTATACGATGCCGGATGCGATTAAACTCAGGGATGCAATCAACAATTTCAAGGGTGGAAAGGTAGTAATATCGGTGACATCATTGCCATATAAATGTCCGGTTGCACAATATGAAATGTTATTTGCTCTCCATGATAGATTAAAAAAGGAGAATAAAAATGCTGAATTTATTTATCTGTTTCCGATAGATGGAACACATCAACATCCAATGGTCAGCAAGGTTGGAGAATCATGGATGAATGAGAAAGGTATTAAAATAATGAAAAGTTTTGTTATTGAATCAGTCGATTCAAACAATAGAATTATAAAATCAAAGGATGGAAGAACAGTCAATTACGATTTGTTCATAAACATACCACCACACAGGCCTTCAGATGTTATAATAAAATCAAATCTCGGTAATCCATGGATACCAACAGATCCATATACACTTAAATCAAAACAATATCCAAACATATATGTACTGGGTGATACAACTGATATTCCAAATGTTGCAAAGGCAGGTTCCGTTGCAGAATATGAGGCGGCCGTTGTTACAAAGAACATCATTGCAGATATCAGAAAAACAAACAATTATTACAAATATGATGGATCTGCATTTTGCTTTATAATGCACAGCATGGATAAGGCTGGATATTTATACATGAATTATACAACTCCACCATTTATATCCATGCCATCCAAATATGCAAAATGGGTTAAGCTTCTGTATAATGAGTTGTATTGGTCAATGTCGGAAAAGGCTGAAATATGAGGTGATGAAAAATGGTAGAAAAAAAGGATGTGGCAAATAAAACATCACATTCATTGCTTGAACTGATGCCACTGATCAAGAGGGATGAATTGGTAAGGCTACTAAAAGAGGTAATAGAGCTTCAAAAAAACGGAACGTTGGATAAACTGTTGGATATCCTGGACAAAATGTCCAAAAAGGGTGTCATAGATAACTTATATTTAAAGGTAAATGATCTCTGTGAGAAAAACACACTCAAGAAATTGTTGGAAGGAAATGTACTGGACAAACAGATGGAGGCCATTATAGGATTAATCACAGATGGTTCTTTAATGAAATTATTGGATATGGTTATCGAGATGCAGAAAAAGGGTATCATAGACGAACTAGTTAATTATTTACCAAAGATGATGATATTGCTGGAAAAATTCATGGAACTTGAGAAGAAGGGCTTGATAAACTACGATAAAATAATATCAGTAACAGAAAAATTGATGCAATTGATAAATGATGGAACAATAGACAAACTTCTGGAATTGCTGGTAATGCTATCTGCAATGCTGGACGCTTTCAACGATGAAATGATAAAGAGCATTGGAGAAAAGGCGGGAAAATTGCTGGAATTACTGGAGCCAAGCAAATTATAAAAAAAGGCCATCAGGCCTTATATTTTTTCATCAATTTTTCAGGTCTTGTGTAATTGAAATAAAAGTCGAAAATGCTATCTAAATGTCCCTTTAGTGTCATCCAGTAAATGTAAGACATTGATTTTTTCATAAAATGTTTGAACCTTGTTGGTGGTAAGGGAATTACCGGGTGATTATAATCGGCAACAACAAATGTTCCTTTACCGTAAGCCATATCGAATGGACAATTTATTCTCCCATCAAATCTGGAATCTCTTCCATCCAATATATCAGCAACAACCTTGGCCTCTAAATGGGCGGTAACTCCGGACTTGGATGTTGGTAAATTATTCACATCACCTATTGCAAACGCATCATCATAACCCAGAATATTCATTTTATATTTGTCAGCTTTTATAAAATCATCTTCATCTTTTATGTTATCATTATTAAATTTTATTTCCGTACCCTTACATGGCGGGATTATAATGGGAAGATCAAAATTTATTGAATCGCCCTCATAAGAATTTATGGTTTTCTTTTCCAGATCCACGCTTTCAAGATTAAAAAATGTAACGATCTCTATTCCCCTTTCTCTCATTAAAGGTTCAACGATCTTATTCATCGGTTCGGCGGGATATGGCCTCGGGTAGGGTGTAACGAAAATTAATTTGGTTTTATCTTTCAGTTTATTTTTATTCAGATATTCCTCAAGCAGAAATATACCCTCTGATGGCGATGGTGGGCATTTGCATACTGGGGAGGCCTGAACCAAAACAATGTTACCACCTCTGAATGATTTAATGCTATTCCATATTTTTCTGGCATTTTCCACATTGCTATGATAATTACCATATTTATCATTTATTTCCCTCAATCCCTGAATTCCATCTGGATCGGGATATGTTCCTGTGGATATTATAACATAATCATAATCAAGGGTTTTACTATTTGTTTTAACCAGTCGATTGTCTAAATCCACTTCATTTACATTATCATTGATTAGCCTGATTCCGGGTTTTAATAATCTGTCTATCCTTCTCCAGATTTTCCTATTCGATCCCTGAAAGGCAATATATAAATACCAGGGTTGATAGAAATGATATTTTTCCCTGTCAATGACCGTGATATCAAATTCATTTGGATTCAATGAATTTGCCAGAATTAATCCTCCGGATCCGCCTCCTATTATTAATACCTTCTTCATTTTATCACCAGAATAATAAATAAATCAAAATAATATAAAGTTTACTAATTTATTTTTATTAAAAATTTAAATAACGAAATTCGTCAAATATTTGCTTCTTCCAATACTTTTTCACATTTTTTCGTATCCAGTGTATCAATTTCTTTTATAGATTTTCTTATTATTTCCTTGACTTTAAATTCATTTTCTTTCATGACCTTTGCCACTTCAGATGCTGTTACGGGCTTTTCGGCCCATACATCATAATCTGTTACCGTTGCCAGAGTGCTGTAGCAGATACCCAATTCCCTGGATAGATTAACTTCAGGGACCAATGTCATTCCAATGATATCTGCATAATTTCTATACATCCTCGATTCAGCCCTTGTTGAAAATCTTGGTCCCTCTATGCACACATATGTAACATCTGGATGTATTGTTATTTTCAGTTCTCTTGCATTTTTCAAAAGCACGGCATTGATGTCTTCTGAAAATGGATCAGCCATGGAAATATGAACAACCTTTGGACCATCGTAAAATGTGTATGTTCTTCCTTTTGTGAAATCTATGAACTGTGAAACCAGGGCAAGATCTCCAGGCTTAATATGTTCCTGAAGTGAACCCACGGCACTTACTGAAATGATTTTTCTTACACCCAGTGAATGGAGTGCCCATATATTTGCCCTGTAATTTATTTTATGTGGTGGGATTCTATGGCCCCTTCCATGCCTTGGCAGAAAGTATAATTTTACTCCGGATATTTCACCAATGCTAATGTAATCTGACGGTGCTCCGTATGGCGTATGCACGTTTATGTTTTCAGTTTCATTAAAAATTTCTCCGATTCCTGATCCTCCTATTATTGCAATCTGTGGTTTCATAATATCTTTAATTTAAAATCAATTAAAAATTTTTATTCTTTATTTATAAAACATTAAAATATTACCTTGCTTTGAATGAACATTTAAAATGACGGAAAAATCAAAAATATTAAGATCCGTTGGCTTTGTTAGTTTCCTGAGATCCTTTGGTTATGGATCCTTATGGTCATTTATAGTTCTTTTTTTGACAGAGAAATTCCACTTGTCATTGACTTTTGTTGGTTCCTATTTATTTTTGGTGGGTATTATCGGTGCATCTTCTCAAATTTTTTACGGTGCATTGACGGATTCATACGGTAGGAAGGGGTTTTTATTTATAGGCCAAATAGGTCAGGGATTTTCATTTTTCCTTTTCGGCATAGGTGGATTGATAGGAAATATCATAATTTTACTGTTTTCAATTTTGATTCAAAGCTTGTTTAGCAATATGGTATTCACATCAATCAACACGATTATTGCAGATATTTTTGAAGAGAACGAAAGATTTAAGGGATATGCTATACAGAGGGCACTGGCGAATTTGGGTTGGGGGATAGGACCAACAGTAGGGGGAATTGTTTATGAATTAAATGATTTAACAATATCTTTCATTATTTTAGGACTTTTTTTGTCTTTGGTCTCCATAATTTTTATAAATATACCAGAAACGAATTTGAATAGAAATTATTTCAAATTCTCAGATATCATTGAACCTCTAAAAAACAGGTTATTTTTATTTTATAATATAGCGAGCTTTCTAACATTCGTAGTTTTCGGACAATTAACAAGTACATATCCCTTTTATGAAAAAGAAATAGTGGGAATATCCGTTTTTTATATAGGTATTACATGGACATTAAATGGTATTCTGGTGGGTATTTTCCAATATCCAAGTGCAAGAAAGGTAAACAATAAAAATGCATTTTACTTCCTGATTTACGGATCCTTGATATACGGGCTTGGATACTTTATTTTGCCTTTTTCTTCATCCCTTATAATATTATTCATATCAATGATTATAATAACGTTCGGTGAAATAATATATTCATCAAGCGCCACGGCTACTGCGGTTAATTTTGCAAAGGATAATGAAAAAGGAAAATATGCCGGGTCCTTTGGGTTTTTTACAAACATTGGAAGATCCATGGGAACCCTATATGGTGGACTGATATTTTCATTGACAGCAGATTATAAAATTAAATGGTTTTTAATATTTCTGTTATCCATAATATCATCGGTGATTTATTTCATAATATTTAAAAATAAAAAAAGGAAAATATTTTAATATGGTATTTTGTTAATAATAATCATGGCAAAGATATACGTGGTACATATGTGGGAGGACAATCAGAAGGAGGCGGTGATGCAGTTTGCTGAACAGATAAAAACCATGGCACAACAGAAAAAGTTACCGGCTGGGTTAAAATTATTGAGTATTGATCTGGCAGAGAATAAGAACATGGCGATATGCCAGTGGGAAGCACCCTCGGTAAACGATTTAATGAATGCAGCATCACAATTAAAGCCTACATGGAAGATTGAGGCTTTTACCTATAAAAACGTCTATAAAAAAGGATTTCTATAAATTTTAATTTTTTTATTTTTGCGGAGGTTACCGAGCCTGGCCAAAGGTGCGAGATTTAGGGTCTCGTTCCGCAGGGATTCGGGAGTTCAAATCTCCCCCTCCGCATTTTTTTAAAAAAGTTTTTAAAAAATTATTATGATATACCATTATGGAAGAATGGTATGGTGAAAAACAGACTAATGACGTGATGCTATCCTTCAAAGCGTCTAAATTGCTATATTCCGGAAAATCAAAGTATCAGGATATAAAGATAATAGAGAATGAAACATATGGCAGAATACTACTTTTGGATGGAACAATCCAGTTGACCGAAAAAGATGAATTTATTTACCATGAGGTATTGGCTCACATCCCATTAATGTCATTAAATGAACCAAAAAAGGTTTTAATAATAGGAGGTGGGGATGGGGGTCTTGCAAGAGAAGTATTTAAACACAACGTAAAGAATGTTGATTTAGTAGAAATAGATGAAGAAGTGGTCAATCTGTCAAAAAAATATTTGCCATTCGTATCATCCTCTTTCAAGGATGAGAGATTGAAAGTACATATAGGGGATGGTGCGGAATTCGTTAAAAATAAAAAGGCGAAATATGATGTAATATTGATAGATTCAACAGATCCTGTCGGGACTGCATCCGTTTTATTTACCAGTGAATTTTACAAAAACGCAAAAAATCTATTGAAGGTAAATGGAATTCTTGGTTCACAGACGGGATCCCCGTTCATGTTTCCCGAGCATTTTAAAATGGCCTACGAAAATATGAAAATTCATTTCAAAACAATAAGGGTATATACTGCACCAATTCCTACATACCCTGGAACTATTTGGTCATTTACCTTTGCCACCAATGGAGATCTAAAGAGAAAAAGATCGAGAAATTTCAGAACACTCTTTTATAATGAGGAATATCATGATAACAACATAAATCCTGAATTTTTAAAAGATTTAATTCACTGAATTTTCCAGTATTTCTTTTTATTTTCCAACTGATCTTTATATTTTGGCCCTAGCTGATATGAAATTATTTCCAGTTCCTTAATATTTGATATAAATTTACTTTTACTATCTGAATTTATCAACTCTTTGAATTTCTTTAATTTTTTGAAATAATCAATAAAATAGTAAAGGGATATGAAAAAACCAAGAAAGCTGACCCCCAATATCCATGATTTCCAATCACCTGATATATTATTGTAGGATGAAACAATTGGGGCGGATGAACTTATAAAGATTGCATATATTGATAAAAATATTAACAGGAAAAATATTATCACCAGCAGGAGTGAAATGTGTATTATATAATGCCTCCAATTTTTCCAGTTCATGATTGGAAATATATATCATGGATATAATATTTTTTATTATTTTAATTGATTTAATAACTTTTAAATAAGATGATCTTTAATTTATTCCAATGATCAATCCCGGAATCTTTTTGGGAGCCCTCGGAATAACTTTATTGGAAATTTCTGAGGCTGCCGCAATAACAGTTGCTTTATATTCCGTGGGCAGAAATAAGGCCATTTATGGAACATCCCTCGGTGTTTTTATAGTATTTGTCATAACATTCATAATAGGAAATTTAATTTCAAATTTACCCATTCTACTGGTTAAGATTGTTTCAGGAGCATTATTGCTTTATTTCGGGATTAGACTGATAAAAAGTGCAAGAAAATCTGTTCTGAGAGAAAGAAATGGTTTAAAAAGTGAAGAACATTTTGAAAAAGGTGTTTTTTACACAACATTTTCGGTAGGAGTTGTGGAGGCATTTGAAGCTGCAATTGTTCTGGTGGCATTGATACCTCACGATTTATATGCATCTCTATTGGGTGTTATTATTGCAATCATAATCATCATTATTGCCGCATACATATTGAGAAATCATATCAGAAAATTAAAGCAGGCCATTGTGAAAAATATAGTGTCTGCAATTTTATTGTCATTCAGTCTATTTTGGTTTACGGAGTCTGTCAATTTAATAATAAAAAATTCAATTCCCTCCATATTTCTGATGGATTATATTCTGATTCCATATTTCATTTTATTTTTCCTGATCAGTTATTCAATAGCCTTTAAAAAGTAAAAAATATTTTAATTTTTTTATTTATTAATTAGATAATGAAAAATTAATTTTTTGTATAAAATCGGATGTTGATTTTTGAAAGATCATTAAAGATTCACAAGGAATGATATGAAAAAATATTTTTATACAAGGAATTGATAATATATAAATATGGAAGAGAAAGAATTATCTCAATATCCATCTGAAATTGAAGAGTTTTTATCTATATCTACAGGAGCTTCATTAATAATTAAAGGAAACCCCGGTGCAGGTAAAACAACATTGGCCCTACAGATTCTTGAAAAATTGCAGACGAAGTTTAAGATCATATATTTCTCCACAAGGGTTGGAGATGCCAGTTTATATTCACAATTCCCATGGCTAAAGAACATGGAGAAGAATCTGAAACTATTGATAGCGTCAAAGATGCTATTACAGGAACTTTCAAAGGAGCAGGAAACCAAGGAAGAGAAGCCAATTAAGGATTTTGGTAAAAGGTTTCTGCAGGAGGTTACTGGAGAAACAACAAAGCAGGTGTTCAGAACATACTACAACATGTATTTCAAGAATAATCCTTCACCTGAAGTTAAGAGGGTATACGATGATGTGGAGATGAACCTTCCTCAAAAAACGTTGATCGTTGTTGACTCAATCGAGGGTATTTCCAATAAATATGGTATTTCGGAGGCAAATTTCATCTATATGATGCAAAAAGATCTTGTTGAGGGTGCCGGTGCATCAATAATATTCGTTTCAGAAAAAGAGCATTTAACACCTGAAGATTATGTTGCAGATGGTGTTATTTATGAAATGCATAACATTGAGGATGGTAAAAGGGTAAGAATAGTCAATTTAAGTAAATTGAGAGGTATTGAAATAAAGCAGCCAAGTTTTGCCTATACATTGCAAAATGGTAGATTCAGGGTGTTTTATCCAGAACAGTATATGAAGGAAGAGGTTAAAAAATTTGAATATACCCCAAACACCGAGAAAAGGTACAGGACCGGAATACCGGAATTCGACCAGATGTTATACGGAGGCCTGGAACCGGGATCATTCTTCACCATAGAGGTGGATAAGAACGTTTCACATGATGAATTTCAATTATTCATAAGACCAATAATGCTCAATTTCCTGTTAAATAACATTGGAATATTCATGATACCTATAGGCGGATATTCTGTACAAAAATTGAAGGATGATCTGGTAAGGTTTATACCTGAAAATCTGTTTGAGAGCAAGATAAGGTATATAGACTATTTTGTTGAGGAAACGAGCGCACCATATCATGTTCCCGCCGGAGGAAGCGACTATAATGCAATCAATCAAAGGATATTTAGAGCAATGCTTGATCTTTCCGGTATGGAAACAAAACCGATGCTCCATTTCATGGGAATGGATACACTTGAATATATAAAGGGTACTGAATCCGCAATAAAGGAAATTTTCAGCATGTCACAGGCAATCAAATCTTCAAAGGATGTTGGAATTTCAATTGTGAGGGTAGGACAATCATTGAAGGATGAGATCATAAACATATCCGATTATTATGTTAAGTTGGTTTCAATAAACAGTGTTCCATTTATAACGGGCATAAAGCCGAGAACCGTATATTATGCGGTAGAGGTGAATAGGGATAAGGGATTGCCCAATATTAAATTAGTACCAATGCTCTAAATTCTTTAAAAAAATTTAAATTATTAATTCTTTTTTTAGTTTAATATTGAACTAGGGGATGGTTTTATGCCCGATTTATCTGATGCCGGAAGGGAGGAATATAAAAATTCTGAATTCATATTGGAGGCGACCGGCATCGATTTTACTTATTCCAACGGTTATAAGGTTTTTGAAAATGTAAATATTCAATTAAAGGAAAATACGTTTGCTGCAATTATAGGGCCATCCGGAATCGGAAAATCAACATTGTTGAGAATATTGGGAGGATTTTTAAAACCTGATTCCGGGGCCATTTATTTAAAAGGAAAAAGGATTGTAAGGCCAACCTCTGATATAATACTGATACATCAATCGATAGTTACCTTTCCCTGGATGACCGCTCTAGAGAATGTCATGATGCCTTTAAAGATAAAAAAAATTCCGAATGAACTGGCTGAAGAAAAGGCCATGAAATATCTGGAACTTGTTGGCCTGCAGGGTTTTGAAAATCTATATCCGAAGGAAATGAGCGGTGGGATGAGACAGAGAGTTGCAATTGCAAGGGCATTGGCGGCCGAACCTACGGTTTTCCTTATGGATGAACCCTTTGCACATCTGGATGAACTTACGGCAGAGGGTTTAAGGCAGGATATTTACAACATATTATTCAGCCCTGAAACTCCTCTGAAGGTTGTTGTACTGGTATCACACAATCTAACGGAGGTTGTCGAATTATCAGATGAGATATTTGTTTTAAACAATATACCGGCAACAGTAACGGCAAATATACCCGTTACGATACCCAGGCCAAGGAATCCCAGATCCGATGAATTCAATCAACTCCTGGATAATTTATACACACATTTAACACCTCCCAGAATAAAAACCAGGTGATGTGATGAACGTTTTCATTTTAATAATACTGGCAGTATTTACAACAACAGGAAGGGTATTCTTACTCATATTGTTGGCCATAGTTACAGGATGGTTTTTATCTTATGCATCGATTAAAAGCAGGATATTTGAGAAAATATATATACCACTCACGGAAATTTTTGAATCTGTTCCGGTTATTTCATTCTTTCCCATAGTATTGTTGATATTCATTACCAATATTGGAGGGGAATTGGGTATAGAATTGGCTGTGGATTTTTTGGTTTTCACGGCCGTGGTATGGAATATATGGATGGGGGAATACCAGGCCTTTAAAACTGTACCAAATGAAATGGTAGAGGTATCTGAAAATTTAAATATGAATATATGGCAAAAGCTATGGTACGTTTATATTCCATTTTCAATACCAAGGGTGGCCGCAAACCTGTTTCCAAGTGTCTCAGATGGATATTTTTACATTACTGTCAGTGAGGTTTTTACGGTGGGAACGTTTCAATATCACGCATTCGGTATTGGTTCACTCCTGATGGAATTCTATTCAAAAAATGAATTGCAGTACATATTCTATTCACTCCTGATACAGGGAATCACAATAGGTTTTGTGATTGTTTTACTGAGGCAATACAGCAAATATGCTGTTGCAAAATATACACTGGATACGGATGCACCAATAATAAGAAGGGGCAGGATAAATGTCAGAACAACAACGAGGATAATATCAACAATTGCAAGAAACCCGGTTTCAAGGCTGGCCGGATATTATAGACAGAGAACATCATATAAAATAAAGAAGGAGGAATTTGAAAAGGAGGAGAAAAAATACAACATAGGAAAATATTTCATTTATTCAATTAGCATCATTCTGCTAATTTTAATAATTTATGGTTCACTCAAATTGATATTCTCCGTGGACAGATCAACATGGATGAAACTTTTTTCCATTACACCGGAAATTCTATTATATATGGCCTTTGATTATGTTAGAGTCTTAATAATATTGCTGATTTCGGTGATAATGGCCATTTTCATAGGTTATTATCTGGCATTGCATAGGATAATGGAGGCCATTTTCGTCCCAATTATTCAGATATTCAGTTCATTCCCCCCACCACTGTACTTTCCAATAATTTTCGGTATTACTTATCCATTCGTTTACCATTATTTTGGGAATTTTTATACGGAGGTATATGTGCTCTTCCTTGGATTTATCAGTACATTCTACTACGTTTTCTATTCATACTGGATCGGTGTAAAGGCATTGCCATCAGAATATTTTGACATAATGAAGAATTTGAACATGGGAATATTATCCAGGCTGAGGTACATAATAATACCGGGAACTTTTCCATACCTGATAGCTGGAATAACATCAACCGTAAACAGTGCATGGGGAGGATTAATGATTGGTGAATATTGGCCATATATCGTGGGGGATAAAAGTCTGGAGGTACAAAACGGTCTGATGAAATTTATAGATGTGAATACATTGAATGGGAATATTGCATATGCGGCCTGGGCATCATTTATTCTTGCAGTTGTGGTGGCGATCTATTCAATATTCTTCACAAAGAAAATGATGGATCTGGCAAAGAAAAAGTATGTTGCCGAAGAAGGCATATTTGCCACATAAAAAATTTAATAAGGATAATTACAGTTGGAGGATTATATATGACTGAAGTTATAGATCCCAATGCGAGAATAGCAGATCTGGTGGGCCTGTTATATGTGTTAACAAACATATTTAATGGAAAAACGGATTTATATAAGCTCGAAAAGGAAATGGAAGTTGATCTTGATGATTTGATGCCCATAGTTTATACTGCGGTCAACCTTGGATTCGTAACACTGGATTCCGGTGACATAAATGTTACTGAAAAGGGAAGGGAATTTGCAAAGTTGGGTATAAAAAAGAGAAAGGAGATGATAAGAGAATCAATAAAGAATATGGAACCCTTCATTACTGCTTTAAACTTGAAGAGGTTTACGTTGCAGGATCTGATGGAGGAATTGCTAAAAAAGAACATTTACCAGTATAATTCACCCTCCGGATACCATGACCTTGAGGTCATTTTAATTGAATGGGGAATTTATTCAGGGCTGCTGAAAAAGGAAGAGGATCACTTTGTCACCAATACGGGGAAACCTGCAAAAGGGTAAAGTTGTTAAGTGAAAATTCTGGATTGATTATATACTGATTAAGATCAATGTATTCCTCATCCATCAATAGAAATTTTTCACTGTTGAAATATACGTATTGTTGGGGGCCATAATAAATATATTTACCGGGTGCTATAAAAGATGTTCTGTTTTTTATGACCATGGGAACAAAGATTACCGGATAACCGGAATAATCTTTCTTCAGGAGAATCATACCGTATGCCTCGGCATATATGGAATAATTCCTTAACGATAAAAATTCATTTACCACCTGAAACATTGTCTGATTATATTCGGGAAAATAAACGGAGTAATTATTAAAAAATCTCGAATATGGATCGGTTATGATATATTCCGGATATGTCCCGGGATGCATGAAATCCGGTAATATATAATTATATTTTTCACAGAAATTTGGCATATTGTCCTGTATTAGGACAGTTGAACCTTCTGGAATCAGTGAGGAGATTTTCCAGAGATATCTATCGTAAACGGTAATGGATATATTTTTTTCCATACCGTAGGAATAGATGATATGCGAATTCATGGGACCCCAGGGCATGAGGAAAATGGCAAGGATTACATTTATTATAAATACTATATATATAATTCTCTTAATATTCTCAATCTGAACGGTATTTCTTTTTATGAGTATGAACAGGCCGGATGATAGGGAAACGAACAGTATCGGTATATATAAGCTGGGGTACTGGAAAAACATTGGCATTATGTATGGGAAATAATTGTTCATGAATGCAAATCCAAGGTAAGGGATTATGAGATATATGTATTTGTAATCCAGGAGAGGTATGAATAACAGGGGCGACAGTATAAATATCAAAAACATTACCTTCTGCGTATATGTCGCTGAAATAATCTTTATATAATAATCAATTGAGATATAATTCGTCCAGTAAAACAGATATCCGATACCAAAGTAAACGGTAATTATTATGAACAGTATCGTGGAATATATGGCCATGATAATTGAAAACCTCCTGTTCTTCCCTTCGATGAATGTTATTGCAGAAAATATTATCACAATGAGTGGAACAAGATAGTCCGTTATATCTGATAATATTAAAAACAGTGCGGACATCCTGTAATTTTCCTTTAAATAAAAATAGAAACCCGTAAGGAAGAGTGTTGGGAAAAGGGCCATGAAATGGAAATCGAACCAGTTAACACCACCCAGAGGATAGTAAAAGATATATGTAAGGGATATTAACAATGCAAGCCTATCATCATTCAGATAATGCCTGGATATTCCGAAGAGCGGAAACATTGCCAGTGGAATATAAAATGATTGAAATATCAATAATATTTTTGGGTCCGGGTCAATGGAATATAAGAAACCCATGGGTATGTATATCAATTTATTCATCGCTATTGTTGGCTCTCCATTCTGATATAATAAAAATTTTGATTCAATTACTGAATAAAGAAGCTGAGAGGAAACACCAAGGTCGAATACGCCGGAATTGAACGCAAGATATCTCATTACAGTTATGATTGACCAGAATGTTCCGTATAAAAGATAAAATGAAAACAGTATGTAAATATATTTATTTATTTTCATACTTATCAATCATTTCCATTACAATTTTAATTGCAAAATCAAGTTGCGTATCCCTGTTATTTGCATAATCATCCGGTGTTATATCAACGAAATAATCCGGATCTGTTCCGTGATTCTCTATGCCAAAACCAACGTCCATGAAATAAAATGCGTATTCTGGCTGTGTCACTATGGAACCATCGACCAGCATTCTCTTTGGTTCAATTCCAATGACACCTCCCCATGTCCTGGTTCCTATCAATGGACCTATCTTCATCACCTTAAAGGCGTGCGAGAAGATATCACCGTCAGAACCGGCCAACTCATTTGTTATGCATACGATGGGCCCCTTTGGGGAGAAATACGGATATCCTTCCTTTATACCATATTTGGGATAGTCGTATCCTATGATTTTTCTTTTCAATTTATCCAATAACAGCCAGGATACATAACCGCCCCTATTGAATCTTACATCTATTATGAGAGCAGGTCTTGAGATTTCCTCAAAATATCCCCTGTGAAATTCGGTGAATCCAAATTCAGACATGTCCGGAATATGTATATAGCCAACAAGACCGTTTGTCTTTTCATGAACGTATTTTCTGTTTCTTTCAATCCAGTCCCTGTATATTATCAGTGATTCATCACCGATTGTCTTAACGTTGTAATAGAATTCATCATCATCCCTTTTAATTTTTAGCCTAATAACATCGTTGGGATGATTTATCAATATTTTTCCTGGAGGATTTGATCTATCTACTTTTATTCCATTTATTTCCAGAATTACGTCATTTTCTCTTATGTCAACGCCTGATGATAACAGTGGAGATCTTTCCTCCAGTCTACCCCTGTAAATCCTCTTTATTCTGAATTCCTCATCCATCTCCGCACCCAAATATCCCCTTATTTCCAATTCTGAATTAAAGTAATCTCCGAGCATTTCGTAGGAATGGGATGTGCCCAGTTCTCCCTGCATTTCCCATATCAGATCTGACAGTTCCGATCTTGTTGATATCTTATCCATCAATTTATGATATTTATTAAATATATAGTCCCAATCCATGTCCTGATCTTTCCAGTAATTCTCCTTCATCATGAACCACGTTTCATATAACATCTGGTTGAATTCTTCCTTTGGATTTGAATATATTTTAATCCTGTTTGGATTTATTATTCCAGATTCCCTTCCGGGTTCATTTGACTGAAGATCATTTTTTTCCATGGAATTGATTAACCTGATGGTTCCATCGTAAATGTATATTATCTTTTTTCTATCCCCGGATATGTTATAAAACTGTACCTTTTCAACGAGCGTCTCTTCCTTCTTTTTCTCGATGCTATAATGCTTTATTTCATATGTTTTTCCCTCCCTTTCATTATAATTCTCAGAAATAAAGATAAATCCATCCGGGGTGGCCTTTAGGTCCGAAAATTTACCAGGTTTTATCGGGACAGAAAAAATTCTCCTTGAAATATCCTTTAAATCCACATTGAATTCCTTTTCTTCTTCATCCGGTTTATCAATGAATGGATCTTTTACATGTTCCTTCAGTGCAACGCCGAAAATTTTTGAATTGTTTGGAAAAGCCAGGGAATTTAACGCTTCATCCATTTCCGGCCTGTTCGGGTATATTGAAATAAAATAGAGAAACCTGCCCTTGGGATCAAATGAGGGTGAAATATCATACATGTAGGTGCTTTCTATCTCAGCATATTCATGAGTTTCTATGTTTCTTATTCTGATTTTTTTACTTGAATAGGATTTTCCTATTGAATATGCGATCCATCTGCCGTCCGGTGAAAATTCAAGATCATGAATTGGACCGGTCTCCGATTCATCTATCGTATCGATCCTTTCCTTTTCCAGATCTATTGAATGTATTTTTAGCCTGTTTGTAGAAAATATTATCCTTTTACCATCTGGAGAGGGAAAGATGTCCAGAACCATACCTTCCCTTATTTCATACCTCTTGGTTATGTTTCCATTTTCTATTAAAACGACATATTCCTTACCATTTCTGTTCATTATTGCGGCACATTTATCTTTTTCCAGATATTTTGATTTCATCAATCTTATTTCATCCGTGATGATTACGGGACCATCAAACAGATCCATTTCATACAGTTTACCCCTTATTGAAAATATTCCCCTATCTCCGTTATAATTTAAGGATACGTAATCTATTTTATCAACAACGTTTGGCAAAAATCTCTCGCTTAAAGTTCTTTTAGGACCATATACGTCTATATCAAGCTTTTTAGTTTCACCATCATAAACATATAAATCACCTGCCATCTGAAATATTATCCTTTTTCCATCTGAATTTGCATTTCTTGCATAGTATTCAATGTTGTCCGTTATTTTTATGATCCTTCCATCTTCATAGCAGTATATCCTTCCTATACCCTCATGGTCAGAAATAAAGCATATTCTGTCCTTGAAAATCATTGGGCTCCCAATATTTCCATTTAAGTTTTCAAGAATCCTGTGAAATTTTTCTCCATTATATGAAACCCAGAGCTGTCCGACCGTACCTCCACGGTACCTCTTCCATCTTGCCGGATCTCCTGTATTTCTTCCAAGAAGGGTAAAATTGTTCCCGAATCCAATGTATGAAGCGTTTCCGTATGGAAGTTTTCCCATGCCAGAATCATCAAGGGATATATAATAAAGTTCAGGATAATAATTCAGAGGTGTACCGTGGGTGGATATGAAATAAATTTTTTTATCATAGGAGCTCACGGCCCTTATATTATTGCTTCCAAAGTATGTAATCCTCCTTATTTCAGAATTTTCCAATGAATAAATGTAGAGGTCCCCCTGAGGGTTAATATTCTTTTTGCCCATGCTTCTGAATACCGTAAAAATAATACTCTTTCCATCGGATGAGAACTTTGGAAATTTTACTATACCCAAACCTTCTGTGATCCTTTTCAGAGAACCGTCATATAGCCAAAGATCATCCTCGGTAACAAAACACACCTTCTCTCCATGAATATCCGGATACATCAGATAATGTTTCATAAACGGATTAAAAAATATATTTTAAATAATTTTTTGGATTGATTTATTTTTGAGATGTCCTGAAATTATTTTTTTATTCCGTATATTTTT
>JBAMMA010000016.1:0-18408 GCA_039794005.1 Thermoplasmata archaeon
CGGCCCTCCGCATTCCCTATTTTTAAAAATGAAGATTTATTTTTTTAATTTTGGAGAACTTTTAAATATAAAAATTCACATAATATAATATGGATATTCTATGAATTCATATGATAGAAATGAAGTTTTAAATGCCCTGAGGCAAAAAGTAGGATATGAATTCAATGAGGAGGAATTACCACCAATTATAAGGAGCAAAATTGGAAAGTTGACGGATAAATGGAATTACATTAAATCTTTAAAATATGAATATGATGATTATGTATATAAATTGAATAATAACAAATATTTATATAAAATGGAAATAATTTTGTTAATAATAACAATGATTTTCACAATTTATATTGGTTATTTTTCTTTATTGATATATCTGTTTTTTTCGTTTATTTTTGGAATTTTAAACAATAAAGTCATCTATTATTCATTGCTCATTATGTTTTTGATGATAGTTTTCTATTTCATTTTGAATATATATTCAATTTATATCGTATCAATAATTTTTATTATTATATTTATATTTTTATATAAAAGACGAAAATTGGATTATTACAAATTAAATGAACTGAGTCAAAAAATCAAGGATGAGGAAAAGGAATTTTCGTTACAGTTTAATGAAATATCAGATGAAATATTGAAAACACATGAATATGTTTTTGAATCCAAACTGGATACAAAAATAATTGATTATGAAAATATGCCGAAATCAATAACGATAAAATGTTTGAGTTGCGGTGCCCCATTAACTTTTAATCCAAAGGACTATAAATGGGAAAAAGGGTATGTTGTAATTGAATGCCCTTATTGTGGAACTAAAAATTTAGTTAATAAGGATGCTTTAAAATAAATAATTTAAAATAATACCCAACAGGATTAAAAAAATTTAAAAAAAAGGTATAATTTATAAGTTTATGGTAAATGAAAATTTATCAAAGGCAGACAAATTGTACGAAAAGGAAATGTTTGATGAAGCTCTACAGATATATTTGAATGAATTTTCAAATTTGAATGATACAGAAAAGATAGAAGTGGCAAAAAGAATTGCAGAATGTTATTTTTACAAAGATCAGCCTGATGTTGACAAAGCTTTGGAATATGAAAATTATGTTGTTGAAAACTTGAAGGGTAAGGATTTAATAAGAGAAAAAATATTTTATTCCACATTGCTAGCAGAAAAGGATATCGAAAAGGCAAAATCCATTCTCTTAGAAATTAAAGATGATGCTGAAAAAAATAATTACGTTGATTTATTACCTGAAATTTATAATTCACTAGGTTTAATGTTCTGGAACACCGATAAGGCGGAAGACTATTTTATAAAGGCCATGAATTTAGCAAATGATCTAGGAGATTTAGAGAATTACATAACAGCAATTCAAAATCTAGCATATTTAGAGGCTGAAAAGGGTAATAAAATAAATGCAATGGAATTACTTCAAAAAGCCATAAAAATAATCGATGTTGAAACAGAAAAATTACCAAAATCAAAAAGAAAAAGTTTCAAGGAATCATACTCGGACCTTTACGATCAAGCCGCAAACCTTGCAATGGATATGGAAGATTTCGATTTGGCCATGGAAATATCTGAAAGGAGTTCTAAATATTAAAAGAAATTTTCTTTTATTAATTGTACCATTTTTTCTATTACATAATCATTTACCTTTTTCCCAATTTCTTCATTGGCTCCGGTTGGGTCACTCAATGTTCCATATGGATAGATGGAAGAATAGTTATCTATGATCATAAATCTGCCCTTTCCGTTGAATTGATATTTAAAATTATTTTTAACTAAATCCGGTCGAATTATCATCATCCTTGAGGTCTCTATTAATCCTGCATGAGAATCATTTTCCGGAACCAATTTACCACGCAATTCATATGCCAAATCGTAATCGGATAGAAACATTATTTTAACAGCATTTTCCCTTACTATTCTGAGTGCTGCATCCCTTATCGCCGCCATGTGTATGGATCCGGCATGCCCTGAAATAATTAATATTTTGGTAAATTTCCATTTTATCACGGATTTTAAAATGTCCAAAATCAGGGAATTTAATGTGTTAAATGATACTGTAATGGTACCTTCAAAATCATCCAGATCTGTATTACCATAATAAATGGGTGGCAGAATCAATGAATCTATCTTTTCTGAAATCTTATTTGCAACAAATATGGCCTGATCGGTATCCGATGATAGGGGTAAATGTGGCCCATGCTCTTCAATTGATCCAACCGGTAAAATAACAAGAGTTTTATCGTGATCAATCTTTTTAAAATCCTCATACGTTAAATCCGTCCAGTAAACCATATTTCATATTAATTTTAAATAATATAAAAATCTATCTTAGAAACAATAATTAATTTGTAATATATCATACCTTCGTGATTTTGTATGGCATTAGAAGATGCTTTAAAAATTAGAGAATTGGCAGTACAGCATAACAAATTTTTTGAAGAATCTATACCTCTGATAGCTAGTGAAAATGTAATGTCTCCGATGGCCAGAGAAATGTTATTAACAGATTTGGGATCCAGATATGCCGAGGGATTACCTGGCAAAAGATATTATCAGGGTAATCAATTCGTGGATCAAATAGAAATTTTAACCACAGAACTTGCAAAAAAATTGTTCAACACAGATTACGTTGATGTAAGGCCAATATCTGGAACAAATGCCAATCAAGCAGTAGTTTTTGCATTGACAAACCCAGGGGATATAATTACAACAATACCACTTGCGAGTGGTGCACATATATCAAGTGCAAAATTTGGAACGGTGGGTTTTAGAGGTTTAAACCCGATTCCCCTACCATTTGATCATGAAATAATGAACATCGATGTTGACCTGGCTTCAAAAATAATAAAGATTGTAAAACCTAAATTAGCATTATTTGGACAATCCGTATTCCTCTTCCCAACACCCTTGAAAGAGCTTTCAGATGCTCTTCAGGAGGCCGATTCATTTGTTTGGTATGATGGGGCACATGTACTCGGATTGATAGCTGGAAAAAGGTTCCAAGATCCACTTAGAGAGGGAGCACACGTTGTCAGTGGAAGTACACATAAAACCCTGCCAGGACCACAGAGAGGTATAATACTGGGAAATCCAAAGGATGAAGAAATGTGGGAAAAAATACAGAGGGCTGTATTTCCCGGAGTAATTTCTAACCACCACTTGAATACCATGGCAGCATTGGGGATAACATTGGCCGAGCATCTGGAATTTGGGGAAGCTTACGCAGATCAGGTAATAAAAAATGCAAAAAGGCTGGCCGAAACAATGCACTCATTGGGATTCAAGGTCTTGGGTGAAAAAGTAGGTTTTACAAGTAGCCATACGATTTTGATAGATGTAAAAGAATACGGTGGTGGAAGAAGAATAGCTGAAGACCTTGAAAAGGCCAACATTGTTTTAAACATGAATCTTTTGCCTTACGATGATCAGTCCAAACCCAGGAATCCGAGCGGTATCAGGATAGGAACACAAGAAGTAACAAGAATTGGAATGAAGGAAAGTGAAATGGATTATATAGCCGAATTGATCAAAAAGGTTGCCATTGATAAGAAGAAACCGGAGGATGTCAGAAAGGATGTTGTGGAATTCAAAAAGAACTTCAAAACTGTTAAATACTGCTTCCATGACAACTTTGAGGCATATAAATACATTAAATTGATTTAAATCTTTATTTTTTTAAGAAAAATTTATTCATTTTTTGATATTTTGGATAAATATATGAAAATTGCACCTTCCATTGTTTCAGCAGACCTGACATGTTTGAGGGATGTCATTTACATCCTGGAAAAAAGTGGTATAGACTTTTACCATGTTGATGTGATGGATGGGCATTTTGTACCTAATTTAACCGTAGGACCAGATTTCATAAAAAATTTAAGAAAATTAACAGATTTGCCGATCGAAGCGCACCTTATGATAACAAATCCAGAAAAGTATGCAAATAGATTTATAGAATCTGGAGCAGACATGATTACACTGCATGCAGAAGTCAGTTCATCAAAGGAAGTATTGAAAAATTTAAGAAATGTAAAAAGGGGAATTGCAATTAATCCCTCAACTCCCGCAGACGTAATAAAAGATTATGATGATATTGTGGATTATGTTTTAATAATGTCTGTTAATCCAGGATTTTCAGGCCAAAAGTTTATGCATGAAGTAATTCCAAAATTAAAATCAATCAGGGAAATTATGAATAGAAATATTGATGTTTCAATAGACGGAGGAATTAACGCTGATACCATAAAATTTGTAAAGGATTATGTGGACATAGTTTGTGCTGCCTCGGGAATATTCAACGGAAATATTGAGGAAAATATAAAAAAATTAAAACAGTATTAATCCCATGATAATGGGACGTTGCATTTTGGACAGAATGGCTCCTGATTCATCAACTCCGTGTCACACATTGGACAAAAACTCTTTTCATCGCTCTTAATTATGTGAAACATCTTTACATTGCTGAGGTAATCTTTTACTACCTTGATCTTATTTATTGATATTCCAGTCTTATCAGATATTTCTTTCATATCTGCGTTTTTGATGTCATCTATTGTCCTATATCCCATGTTAAATAATCTTTCAGCATCCTGAATGGTCAAGGATGGCAACTTTGAGAGCGCCTTTATTTTATATTTTGCGAAGAGAGGGGTGATTCCAATCTCTATATCTCCTTCCATAATATCATCGAATGTCCTCACCAAACTTTCTATTATTTGATCCGAAAAATATATCTCTGCTACCTTTAAATCTTTTAAAAATTGATCCTTCCTTTTGTCTATAATATTCTTCAAATACATTGAATTTGTCAAACTAACCCTTATTATGTCGTCGTATTCGACATTCAACTGGTATTTCATGAAGGCAATTCTCCTCGATAATTTTTTAAATATTCTCTCTTCCTCCAGGATATCATCATCGTTCATATCAATATAAAATTTGAATTCACCAAATTCAAAATAATAATAGCCTTCCGGCAATTGATATTCAAACTTTACCATTGATGGGGTTATAGTGATTAAGTGACCTTCTACTCCAACATTATATCCATGTGTTTCAATCTCATTTTTAATCTTTTTTGCATCCAATTTGGACAATATCAATTCCAGAGTATTTGCAAGCGGTTTGTAAATCTCACCTATTTTATCCCTGTTCAGAATGATCTTGTACTCCTTTCCTTTCCATGAATCGGTAATTTCAATATCAAGGGTATTTAAATATCTTTTAAGGTGCACCTTCATTCCGACTAATATTGGGTTGTATTTAATAGGTGCCTCAATTATTATTTTCTTTAAAGGTTTTGAATATTCCCACTCGTTCTTTCTCTTTAACTTTTTTATCTCTAAATCAAATTTGAATATTAAATCTATTAAATTTTCCAGTGCCTCGTTAACCATGTATTTTCCTCTTTCTATTCTACTTATATCAAATAATTCATTTTTTGATAGATATTCAATAATTGTATTGGGAAAGAATGGATATGATATGGATATAAATTCCTGCATCACATCCTTGTTGATGAGATCATTCCTTATCAATTTAATATACTTTTTTGAAAATTCCTCAACAAAATTGTAATAGTCTTTTACTATGTTTAGAATATTAAAATTCTCATAATTTTCAAACATTGATTTCTTCAGCTTTTCAGCTTTTGACAATATCCATTCATCAATTATGTTTAAATTTTTTCTTACACCATATATATTTACCATTCTAAAAACGTTATCTATGTAGCTCCTTATCTTATCGGCTTTATCTATATCCGCTTCATTTATGCTTCCTGACTTTTTTGAAGCGCTTGCAATTCTAAATAATTCAGGATCTGTTTCCATTATGTTTATTTTGTCTGAAGATACGTAATTGATATACAGGTCTTCAATATAATTTATTTTTGTGGCAGAAATAAAATTTATTAGCAGAGATATTGTCTTTATTTTTTTATGGTCTATTTTTATTTTATTTTTGATTGAATTTGAAAATGCATATATTCCAACTGGCAATATGTTTGGATCATAAGAATACTTTAAAACCATCTTTCCTCCGCATTGACATTCCTTTTCCTCCTTTCCGAATTCTATCCTTCCACATTTTTCACATTCCAGTATCGGAAGCCTGGGATAATTTTTAAATTCCTTGGATATCATTATTGATTTTTTGTGTATATTTTTTTCAATGCTCTTGGGATGTATTCTTACATTCAATTGCTCGACTGTTAAAAATATTGCATTATGCCTTTTTTTCCTGACCTTTTTATCGCAGTAGTTGCATTTCGGAATCTTTCCGACAATGTCATCATGATCTATAATCTCTATTTCTAGCTTCTGATCTTTATTAACATATTTTTCATCATCGGGATTGACATCCGATGACAGTATTCTTGTCTGTACATTTGATTGTATATAGGGTTTAAAAATCTTAAAATAACCCTGAATGTCCATTCCCATCTTTTCTTCATATTTTGCAGGAAATATTACCTTCTTTTCTATTAATTTATTATAGGTATTCCTTTCAATGATCCAGATTTCATTTCCTTCATTTTGAATGTAAAATATGTCGTAAGAATTAATTGACAAACCCTGAGCCGATAAAACCACATCCTCTGGACCATAAAAAATAAAAAATATATTGTTATCTATTTTTATCTTTGCATATAAAATTTTATTTTCACCTATATCATAATGAATATCCTGCTTTGATAATGATGTCTTGCAAAAATCACAGTAATATTTAGGGCTGCCATCCACATATATTTTTCCTGCATTAAATAGATTGTTAATAATAATATCAAGTTGCGATACTGATTTTGGGTCTGATGATATTAAAGAAACGCCATTTGTTATATTCTTCATAAGATTTTTAATCTGAATATAATTGACTTGGGTCTTTTTAATTGCGGTAGGTGGTAAGGCTATTATTGGAATTATAAGACCTCCCTCTGATAATGTTGTTCCGGATGACATTATCTGTTTTTTATTTGGATTTTTAAATAAAATCTCCCCTAATCTATTATACAAATCTGAATATGAAATAGACATTAGCATTTGATTATCGGGTGGAAGCTCTATTGGAGATGTTCCACCTATTGTTTTCCTTTCACTCATCATTTTGTTTTTAAATCGATATATTTCATTATAAATTTATCTATTTTGAGGTTTTTAATTAAATTAAATTTAAAGATTATTCATTTTTGACATATTTTTTCATGACCTCCGGTATTAAATCTATCAATTCGCTTGTGTAATAAAAGTTTGAATACTTCTCAAATGCTGCTAATCCTGCACTTCCAACTATAAACGATCCCATGCAGGCTGCATGATAGGGATCTATATTTCTTGCCATTAAACCTGCAATGACGCCGGTTAATACATCACCTGTTCCACCCCTTGTCATTGATGCATGGTGGAATACTTTGTTCTTTTTTATCCTATCACCATCTGTTATAATGTCAATACTGCCTTTTACCAGAATCGTTACATTTAATTTTGATGCTCTATTTTTAACGTTCTCTTCATTCGGTTCCTCACCAAATATCCCTTTAAATTCACCTCTATGTGGTGTCAAAACACCTAGATTTTTAAAATTGATATCTTTTATTGCGCTTAAGGCGTCCGCATCCACAACTACTTTCCTTTTATTTTCTATTGCAAAATTGACGATTTCTCTTACCGTATTAAGAACATCCTCATTTTTTGAAATTCCGGGACCTATTGCCAGGGTTACATTTCTTTCCTTCAACATATCTTTCATTTCGTGGGTTAATTCGATGAATTCATTTCCTCCATTTCTCAATATCATATCATGGAAATTGGAACCCAGAATTGAATGTATAGACTTTGGAGAAAATAGATATACAAGATCTACACCCATTCTAGCAGCAGATTTTGATACATAGATGGGTGCACCATAGTAATGTATACTTCCCGCAACTACCATCACGATTCCATTCATTCCCTTATGGGATTCCCTTTCATTCATTTTATAGAGAATCAGTTCACCGGGGCCTACAGATTCTATAACTTCCTTTGGAAATCCTACATCAACAACGATTATTTTTCCACAGCAATTCTCATCCATTCCCTTTTTTAAAAATTGCATTGTAACTGTGATGGTCGGTTTAATTCTTATCTTTGATGGAAAACCGCTTGGAACATCAACGGAAATTACAAATTTATTTGATTCATTCACCTTTTGAATTACACTCTTGTATGGCTCCTTCGGCTCATTTTTGATTCCTATTCCCAGCATTGCGTCTATTATTAATTCATATTCATTTAGGGATAATTCACTGTCTACCTGAACACCACTATCTATGGATTCTTTGTATTTTTTAATACACAGTTCTGAGGAGGGAGGTTGTACAGGAAAAACGTGAACATCAATTCCTCTGAGTTTTAATTCCCTTGCTGCAACATATCCATCTCCGCCATTATTACCTGATCCACATAATGCCAATACCCTTTTTGGTTTATAATTTAAAACTTCATTAGCAACGGCCCTTCCAGCATTTTCCATCAAATTTTCCATATTGACATTGAAAAATTCAGCATTTTTGTCCAGTATCCTTGAATCATCGATATCGTACATAATGAAGATATGGAAAATGGATATAATATTTTATGTTAATAAAAATTTTATAAATTTTCTTTTATTTCCAATGCCTTATCCAAATTCATCTTTGTAAAATCTACCAAAAATAGCGTTATAATCGCTATTAATAAAGATGCTATTCCAAAATATTGCATCCTCTGCAATGAAACAACGGAATTTAAATCTGAAGATCCTATAATTACCAGTCCTAACAGGGATCCGATTTTACCCATCATTACAGAAAAACCATAAGCGGATCCCCTATATTCGGTCTTTGCCAATTCTGCAGGGAATATTCCTACCGTTGTGCTTACAAACTCAACAAATATTTCAGCTACAAATATAAAAAATATCAAAATCGAAATTGATTCCTTTACCCAAAATGGTAATGTAATTAATATCATTGAAATTCCAATGGAACCTATTATTTGTATTATTTTCCTTCCAACAATATCGACTAAATACATTGCTATTATTGATATTATTATAACTAAAATTCCTATTGAAAATGAAATCAATAATTCTTCATTCGTTAAATATAAGATTTGTCGGCCCATTCTATATATTATGTATGGTAAAAATAAGGATGTACCATATGCGACCATATCAAATAAAAACCAATTTATTGAATTTAATATTGTGAATTTTCCTCCTTTACCAGTGAACATAGATTTTACTATCTCTATACCATAGGTTTTTCCTCCAAGATTCTTCCATTTTTCAGATTCCTGTATATTATATCTGAAATAAATCGCAAATGGGGCTGGAATTAAACCTATTCCTATCAATATCCTCCATCCATATGGTTCTGGTGGAAGTATAAGAGGTATTATGAATGATATTAATACGCCCAGAGTTGCACCTATTGTATAAACGACATTTAAAAAGGCAAGATACCTTCCCCTGATTTCAGGTTTTGCATATTCAGCCACATATGAGTTTGAAATTGGAAATTCTGCCCCCAGGAAGAAGCCGAATAATATTCTAAAAATTAAATTCAAATAAAATATTTCAAAAGTTATAGAAAGAATTCCGAATATTAATAAAAATATTAAATTATATATATACATCTTTTTTCTACCAAAAATATCTGTCATAATCCCGGAAAACATGGGGCCTATTAAATATCCCAACAGTATTGAACCGAGGAAAAGTGTGTCATTTGTTGGATTAGTTAAATATGGATAAAACGTTTCCTTCATGTATATTATTCCCCACGGTAATATTCCCACCTCATATCCTGCAATAAAAAGCGATGTGGAAAATACGAAAAGTATGTATAGATATTCCCTTTTTTCATGTACTTTCATTTTGGGGATATATGAAATATAACTAAATAAAGATTTAATATTCCTTTTTTAATATCAAATTTTATGGACCCATCTCAGTCTATTAGGGGGATCAAGTCTGACCTGCTAAAAAATAAAAAAATCGTATATGGAATCACAGGATCCGTATCTGCCGAGGAATCTGTAAAAATTACAAGGGAGCTGATAAGACATGGAGCAGAGGTATTCCCTGTGATGACGAATGATGCAGCTTCTTTAATAACTGAGGTTTCAATAGAATACGCCACGGGCAAAAAACCAATAATTAAGGTTTCTGGATTAACTGAACATGTATTACTTGAAAAGGATTCAGATTTATTATTAATTGCACCATGTTCTGCGAATACAATTGGAAAAATCGCCTGTGGAATAGCTGATACATCAGTTTCTTTATTTGCATTGACATTTTTGGGTTCAAAGAAAATTTTGATTGCTCCTGCCATGAGTATGAGTATGTTCAATAATCCGGTGGTAAAAGAAAACATACAGAGATTGGAAAAATATGGTGTTAAATTTATAAATCCAAAATTTGAGGAGGGAAAGGCAAAGCTTCCTAATGTTGAAACAATTGTTGCATATACGATTAGGGAAATTCAAGGCATTAAAAATAAAAGTGTAGCAATAATAGGTGGTAAAAGTGAAGTTGATATCGATGATGTAAGAGTTATAACAAATAAATCCTCGGGAAAAACATCCATTGAATTGGCAAAAGTAGCATTCTACCTAGGTTTCGATGTAACACTGTACATGGGAATATCGGAGGAAAGTATACCGGAATATATCAATACAAAGCATTATAGAAAGGTTGAAGATTTAATAAATAACGTCAATGAATTTATAAATTATGATGTTGTCATTGTACCTGCTGCATTATCCGATTTTTCTGTAGATAAAATTGAGGGAAAAATACAGAGCAATTCGGAAATTACATTGAATTTGAAGCCTCTTCCCAAATTTCTTAAGGTATTGAGCGAAAAGTACAGTGGAATTTTAATAGGATTTAAGGCAGAGGTAGGATATGATAATGTTATCAATGAGGCAAGGGAAATGATAGATAAATATAAATTGAGATTTGTTGTCGGAAATGATATCCGTGAAGTAGAAAGAGATAGAACCAGGGTGTTAATAATAGATAAGGAAAAGGTTGATGAACTCTCAGGAGACAAATTCAATGTTGCATTGGAAATATTTAGAAAATATATTTTAAAAATATTGTAAATTATTTTATCCCTTCAATAACAATCGACGTAGATAACCAGGTAAGCCCAAATGTAAGTAGTAATATGTTATTAACTATTATGGATATGGGTATCAATGCTGCCGGTACAGCGTATTTTATCAGCAGGCCTATATACTGAATTGAGTCCATACGAACCAAAAAAATAAAAAATTTTTATCCGAAGAGTGCTCCAAGACCCTCTAGTGCTTCTTCCTCTTCTTTTTCCTTCTTTTCCTCTTTCTTTTCTTCCTTCTTTTCTTCCTTCTTTTGTTCAGCTGGTGCAGCCTGTGCAGGCGCTGCTGCAACTGGTGCAAAGGATGCACTCTTTATTGCTTCTTCAATGTTTATTCCTTCCAGAGATGATACCAATGCCTTAATCTTTGCGGTATCCGGGTTTCCACCTGCTGCTTTTATTATGTTCGCTATGTTCTCTTCAGATATTTTCTGTCCCATTGTATGTAATATCAGGGCACTATACACATATTCCATTTTCTATACCTCCTTTACTTTTATATCTCTCCAATCTTTGACTTAATATACATTGCCTGCATATTAGCTTTTGCAAGCAAATGCTTTATCGTTTCTGGTGCGAAATAGTTTGCGCTCACACCTAATGACAACGCATCCATATATGCCTTTGATATGAGCAATGGCGTTGTCATAGGCGTGAAATACTTTGCATTCATTGCCAAATTTAATGCATTTCTTACTGAATTCATTATATCCAACTTTACAGATTCTTCATCCACATGCAATACGTCAGGTTTGAATACATAACCACCTTCATATATCGCCTTGACATCGAGTCCCACAGGCAGGGGCCTAATATCCAATTTCTGCAGTATTAAGGCTAAATCCCTGCTTATTTTTTCTCCCTTTTTTACAACAACCGTATCCTTTTTTATCACCACTTTACCTTTTTCAATTGCCGCAGGGATACCGACCTTCTGCATATCTGATACTATGGGACCAGGTTTAAAGTCTGTTTCACCTGCAGATACAACAATATCGTTTGGAGCGATTTCTCCTCCTTTCGGAGCTACTGTTGTTCTCGATTTCTCTATTATCTTATTCAATTTAAATGGATTTTCCCGACTAAATATTATTCCACATTGATCTCTTAAATATTCCTTTAAAGATGAAATATTCTTATTCTTTTCTTCCAGCCTTTCTAAAACATGCATTATAATACTATTTTTTGCCACTATCAATTTGGCTTTACCTCTCAATTCTCTCCTGATTTCATTCATCTGTGAACCGGGTATGCCTGTGATACCAACGATACCAATCACATTTGAATCACCTATTTCTGAAACTATTGAATCAACAAGTTCAATCTTTTGCTTTGATACCAACCTACTTCACCTCCAACTTATATGAGGGTCCCATTGTTGTTTTAATATATATGGATTCAATGTTTCCCTTACCTTTTTCTAATTTGGAGACAATCTTTTTTATTACCTCTTCAATGTTTTCAGTTATCTGTTCCGGAGACATATCCCTAGTTCCAACTGGAACATGAAAAGTCCTCTTTTCCCTTGTTCTCACCCTTACAGTTTTCTTGAGGTTTTGTATAAGTTGAGTTGGATCTGATCCTGCTGGAATTGGTTTTGGCATTTTTCCTCTTGGACCTAAAATACCTCCCAGGACCTTACCTATCTTTGTCATCAGTGGAGCCTCTGCTATAAAATAATCATATTCATTTGCCAATTTTTTTGCTCTCCTTTTATCTTCAGCCAATTTATCAATTTCTTCGGGAGAAATAACCAAATCCGCAACATTCTTAGCTTTTTGTGCCGTTTCTCCAGAGGCAAATACGGCAACCTTAATTGGCTTTCCCCTTCCATGGGGAAGTATAATTTCTTCATTCAACCTTTTCTTTGGATCACTTAAATCAACATACTGTAAATTTACCGCCATATCAACTGATTCTTTGAAATTTCTCTTTTTCGTTTCTTCGAGCATTTTTTTGACCGTTTCATATATATCTTTATCCATATGGTTACCTCCTGTAGTAATCGGGCCTTCTACCCTCCTACAGTTTATAGATGCATTAATTTAAAACATTATTTAATTTTTACTCTTCAATTATTATCTCTTTGTTTTTGATCCTCTTCTGAATATCCCTTGGATCTTGGCCCTCTACGGTAACACCCATTGAAACACATGTACCTAGTATTTCCATCACCATTTTCTCAAGTGTAGGAGATAAAGAATCTTTCATTTTCATTTTAGCTATCTTTTTGACCTGATCTAAGGATAAATCTCCAACTTTGTTAGACTTTGGATTACTTGATCCCTTTTCAATTCCGAGCTCTTTCTTGATCAACGCACTGGCTGGTGGTGTACCGACCGTTATTGTGAACTGTTTTGTCTTTGGATCCACTGTTATCTTTACAGGAACCTGCATACCAGCGTAATCTTTCGTCTTCTCGTTTATTTCCTTAATTACCGCGGGAATATTTACACCCAATGGACCTAATTGTGGCCCCAATGGTGGACCCGGAGTTGCTTTTCCTCCTTCTACCAATACCTCTATAGATTGTGCCATTTTTTATCACTCCTTATCCAATACCCTTACCGAAGCAGCTTTTACGGTTATTGGTATGGGTACAAGTGAATCTGTAAGTTCTACAACTATTTTATCATTTTCCATGTCAATTTGAATAATCCTTCCTTTTTCTCCCTTGAAAGGACCATCTGTTAATTCAACAAAATTACCAACACTCAATGACTCAACTGCTGGTTTGGGTGCTAGATAATGTAATATTTCATCGGTATTCATTTCACCCTTTACAACACCTTTAATCCCCCTCATGTCTTTTATGAATGACAAAACTCTATCCGGATATATGGTTTCGAGAAAAACGTATCCTGTTAACCTTGATGTTTCCCCGGGAACCATTATTGAATATACATAATCTATGTTGTTTTGCCTTATTCTATTTCCCAAATCCCTTGCTATTTCTACTTCTTTTCCTATCTGAGTTTTTATTGCAACGATGGTTGCAACAAGTTCAATTTTAACTTGACATGCAGAAATATCAAAGGGTATAGTTTCACTTGACAATTCAAAAAATATGTTTGCTTTATCACCCATTGATGAACCTTTTGGAGTCTGTACCTTAATTGTAAATGCATAATTTTTATCAGGATTTAAAATTAATTTTGTTGTAATATTTTTGACTTTTGATGGTATTACCATTTCATTTAATTCTTCAATTTTATATTTCTTGTTTGCAATTCCTTCACTTGTTACTATCCATTCCAATTCATTATCTTTTACATTAAATTCAAATTTTATTGATAAATCAAAAACTGTCGGCTCCGATACCTTTGCAGTTATATTAATTGGTATTTCGGCATACCTGCCCGCAGATATTTTAAAGTCTTTTTTCTGACATTCAAAGATTATTTCTCTTTTATTTTCTTCCATAATAACACCTCATGGGACCGGGAAATAAACGGACATTATTAAATATATTATAAAACCTATTATGCCTATTAAGAATATTCCAAATCCTGTTATTTCAACTATTCTCAAATATTCATCTGTTGTGGGCTTTCTAGCCATTTTCAATATTCTTGCATATTTGCCTTTACCTATTTTACTAAATTTATCCTCCAGCCATTCCTGAAATTCCTCGAACTTTTCAACTACATCCAATCCATTCACCCCTGTCCATATATTGTAATTAATATTTAAATTTCATTTTTGACTATTATCTTTAAATTGGCTGGCTTTTTTGTAACATTCAGCATTTTTACTCCATATATTTCTTCTATTCCTTTCTCGGCTGAAATATCCACGAGCCTCTGAGAAATAACTCCACCTGTGATCAGTGTTTTTGCATTTATATTTTGGGTACTTAATTTATCAAATAGTTCACTTAATGGAATTGTATCTATGATATTGCCGATTTCATCAGTTAAATATGCAACCTTCTTTTCGAAAGCATCCAATAGTAGTTCATCCTTAACCTTTTCCAAATCATTTTCTTTATTTTCAACATTTTCTTGTTGTACAGGCTGATCTTGATTCTCCTGCCTTACCTCATTTTGCTCACCTGTTTCACTTTTCAGTAATTTCTCCAATTCCTCATTCATTCCATGTGTTGCGAGATATTGCTCAACAGGCATTTTGTTTCTAAGGGACTTAACAATTTGCTTATATGTCAACTCTTCTACTTCTCTTCCAGGAGGGGCTCTTGCAACAAAATCAATTTCAGCAACCTGCAACAATTCCTTCAATATGAGGTCTCCTCCCCTATCGCCATCCAAAAATGCCGTCACAACTCTTTCCTTTGTCAGATCGATTATCGTTTTCGGTATATTTGTTCCTTCAACCGCTATTGCATTTTTGATACCGTATTTTAAAAGATTCAGAACATCGGACCTGCCCTCAACTATGATTATGCTATCGGATGTAGGAACAGATGGGCCTGCCGGTAATTTGTCTTCTCCGTAGGTTATTATTTCTTCTTTTTCTACAGCCTCCCTTACAACCTGGATCAAATCTTCACTTAAATCCTTTCCCTGGGATATTAATGATTCTAAAAGTTCCTTGGCCCTTTCTATTACCTTCTGCCTTTTTGATAACCTGATATCTTCAATTGAAAGAACTTGAAATTGCGCCTTGCATGGACCTACCCTTTCTATAGTCTCCAATGATGCTGCCAGTATTGCAGTTTCCACCTGATCTAAACTGGATGGGATATATACAATGCCTTCAGATTTACCTTTTTTAGAATCTATTTCTACTTCAATCCTTCCTATTCTACCACTCTTTTGTAGGTCCCTTAAATCCAATTCTTCACCCAGTAAACCCTCTGTTTGTCCAAATATAGCTCCAACTACATCAGGCTTTTCAACAACGCCATCTGCAACAATTTTAGCTTTGATTAAATATTTAGCGGCATTAGGATCAATATTCATTTAAATCACCTTCCATTCACATTATCTAAAATAGCCATCCTTTCATCCATCGAATTTAACGAAATATTACATTATTTATGAAATTATTGAACGTTAAGATGATCTAAGATGACTATTTTGATGTAAAAAAACAATGATCTTACCATTTATAAATTTTTCCATACCTATGGTTAAAATTAATTTAAAATTTTTATATTGAAAGATATTGATATCATACAGATGGAAAAAATTATAATAAACTTTGATAACATTATTGAATTTATAAAAAATAATATAAATAATTATGATTGCATAATTTCTTCGGATTATATTAGAAAAAGATCGATATTAAAATATTTTCAAATAAATAATTTTTATATAGATATAAGAAAATTATTTTCATTTGATGAATTTGTATTAAATTATATAAATGATGTTGAAAAGATACCAAGATACATAGAAAGAAAAATTTTTAAGGAATCTGTAAAAAATGTTGAAAAATTTAGGGAATACTATGAAAATGAGGATTTTATAACACAATTGATATATGAATACTGGGAAATTAAAGAAAACGTTCTCAATGGTTTAAATGAAAAAAATTTGAGTGATGAATTCTTAACACTGGATAAATATGTTCAAGGATATTTGGATAAATTAAAAAATATTTCCATGGACAATAAGATAATTAAATATTATCACGAAATTGAACTATATAAGCTATTTGAGGAAAAAATAAGTGAAATAAATAATAAAAAATTTTTATTTTGCTGCTTTTTCTACACTGGACCTACCTTTATTAATATTATAAAAAATCTGATTAAATCAAATCAAGTCGAATTTTTGTTGAATCCAATACCCGATTACCTTTTAAAATATTATGAAGAACATGGTATATGTTCATATTTAAATTGTGATATTAAAGCAAATAGATTCAATATAAAGGATAAATTAAATAATTCAAAAATATATGTGATTCCTGACAAATATACGGAGATAATATTTATTAATAATAAAATTAGGGAATTATTAAAAAATTTCGATATAAATAATATTTTTGTTTCATTTCCAAAAGTATCTGAATATGAGGATGAAATTATAAGTAATTTTGAAAATAATGACATACCTTTTATTTTGGAAGCTAGGAAAAGGATTAAGATTCATAATTTAATTGAAAATAAAGTTGATAGTTATGAAGGTTTGGGAAAACTTTTAATTGACAACAAAAATATTTTAAAGGAAATATACAATCAAGACATTCTAAATTATATATTCAGATCATATATAAATTTTTATCATATTTATAAAGTTTTATATAAAATTAACCTTCTTGACAATATTTTATCCGATTTTATAAATTATCTGAACACTCAAGAAATTGGTTCTGAAATAAAGTATAAAAACGTAATTGAATTTATAAATCTTGGAAATGCTGAAGCAAGAAAAGGTTCAATAATTTTTATATCTGGAGTATCTGAAGAAATGTTTCCGGAGCACCTTAAAACATCCATAATATTTAAGGAAGATTATAAAAATATTAAAATCAAAAGGACCGATGACTTTCATATACATGAAAACATTTACTGGATATATTCTGCAATAAATAATTTTGATAACATTATAATAACATACCCATCATTGGGCAAATCCTATAAAAATTCACTTTTGAGCTATATCATTGAAAAAGTCTATTTTGAAAATAATTTAGATAATATAGAAAACAAAAAATTTAGTGTTGATTTGAGTATTTTAACAAACAATTCAGCTTACTCCGAAATTAATGTAAATAAAGATTTGTGCCTAAAAAAAATAGATTATTTTAAAAACAGGGGATTTCCAGCCACAGGAATTTCAGAATATTATACCTGTCCCTTTAAGTTTTATTTGAAATATATTCTTGAAATTTCTGAAATTGAAAAACCTTTCAGTACCGTATGGTATGGAAATGTTGTTCATAGAATATTAAAAGAAATTTATGATTTATATAAAAATAAATCAATTGAATATATGGATAAGGAATCTATTAAAGATTTTATAAAACAAAAGTTGGATGAACATTTGAAGAATTCAGAAAAATTCATTGATATTGATGAATTAAAAGAAAAAAAGGAGGAATTATTTATAGAAATATTGAATTCAATAGTAAATGATTTAAAAATTTTAAATGATAAAAGGTACGTGATAGACACAGAAATGAAAATAAATTTGCAATTAGATGGTTATTTAATAAATGGTAGAATAGATAGAATTGATCACGTTGATAATAAATTTTACATCATATTAGACTATAAATTTTCTTCAAGCGCCGAGTCCAGGAAGAGGAAAATGTGGGATGGAAAAAATTCTAATGATTT
>JBAMMA010000017.1:0-92736 GCA_039794005.1 Thermoplasmata archaeon
GGGCCCTCTCTTTGACTTTTCTGGAAACTTCTAATGCTATTTGAACCTTTACATCCGCTTTAAGTAAGGCTCTCTGAATATCTTTTACCAATTCCTCCACAATATCTTTATCTATTATTGAACTTCTTGTAATTTTTTTGAATACTTCCTTTAAAGATTCTGCCAATGAGTCTAACATTTTCACTTAATTCTTCTGTAAAATTTCTTGGCGTTTTCCTCAGATATTTTATTTATTATTTCATTTTTAATACCTTTTGATCTAAGATATTGAACTGTCTTCGGAACAGCAAGTGGATCGCTTGGTCCAAGATTTGCGACATCACTATTTAGCATACCATTTTCAAAAAGTTCAATATTTTTGTATACATCATCAACAGTTAATCTTCCTTCCTTAACAGTTAAACCTATGTGATAATTTTTCTTTTTAACCATTTCAAGGATATCTGTATTTATGTGATCAATAACAACGAGATCTGGAGAAATTCCAGATTTTTCTATAACATCGATTTCCTTCTTAACAATTTTTTCCCTATCCTTAAATGGTGTGTGTACAATTAATGGTATATCATATTTTTTACCAAGTTTTGCCATTTCAAGAAATACCTCCTCCTCCACAGGCCTATCAGAGTTTATTCCTACTTCGCCAATTGCTACAACATGTTCATGATTTAAATAATTTTCAAAAATTCCAATCTTTTCCTTCCAGTCTTGAGGAATGTTAGCGGGATGTATCCCTATTGCAGAATATATTTTTATTCCTAAGGATTCGCCCAATTTCCAGTATAAATTTATCATATTTTCCATTTCATCTTTATATGTGGTCAATGTGGATGCACCTGTTCCTACGGCACATGTAATGGCATGAGTAACACCTGCCACACTCATGGAATGTATTTCAGTATATCCAGAATAATGCAAATGGGTGTGAGAATCTATCATGTATAATATAAAAAATTACATTCTAATAAACTTTATTAAAACATAATTTATTATTAAAATATGCAAAAAGGTTCATTATTAAATTTATTATCACCTGTACTTGGAGAATTTCTCTCTTCATTTACATTGGTCTATATAATCTTTTTAATCCCATCAATTATAAACTATTACAAAGCCAGTATTTTTGAGATTTTATGGATCCCAATATCTCTTTTGGTTTCTTTTATACCTTTAAACAATGTTATGGATAGAATATCATCACTTTATGGGAGAGATAAATTATATTATATAGGATTGATTTTATATATCATTACGATAATATTTTTAACGTTATTGCCACCAATTTCAATATTCATAATATTAACATTTATCATGGGAATTTCACTATCCATAATATATCCAAATTCCATAAGAATTCATGAAATTGTTAATAAAAATTCTATTAATATACAAATTTTATTTTTGATTTCCATTATATTTGGTATAACAATTGCTTACCTATTAAATGGATATCTCAGAATATCATTTATAACTCTCATAATCATTCCTGTATTAATTATATTTATTTCCCTATTAACATTTTTTAATTACACATTTATAAAAATACATGATGAAATTGATATACTTGGTTCATTTTTATTTGCTGCATTTATTTCATTATTCATTTTCTTTATCATGCTCTTGAAAATATATCCAATAACTTACACATTATACTTTTTGATCATGTCCTTGGTTTTCTTATCAATTTTTATCATATTTGAAAAAGGGGTTTCAAATAAATTCTTTAATTTATCTTTATTAAAAAATAAGGATATATTGTCAATTTTTGTAACCAATTTGGTAATCTACATTTCAATAGTACCAATATTTTTAATATTACCCTTATACTATATCAATATATTAAATCAAAATTATTCATTAAATATTATTTTACTATTTTCCATTATTTCATTTTTAACATTTATAATTTTAAATATCATCAATTTAAATATAAATAATAAAATATTGATTTTAGTTGGTTTACTTTTAATATCAATCTCTTACATTATGATGAGCATAAATATTAAATTATTATTTTATGATGTTATAGCGATTGCATTAGGATACGGAATTTCAGAATATTCCAATTATATATTAATAAATAAATATTCAAATAAAACTGAAAATTATGAAATTTTAAACATTTCTGAAATTTCTAAATATACAGGCATTTTATTATCAATCGGTTTATCATCTCTTATATTATCAATATACTTGAACAGAAATTATTATTTTTCATATCCAAGATATGTTATATCAAATACATTATTTATCAATGCAATGAATACAATCTTTTTAATAATTGGAATTTTTATTTTGCTCTCTCTCTATTTTTCCTATTTAAGATCCGGGGAATCTTATGTTTGAAATTGAAATGAAAAACCTTTCTAAAATATATGATAAAAAAATAAAGGCTCTGGATAACATTAACTTTGAAACAAATATGTCAGGGATATTGTCAATTATAGGAAAAAATGGTGCGGGGAAAACAACACTCGTAAAAATTTTATCAACTCAATTATATCCAACATCGGGATATGCCAAAATAAACGGATACGACGTGGTAAAAGATGAAAAAAAATTGAGAGAAATAATAGCGGCAGTGCCCCAAGAGGCAAGAACGGTTCCATGGCTTACACCATTACAGAGTGTTCAAACATACTTAATGTGGAGGGGCCATTCTTATAGGGAATCAAAAGAAATAGCTTATGAATACTTGAACGTGGTAGGATTAAAAGGATTGGAAAATGTAAAGAATAGAAAATTATCTGGAGGCCAAAAGAGGAAGGTTTTAATCGCATCTGTCCTGGCAAGTGATGCACCAATAATATTTTTAGATGAACCCACCACAGGTCTGGACTATATATCAAGAAAAGAATTGTGGAATATTTTTGAAAAAATTAAAAAAGAAAAATTAATTATTTTAACAACACACTATTTGGAGGAGGCTGAAATATTAGGAGATTTAATATTGATTTTGGATAAAGCTAAATTAATAAAATATGGTAATATTGAAACTTTAAGAAAAAGCATTGAATATCAATATCAATTAAAAATATATGGAAATTTAGATTTTAATTTTGATGGCCTATTAAAAAGATATCCTGATCATTTTGAAATTTTTGTTAAAGATGATGAAATAAATAAAATTAAAGAAATATTATTCCAAAAAAATATTAGGTTTACATTTGCTCCTTTGTCATTAAACACAATTTTTGAATATTTTGTAGAAGGTGGTTTGAATGAAGAAAATTAACATGATTTTGTCATCTATCCTTGTTAATGCCATTTATGCCATGATAAATTACCCTGTCCTTTTAATAAATACACTCTTATCTCCAATTTCAATACTTGCTGTTGTAACGTTTGCAAGTCGAGGAACATTACTGCCAATAGCTTCTTTAGGAGCCTTAATGATGAATATGATAACCAGCGGTGTATCACTTCAAGGGGATTTGTCGCATTTAAAAAATGATATGAAACTACAAGATATGGTGGTAAGTTCCCCAACAGATCAGAAAATATACCTTCTGGGAATGGCGATTTCAGAGATTGTTTATGCAATACCTACCTTATCAATATTGTTATTTATAAACATTTTATTTGTTAAAATAAATTATATTGGCTGGATATTAATAATTGCAGATATGATATTAGTATTTTCATTTTCAATTTCATTGGGATTTTTCCTATCGACGATATCTTCTGACGTGGTCCAATCGTGGGCATTTTCGGGGATTATATCACCCATATTGTCAACAATACCTCCAGTTTACTATCCAATAACATTTATACCTTATCCATGGAGGTATCTCGCATACGTATCGCCAACTACATATGCAGCAGAAATAGCACAGGATATAGTAGGATATATAAAATTATCAAATTTTGAATTTTTATTGTCATGGATAATTTTAATTTCATTTACATTATTTACATTCTATCTTGGTTTAAAAAGGTCGCATTGGAGAGAACCCTAGTGCGGGTGTCGGGATTTGAACCCGAGGCTGAGCCGTGGCAGGGCTCTATGTTACCAAACTACACCACACCCGCTCCAATATATTATATATTCAAACGATATATAAATTTACTGCATTTTTAATCCTATTTTTTAAACAATATTCCAATTTGACTCAGAAAATGTTAAATGATAAAAATTTATTTAAAATATTATCTATGGGAATGAGTTCAAAATTGGTGGATTCGTTTACAAAATTGTATGAAAAAGCATTATTGGATAATATAAACAGAAATTTAGTGCCTAGACACATAGGCATTATCATGGATGGAAATAGAAGGTATGCGCAACAATTAGGCATGGATCCCAAGCTGGGACATTATTATGGTAGGGAAAAATTGTACGAAGTTTTGGAATGGTGCATGGAATTGGGTATCAGGATAGTTACAGTATACGCTTTTTCAACTGAAAATTTTATGAGGGGAAAGGAAGAGGTGATTTCATTGATGAATTTATTTGAAGAATCGATTGAAAAGGAATTGAAGGAAGGAAGAATACATAAAAATAGAATCAAGGTAAAAATTATTGGAAGAAGGGAATTATTACCTGAAAATTTAATAGAAAAGATCGAAAGGATTGAAGAAGAAACAAAAGATTATAATGATTATATATTAAATATTGCAATTGCATATGGCGGAAGGGAAGAAATAATAGATGCTATTAAAAAAATTGCTAAAGACGTTCTAGAAAATAAGTTATCAATAAATGATATAAATGAAGAAACTGTTAGGAAAAATCTTTATACTGCAGATCTACCAGATCCGGATCTTATTTTGAGAACATCTGGAGAAGAGAGAATATCAAATTTCTTATTATGGCAATCTGCATATTCTGAGCTGTATTTTACAGATGTATATTGGCCATCTTTTTCTAAAATAGATTTTTTAAAGGCGATATTGTCATATCAAAGGAGAGAACGGAGGTTTGGAAGATGAAGGGACACGATAAATATCATGGTATATTTACAGACGGTAAAAATTTCTATACAAGATCAAAAAATCAATCATTATTTGGTGAAAAAATATTAAGGGAAAACAAATTTATATATAGATTATGGGACCCATATAGAAGTAAATTTTCAGCTTCATTACACAAAAATTTAAAAAATTATAAATTGGAAAAAAATTCCAATATATTATATTTAGGAGCCTCTTACGGGAATACCGTTTCATTTTTATCAGAAGTAGTTTACGATGGAAAGATATTTGCTGTGGAATTTGCATTAAAACCTTTTGCATCCCTTCTAAATGTATCGAAAATTTACAATAACATATATCCGATAATGGCAGACGCAAATTTTCCAAAAAAATTCAAAATTTATGTCGAGGGCCCTGATATATTGATAATAGATATATCTCAAAAAAATCAAATTGAAATATTTAAAGAAAATCTGAAAACGTTCCCAAATACAAAGTTCTGTTATTTCTTTTTAAAAACAAGGGCAATAGATGCTATTAAGGATCCTAAAGATGTACTAGAAGAAAGTTTAAAAAGTCTAGATAATGTAAAGGAAATAATTAATCTTAATCCATATGCAAAGGATCATTATTTAATATTTATTGAAAGGTGATTTGATGAAAAACAAAAGAATATTTATAACAGGTGGTGCAGGTTTTATTGGATCAAATTTGGTAGATAAACTGGTGAATGAAAATGAAATTGTTATATATGATAATTTATCAAGTGGACATAAAGAATGGATTTTAGATAAAAAGGCTAAATTTATTCATGGGGACATATTAGATTTTGAAAATTTGAAGAATTCTATGAAGGACATTGATGTAGTAATTCACCTGGCGGCTAACCCAGATGTTAGATTGGGTGAGAAGAATAACAAAATAGATCTTGAAGTAAATGTAATTGGTACATACAATGTACTAGAATCTATGAGAACCAATGATGTAAAAAACATAATATTTTCATCATCTTCAACAGTATATGGAGAAGCACCCGTCCCAACACCTGAAACTTATGGTCCTACTAAGCCAATATCTTTTTATGGGGCATCAAAACTGGCTGCGGAATCATACATATCTGCTTTTTCAGAAATGTACGGTATAAAAGGTGTTTCTTATAGATTTGCAAATGTCGTTGGAAGACATGGAACGCATGGTGTTATATACGATTTTATTAAAAAATTGATGAATGATAGGACAAAATTGGAAGTGTTGGGTGATGGGACCCAAACAAAATCGTATTTACATGTAGAGGATTGCATTGACGGTATTCTTTATCTTTTTGATAAAGTAAATAAATATGATGTTTTTAATCTAGGAACTGATGGTTACACAAACGTGTTGGACATAGCCAGGATGGTGGTTGAGATATTGAATTTAAAGGGAGTAAATATTTATACAACGGGAGGTAAAGATGGAAGAGGTTGGGCAGGGGATATAAAAGTTATGCTACTATCTATAGAAAAAGCAAAATCTTATGGCTGGAAACCTAAATACAATTCTGATGAGGCGGTAAAAAAAGCAATATATGAATTATCAGGTGAATTGGGATGGAAATATTAAAAATTCCTACCGCTGTTGCTGCGTTTGACAGCATAATCAAAGGCGGGATGCCTTCAGGAAGCGTTGTATTGTTATTTGGTGAACCTGGTGCAGGCCACTACGAATTTGCCATAACATCGGCATCAAAAACTATTCTCGCCAGGGAAGATCCTGAAAGAAGAAAATTAATACTGACAGAAATAGATGAAAATACATATTTACCTGTTAATATACTTTATATTTCCACTACTAGAAGTGAAAAAGAAATTAAAAGAAACATAACATTGTCAATAGATGAGGATTTGCAGAAATATATATTGAAAAATTTAATAATAAAGGATCTTTCAAAGATATATTTTAAAAAGACTATTGTACCATCAAATTGGATAAAATCTACAACAATTTTTGATTATTCAGAAAAGGATATAATTGAAGAGATAATAGAGATATTGAATAACAATGGTGATGATAGTATTGTGATATTAGATTCATTAACGGATCTTTTAACCAATGTAAACATTAACAAACAGAATTTGATAGATATGCTAAAGGGCTTGGTGAGAGTTTCCAAAAATTGGAAAAGCATAATATATTTAATACTAACAGAGGGGATAGCGGAGGAGAAGATTGAAAGGGAGATAATGGATATTGTAGATGGTGTATTAATATTTAGATGGTACTCATCTGAGAGAACATCTTCTAGATATACGTATATGTATGTTCCAAAGTTCATAGGAGTGCTGCCACATATCGAGGAGGAAAGGGTGATAAAATTCAAAACCAGGATAGAATATACGAATGGGTTTATAGTAACGTATACTGAAAAGATAAGGTGAAATTATGGAGATCGAAAGGGTTAAAACAGGAATAAATGGACTTGACGAAATATTGGGTGGAGGTATTCCCAGAGGACATACCGTTTCCGTTATAGGACCCTTTGGTACAGGAAAGACCACATTTGCAATGCAATTTATAAATCAGGGTCTTTTAGATGATGAAAATTGCTTTTATATAAGCTTGGAGGAAGATACGGATTCAATAATAGGAACGGCACAAATATTTGGGTGGAATTTCAAGAAGTATTATGAGGATGGCAAATTACAGATAATCAGATTATCCCCTTCAGATGCATCAAACATATTTTCAAGGATAAAAGAAATATCGAATGAATTAAAAGAAAAACAGGTTAAAAGACTCGTTTTGGACTCGGCATCTCTATTGACTATGGTATTTAAAGAAGAACGGGAAAAAAGAAATATTCTATTTACACTTTCGAAGGGATTGAAGGATGCGGGTGTTACATCCATATTTACTGGTGAAATAGATTTAACAAACAGACAGTCTTCGAGAGATGGTCTCTTAGAATACGTATCTGACGGTGTAATATTGTTGGATATGAAGAGGAATGAAAAGAATACTGAGATGTATTTAACAATCCAAGTTTTAAAAATGAGAAAGATATCGCATTCAAGAAAGATTTATCCTTTTGAAATAAAAGAAAATGGAATAGAGGTTCAGTCTGAGATTACATTACTCTGAAAACGTTTCTCCCTTTGGAAAATTCTTTGTGATGTAATCTAAAATTATATTTCTGTCTTTTCTCAAATGTGATTCGTACCATTTCACAATAAGATCAAAGAGGAGATTGTGAATGTCATCTATTGTTGTTTCCGAAACTGGCTTGTCGAAGAGGATATGCTGTGCATATAACCTTTTCCATCCTGAATATTTGAAATATTGTTCCCCTTCCGAATATTCGAATACAATCCTTATTCTTTCTCCCTCAGGGGCATTATAATAACTGATTTTCAATGCATCTCCCGTTCTCCCCTGATCCCTCGTCGTATCAATGAATGATATATTATTTAATGCATCAAAATTAAAATCTTCCTTTATTTTCCAATTATTTGGAAATGCTATAAATGTAGCCCATTTTGTGTATTCAGGCTCTAGTTTAAAATGTATATTTATTTCATTGAATTTCTGATATATCTTCCATAGATCTTGGATCAGAGCCATGTTGATTTCCTTCTTTTTACCAGATTCCTGCGTTACAGATTTCAAAATTTCCTCTGTCTTTTTATTTAAAGTCTCATTCAATTTTGTAAACCAGTCTTGAGTGTTATTTCCTTCAGATACTTTTGTGTTTGCCATATCTGATCACTAAATTGTAATAAAAATTTTCATTTATAAACTTTTATACTTAATTTATTTCATATATGAAAAATATATAAAATGGAAAACAATCTCTTGTAAAAGGAGGTAGTATATATGAGAAATGTGATAATAATGGGTGCAGCTGGAAGGGATTTTCACAATTTCAACGTTTTTTACAGAAATAACAAGGATTACAACGTAGTTGCATTCACAGCAACACAGATTCCAAACATTGAAAATAGAAAGTATCCTGAAGAACTTGCAGGACAAAACTATCCAAATGGTATACCAATATATCCTGAGGAGGAATTACCAGATTTAATAAAAAGATTAAAGGTAGATGAGGTCGTATTTTCATACAGCGATGTAAGCCATGAATATGTAATGCATAAAGCAAGCATAGCAATATCGAACGGTGCATCATTTAAATTACTTGGCCCTAACGATACCATGTTGAAAAGCAAAAAGCCTGTTATATCAATATGCGCCGTAAGAACTGGCTCAGGAAAAAGCCAAACAACAAGGAAAGTCTCTGAAATTTTAAAAAAATTAGGAAAGAAAGTAGTGGTAGTTAGACATCCAATGCCCTATGGTGATTTGGTAAAACAGAAGGTTCAAAGATTTGCAACATTTGAAGATTTGGATAAATATCAATGCACGATTGAAGAAAGAGAAGAATATGAACCACATTTGAGAAATGGAACCGTTGTATATGCAGGCGTTGATTATGAGGCCATATTAAGGGAGGCGGAAAAGGAGGCAGATATTATATTATGGGATGGGGGAAACAATGATTTTCCGTTCTTTAAACCCGATCTACACATTGTAGTTGCAGATCCTCACAGAGCTGGACATGAGATGAAATATCATCCAGGTGAAGTTAATTTTAGGATGGCAGACGTAATCATAATAAACAAGGAAGAAACGGCCCCTAAAGAGGGGATAGATACAATTAGAAAAAACATTATGGAGGCAAACCCAAGTGCAATTGTGATTGATGCTGCCTCGCCGTTCTTTATAGAAGGATATGAAAAAATAAGGGGTAAAAAAGTATTGGCAATAGAGGACGGACCAACGTTGACACATGGCGAGATGACATATGGTGCTGCAGTCTTAGCAGCTAAAAAATATGGTGCGGCTGAATTAATAGATGCAAGGCCCTATGCGGTTGGAACAATCTTAGAAACATATAATAAATATCCTCACATAAAGAATTATCTTCCAGCAATGGGTTACAGCGAACAACAGATAAAGGATTTGCAGGAAACAATAAATAATACGCCTGCAGACATTGTGGTATCCGCAACACCTATAGATTTGACAAGAATCATGAAAATAAATAAGGAAATTGTCAGAGTAAGATATGAATTGGATGAAATTGGTAAACCGGATCTGGAGGATGTATTAAAAAATTTCCTAAAGACAAAAGGATTATAAATGCCATTTTTAACAGGGGAAGAGGCATCAATAGCTTCTTCTCTTATAGTTATTTTTTACGGTATTTATAGTGAAAGAGGGATAAATTCTACAAGTGTATTTTTTAACATGCTTAATTTTTTGATCGTCCTATCTACCATAATTATTCCATTTTCAATTTTCATGATTCTTCTTGCCTATACATTATTTGGATTCGTTGTATCTAAACTTAAAACAAAATCTTTCTATTTCATATTTTCATCAAAAATTTATGGTTCTTTGATGTTCGTACTATCAATATTTTTTGTTTATCCAAAATATTTTAATAATGTATTATATGTTTTATTTGCCTGGTTTATGATATCCTTAATAGTTTACATAGTATACATAGTGGTGAAAAGATGAAAAAGAATCCTATAGAAGATATAATAAATAAAATAATATGGACTAAAAAGGATGCTAAAATAACTGTAGAAGACAGAATGATAAAGGAAAAAATAAAGATAATTGATTCCAATGATATTATGAAGGCTGGCACAGACTTTTTATTTTTAAAGGATGGTACAATGATACCTTACCATAGGATTATTGAAATCAAGATTGGTGATAATATAGAATATAAAAGAAGTGAAAAATAATATGGATGGTGAAAAATATTTTTTAAAGCTCAAAAATTCGATAATGAATTCACCAAACATATATTTGCTTTTGGGAATATTATACGGTATTTCGATTATTTATGAGATAATTGTAAGATTAGATTTGATAAATTTTATCATACTATACATTTTACCAATTACATTATTAATAATAATTGACAAATTGATTTTTAATTTTTCAAATATATATTTTCCAGTTAAAAGAGCAGTGTTTTTTGAATTTGTTGTTTTTATTATAATATTTGGTATATATCTATTATTTTCCATATTTTTCCTCAATAACATAATGATTTCATTGCTTTTTGCATATTCTTCCTTGCCATTTTTTAGGTTTATGTTTTTAAAACCCTTTATAGATAAAAAGGATATTTATGTAGAGATTATTTCCATATATCAAGCATTTATAATATCACTTATAATATTTTTATTAAAGATCAATTATTTATATATAATACCATTTATATTTTCATCCTTTCTATTTGTATTAATTTCAAAATTATTTATTGACTATATATCAAGGGAATTTAAGAAAACATATAATTTAGACCCTGTAAAATATGTGGGATATTATGTTAATTATTTGGCAACTCGTTCTATAAACGATATGATACTCTTAAATTCTTTTATGATAAAGATGTATTTATATTCAAATTTAAAGATTGATTGGATTGTTGTTGAAAAAAATGACAAAAAATATTCTATATTATTTCCGCAGGTTCATCCTGGCCCATTTGTGGAGGTGGGATGCAGCAATTTACCACATAGATTGAAATCATATCTTGATTTTGAAGATTTGATTGTTTTTCACACAACCGTAACAAATGACCAAAATTGTGGTGGAGAGGATGATATTAAAAAAATTGCAAATATAATAAAAAATAATAAATCAAGATTTAAAAATACATACACAACAGATTTTTTCAGATATTCAAACGATATAGATATTCTGGTTCATGGAATCAATGATACTTTAATCGTTACACTTTTACCTACAAAATATGGTTTTGATGATGTAAAGATCGATCTTGGAAATTTTATATCCAAATATTTAAAAGGTGAGAAATTCAAAAAGGTTTTCGTTGTAGATTCACACAACTATTTTGATGAAAGTTATGATGCATTGTCTAAAATAGATAAAAATATATTGGATAAAATAAAAAATGATTCAAAAAAATATGATTTAAAAGAAACCAAGATAGGAATTTCAAAAATTTATTTAAAAAATAAGAGCATAGGTCCTGAAGGAATATCATGCATTTCATTTAGATCCAAGAAACACTTTTGCTATATTGTAATAGACGGAAATAACATGGTAAAAGGTTTGAGGGATGAAATAATCAGAGCTGGGAAAGAATATTTTGATGACCTGGAAGTATTTACAACGGATAACCATTATACAAATTATAACCCGAAAGATCTAAATCCTGTAGGTAGTGAAAATCGTGAAGAAATAGTAAGAGCATGTATAGAAGCAATGAAAAAGGCGATTGAGAATGAATCTGAGGCAAAAATTTCAATAAATTCAAAAACAACAAACATAAAAATTCCAGGAGAAAATTACATGAATAAAATAAGTGAAATAGTCAAAAATATGGTAAATAAACTAAAATATTCCATAATTATAGTTATTCTGACGTTCATCATTGTATTTATAATTTTTAAGGTGACATTCTATTTCTTAGGTTGATCTGTGGAATATTCATCACTTTTTGCAATTTCCTTTATTCTGTTTATTCCGTCGATTTCATCGATTACCTTTATGACTTCTTTTGTTACCAATTCCTGCCAATTTTCATCATGTATCATTCTTCTTCTAATTTCCTTGCCTGAATATATATCCCTTCTATAAAGTTCGGGCATTATTACCTTATACCCTTTCTCCATAAAGAGCCTTTTAACAAGCGGGTTTGCTGAATATACAACGTTGAAAGGAGGTGCAATAGATTCTACATGTGCAACCCAAAGTGCATTTCTATAAATATCTTCTATCGGAACTAAATAAAAATTATTTATATTTCTAGATTCCAAAGAATTTGCGATCATTAAATGTCTTTCGCCAGCTGTAAAAGGATTTTCAACCGTATGGGATTCCTGTGCACTGCCAATTCCGATAATTATATAATCATGTCTTTTAGAAAGGTCTTCAATTATTTTTAAATGCCCTAAGTGAAATGGCTGAAATCTTCCTATTATGAGAGCTCTCATCATTTGATTAAAAATAATTAAAAATAAAATTCTATCGTCAAAATGATCAATTTTATAAAACATTTAAAAAAGAAATAATAAAGTTTTTAAATTGTAATTCATTAAACAGCATGGTGACCTTATGACAGCAGATTCGTTTATGCTTTATTTCGTGTTTATTGCTGCAATCGTTGGTCTGATATATGCATTTTTACAAGCATACCTGATATTGAGAGAGGATGAAGGAACTGAAGAAATGGTGAGGATATCCAATGCAATTAAGGAAGGTTCTTGGGCATTTATGAAAAGGCAATACACAACAATATCCATCGTTGCGATTATACTTTTTATCATAATTCTCATAGTTTATTACATATCTCAGAATAGTATCATGGAAGCTTTTTATGTAGCACTTGGATTTGCTGTTGGTGCATTTGGTTCTGCAATTTCAGGTATAATCGGCATGTATATATCAATAAATGCGAACGTAAGAACTGCAAATAAGGCAAAGGATGGTCTGAACAAGGCCTTCTCATTGGCCTTCAGAGGGGGTTCGGTTACAGGATTGACAGTTGTAAGCGTTGCATTGCTTGGATTATTCATCTTTTACATATGGCTTAGGAATCCTCAGGAGATGGTAGGATTTGTATTCGGGGCATCATTGATTAGTTTGTTTGCAAGGGTAGGTGGAGGCATTTATACAAAGGGGGCGGATGTTGGTGCTGATCTTGTAGGAAAAGTTAGGTACGGGATTCCTGAAGATGATCCAAGAAATCCAGCAGTCATTGCTGATAATGTAGGAGATAATGTAGGTGACTGCGCAGGAATGGGTGCTGATCTTTATGAAACATATGTAGTTACAGCATTATCATCAATGTTACTGGCATACACAATAGGTTTGTCAATCAAGTATGTAATATCCCCTCTTATAATAGGTGGAATTGCTATTTTATCAACTCTGATTGCAATTCCATTTGTGAGGATTGGAAATAATAAATCTATAATGGGTGCACTTTATAAGGGGGTAATAGTTACAGTAATTGTATCGGCAATAGGATTCTTCTTGATTTCATATTATTATATAAATGATCTGAATATATTCTATGCATCGATAACAGGATTGTTAATTATGCTATTTATGGTATTCATAACAGATTATTATACAAGCTATAAATTCAATCCTACAAGGAAGATATCTGAAGCTTCCAAGAGTGGGACAGGAATAACAATTATTACAGGCCTAGGTTATGGACTTGAGGCATCATTCCTGCCTGTTATTGTCATTTCAATAGGCATTTTATTTTCATTCTTTATATTTTCGGGCACATTTTTAACAGGATATTTGTTACAGATTGGCAAATATGGAGTGACAAACATTGAGGCTGGGATATATGGTATATCTGTAGCCGCGGCATCTATGCTTTCAGTCGCCGGGATGATTATCTCAATAGATTCATACGGACCTATTACAGATAATGCGGGAGGAATTGCAGAAATGGCAGGACTTCCAAAGGAAGTGAGAGATGTAACTGATCCTCTCGATGCAGTAGGAAATACAACAAAGGCCATAACAAAAGGATATGCCATTGGTTCAGCCGCATTAGCATCTTTATCATTATTTGCGGCGTTTTACCAAATAGCTGCTGATCATAATTATACATTCTTTGATATAAACAATCCATTGGTTTTGGTAGGTCTATTGATTGGTGCAACATTGCCATTCTTCTTCACGAGTTTCTTAATGAAAGCGGTAGGAAAAGCTGCATATTCGATTGTTCAGGAGGTAATAAGACAGTTTGACACAATAAAAGGTTTAATGGAGGGAAATGCAAAGCCTGAATATGACAAATGTGTTGACATAGTAACTAAAACAGCATTAAAAGAATTGTTATTCCCTGGTATAATAGCAGTTTTGACACCACTTGCAGTTGGATTCATTTTAGGTCCTTATGCCCTTGGAGGATTGCTACTTGGAGTTATATTATCAGGATTTGCACTTGCTATACTTATGACAATAAGTGGTGGGGCTTGGGATAATGCCAAAAAATACATTGAACTAGGAAACTTTGGTGGAAAAGGAAGTGAAGCACACAAGGCCGCAGTAGTTGGAGATACCGTAGGTGATGCATTAAAGGATACAGCAGGACCAGCGATAAATCCTTTGGTAAAAGTAGTGAATACAATATCGATACTGTTTTTAATGGCAATAATTATGTTTCATATTTTATAAATCCTTTTTACTTTTCATTTATTTTCAAGAAAATTTTAAATAATTTATGTTACTAAAAGTTGTTATGTTTTGTCCAAAATGTGGATCATTAATGCACCCAAAAGGGGGAAAATGGGTTTGCTCAAAATGTGGTTATGAAATGGAAATTTCAAGAGAACAGAAAAATGAAAGGATTGTTGAAAAAGCAAAAGAGAAAGAGGTAATAATTTTAGAGAATGAATTGTCCGTTTATCCAATTGATGATTCCCAAATATGTCCTAAATGTGGTAATAGGGGAGCATATTATATGGTAAAACAGACTAGGGCGGCTGATGAACCCGAAACCAGGTTCTTTATATGCACTAAATGTGGATATAGATGGAGGGAATATTAAAAAATATTCAATGGTAATCCAGAAATTCGTTTTTCTTTACCATTTTATTGTTGATCTGCTGTATAGGCAATGGGACAGGAGGTGGTAATCTTATCTCTTTACTTATTATAACACCCTCTATTGTACAGGTATTTACTATGGCCGCAAATATTTCACCGGTGTATTCATCCGGAGTGTTTTTTTGCCTTTTTAATGATTCCTGTACCTTTTCTATATCACCTTCATATATCAGTTGTCCCTCCATGTTTATAATGCCAATATTCACATAGTTTATTGTAAATCTAAAATCGATGTATGCATTGTTTTTGTCGATTGGTCTTACACTTATAATAGATGCATTACTTTCAACCCTAATTTCGATCGGTGGATTTTCTCCTTTGAAAAATTTCTTTGCTTCTATGCTGGTTAAATCAAACATCTTTATCATAGATATCACAAACCATACCATTTATTTATTTTATAACCTTTTGTAACAACATTTGTTGAAACCTTCTGAATTCCTTCCATTTTTAATTCATTGTCCATAAAATCCTGCATTTCCTTCATTGATATAAAAAGTGCCTCCAAAAGAAGATCATATTCACCATTGATTCTGTATATTGAAATAATCCATGGATTAATTGATAATTTTTTTGCTATTTCATCAATTTTTGTTTGATCCACCTTTATTTCAATGTATGTTTTGATAGAATTCTCAATTGCAGGAACATTCACTAAAACAGAAAAACCTAGAATTATGTTTTTATCAATCAAATTCTTGATTCTCCTTCTTACAGTAGCTTCACTTATTCCCAACATATTTGCTATTTCCTTATTAGATATTCTGGCATCATTTCTTAACATGCATATTATTGCAATATCAATTTCATCAATTGGTAATAGATTGTGTGGTATGTGAGACCACCTATCATTAATATCACATTTCATCTTTTCATACAATTTAGAGACATCCATGATTCGTCAATATGAATAAATTATATAAAAATTTTTATTCGATATACGTCAAACTGAAGATATTTTTGGGATATTTTTTTCTTTTTGCAATAATACTACCCTGCTATCCTCTCTTTCATCCATTATGTAATATCCTGTCAATTCTGACAACTTTTTGGAAAATTCCTTTATTTCCAAATGGGTTGGCATATTTTCCCTTGTCATTCTCTCCCTTGAATAACCTACGTAAACATATCCTTTGGGTTCTATGAAATGAGGTTCAGCCTTTAAATCCAATTTTGCATATTCTTCAACATATTCTAAATTCCAATTTTTCACCAGAGTATGTCTTATTACCTTTCTGGTATTTAAGGATGGTAATAATTCAAGAGTTTTATTCAATCTCTCCCATCCTTTTGGAATCATTGGTGAGAGTAATTTTTTGTATATTTCTTCATTTGGTGCTGCTACTGTAATATACAGTTGAGTTGGCAATGGATCTAGGTTTTCCAAAACTTCAGGCATTGTTCCATTTGTCACAAGAAAGGTTGTTATTCCCCTTTTATGATATTCCCTTATAAGATCTCCCAAATATGGATACAATGTTGGTTCTCCAGTCAGTGAAATTGCCACATGCTTTGGTTCTTGTGCCTCAATGAATTTTTTCCGATCCGTTTGTGGATTTCCCCCATATCCAGATATCAATTTTCTTTGCAATTCTATTGTATTTTCAACAATCTCCTTTGGATCGTCGGGATTTTTGATGTAAGTTTCATTAAATGCTTGATATCTCCAGCAGAACAAGCAGTTTTGAGTGCATTGATTAAATGCGGGCGTCATTTGTATGCATCTGTGTGTTCTAATACCATAAAATGTTTCTTTATAGCATGGCCTATTATGCAAAATACTCTCTCTAAACCAATGGCAAAGCTTAACAGCAGAATTTTCCCCTGCAAAAGCATAGCCCTGTTTCTTAAATATTAATTTTAATGCCTCATCCATTTTCTCAAGAAGATCTATATCCTCTTACAATTTAAAATTTTTCACATATAGTTTTATATCGACAAAATTCATATACTTGGTAAATTTTAAGGTTTAATACATAACAGTAAAAGTGATTAACATGGCAGAGAAAAAATCAAAAGAACAAAAGGAACAAAATAAGGATTTTAAATATATTGTTAGGCTTGCGAATACAGATATAGACGGAAATAAAATAGCTGTTTATGGATTAATGCAAATAAAAGGTATTGGGTATAGGGCAGCCGAAATTTTATTAACAGCTGCAAACATACCGAAGACAAAAAAGGTGGGAGAATTTACTGATGAAGAGATAGAGAAGCTAAAAAACATTTTGAATAATCCGGGAGAATACATGCCTGGATGGGCTGTAAACAGGCAAAGGGATATTTATACGGGTAAAAATTTACATTTAATAGGATCTGATTGGGACCTTTCCGTTAAAAATGATATTGATTTGATGAAAAAGATAAGGTCCTATAAAGGAATTAGGCATGAGAGAGGATTACCTGTAAGGGGACAAAGGACAAGGTCAAACGGTAGGGTTGGATTGACAGTTGGTGTAACGAAGAAGAAAGAGGTGAAGACCTAATGGGAGACCCTAAATTTCCGAGAAAAACATATGAAAGGCCAAGAAGGCCTTGGGAAAAGGAGAGAATAATTTCTGAGAATAAAATATTAAAAGAATATGGATTAAAGAATAAAAGGGAATTATGGAAAGTTCAGTCTATATTAAGGAAATACAGGACAATAGCAAAGAAATTACAGGCATCTCTCAGATATGGGGATCCTCAAGCCTCAAAGGAGTTAAAAAACATTATAAATAAATTGGTTAAATTGGGTATTCTATCTGAAAATGCCTCTTCGGTGGACGATATTTTAGCATTAAATATACAGAGCATTTTGGAGAGAAGATTACAGACGATAGTTTATAGAAAAGGTTTGGCAAACACACCAAAACAGGCAAGACAGTTTATTGTTCATGGTCATATTATTGTCGGGGATAGGGTTGTTTCCATACCATCTTACCTAGTGAAAAAGGATGAGGAAGATAAAATAAATTATAATCCATTTTCACCTTTAAGCAATGAATTACATCCTGCAAGACAAAAACCTAAGGAGGTGGCCGAATGAGTAAAATTGCGGTTGTTCACATATTTTCATCCCACAATAATACAATAATAACGGTTACCGATATAACGGGGGCAGAAACACTTGCCAAAGCATCTGGTGGTATGGTTGTAAAGGCTGATAGAGATGAGGCTTCTCCCTATGCTGCTATGAAAGCTAGCGATATTGTAAGTGAAAAATTAAAAGAAAAGGGGATAAGTGAAATAATAATTAAGGTAAGGGCTCCGGGAGGTAGCAAGAGTCACATACCTGGACCTGGTGCACAAGCGGCAATAAGGCAATTGACTAGGGCAGGGTTTAAAGTTCTAAGGGTTGAAGATGTTACACCAATACCACACGATGGTACAAGAAGAAAAGGTGGAAAGAGAGGGAGAAGGGTCTGAATTATGAAGATTAAAATATTGCAGATTTCAGAGAGATACATGAGATTTGAAATTGAAGGAATAGACTATGCATATGCCAACATGATTAGGAGAACCTTAATTAACGATATACCAAAACTTGCGATAAAAAATGTAATATTTCATTTGGGTTCAATAAGAAAAGTTGAAGAAAATGGAAAAGAAAAGGTATATAACAGCTCAACGCCTCTTTTTAACGAAATAATATCCCATAGGATTGGATTAATACCTTTAAAAACGGACTTAAATATGAAATTCAGGGATGAATGTAATCATCCCCCGGATCAGGCCTGTCCATTATGTACTGTCAATTACACCTTAACAAAATTTGGACCAGGTATTGTTTATTCTGGAGATTTAAAACCAATCGGAGATGAAAAGTTTTCACCCGTAGATCCTGATATTCCAATAGTAAAATTGGATGAAAACCAGGCTTTGGTTATTGATGCAGAGGCAATATTGGGCACGGGGAAGGAGCATGCAAGGTGGCAAGTAACAAGCGGAGTTTCATATAAATTACATAGGGAATTTAAGATACCAAAATATTTAGAAATAACAGAATATATCAGAAAGGATTGTTCCTCCAATATAATTTCAGATGAAGGAGATACAATGATAGTAACTGATGATTTACCATGCAGACACATCGCAAAGCTATACAGGATGGAAGAAGTTAAAATTGAAGAAGATGAAAATAGATTCATTTTCCAGTTTGAAACAGATGGTTCTCTTACCGCAAAGGAGACTTTAAAATACGCTATAAAAAGGTTGAGGACAAGATTAGATAAAATAAGGGATTCTGTGGTTGTGTGAAAATGGAACAGAGAAAAGATTTTCTCGATAGATTAAAAAAGTTAGATGAATTGAAAAAGATGAATATAAATCCATATCCTCACTTCTTTCAATACGATTATTTTATTTCTGAAATAGTAAAAAATCAGGAAAGCTTGATGAACAAATATGTAAGAACTGCTGGAAGGGTAATGTCATTACGTTTCCATGGAAAGGTGGGTTTTGCAGATTTGTATTTAGATAATAATAAGATACAGCTCTTCCTGAGATATGATGTATTAAATGAAAAATACAATGAATTTAAAAAGATTGTAGACAAGGGGGACTTTTTAGGTGTATATGGCAAGGTAGTAAGAACTGAAAAAGGAGAACTATCAATACTTGTTGAAGAGTTTACACTTTTAGCTAAATCACTATATGAATTACCACATCAATGGTTTGGTCTTGAGGATGTTGAAACAAGATATAGGCAGAGATATCTTGACATGATATTAAATCCAGATGTATTTGAAATTTTTAGGACAAGGTCAAAGATAATAATGGAAATAAGGAAATACCTTGATGAGAGGGGATATCTTGAATTTGAAACTCCAATACTGCAACCTGTCTATGGTGGTGCCAATGCTAAACCATTCATTACGCACGTTAATGCAATAGATAAAGATTATTATTTAAGGATATCTGATGAATTGTATTTAAAAAGGCTTCTTGTGGCGGGTTATCCAAAAGTGTATGAAATTGGGAAGGATTTCAGAAATGAAGATATAGATTCAAAACATAACCCAGAATTTACAATGATGGAGATCTATGAGGCGTTTAAAGATTACAAAGATATGATGAAATTAACTGAAGATTTAATAAAAAATGTGTCTGAAAAGGTCGTTGGAAGGTTAAAATTCAAAATAGATGGTAAGGATATCGATTTATCTGGAGAATGGAAAAAGGTAAGGATGTATGATCTATTAATTGAAGATGGTATTGACCCATACAAAATAAGCGATGATGAAATTAAATCATTGTTGAAGAAATATAACATACCTATGCCGGTATATTCCAGAGGTATTGCATTGACGAAGATCTTTGAATCCATACATGAGGAGAGTTTCATTAATCCTGTATTTGTGATAGATTATCCAAAGGAAAGTACCCCTTTGTGCAAACCACACAGAAATTACCCAGATCTGGTTGAAAGATTTGAATTGTTTATAAATGGTATTGAAATAGCAAATGGATATTCAGAACTAAACGATCCATTGTTGCAAGAGGAATTTTTCAAACAAGAGACTGAAAGAAGAATATTGGGAGATGAGGAGGCACAACAGATAGACTGGGATTTCATTGAAGCCTTGAGAACTGGTATGCCACCGGCAGGAGGAGTGGGGATTGGAATTGACAGAATTACGATGCTTATGACTGAAAGATCCAGCATTAAGGAAGTAATTTATTATCCCATACAGGCTCCAAAAAATGATAAGCGAGTTAAATGAAATAGATAAAAGAATATTATTTCATATTTACAATCACGGCCCTGATTCACCAGTCTTCTGGAAAAGGATTGTTCCAGAAGGAAGCATGGATGATGTAAGAAAATCTTTTAAAAAATTGGAGGAATTGGGTTATATAAAATATTGTGGAAAATTTTTAAAAGGCAATTATGAAACAACATCTGTAAAAAATAATTTAAAAGTAAAGGCCAGGCCACAAAAGTGGAAACATTCATACTTTTGCTTGACCAAAAAAGTAAAGATTTTGTCAAAAATTTAATTCAGGTTTAACCTTTTTCTTATTTCAGGGGCTATTTTTTTATAGAATTCAACGCAGTCCCTGTTTATTATAGTATCCAGATTTGTTATTGGCCTATTATTCATAATATTGCTTACAATGATCTCCACCTTCTTTTGATTAAAGGTGTATGGTATTTCTGGAACTTCAACTATAATATCTGGTACATGTCTAGGGCTTCCTTCTTTTCTCAATTTTTCCTTTATTTTCTTTTCTAAATTTTCATCCAATTTATAATCATTTCTTAGCTTTACAAATAATGCAATTTTTTGATCTCCAGGTATGTCAATTCCTACAACAACGCTATCCTCAATTTCATTTATACCCTCTAAAATACGATAAATTTCAGCAGTACCAATTCTCACGCCAGATGGTTTTAAGGTTGAATCTGACCTACCAAGGAATATTATACCATTTGTAACACTGTCAAATATAACAAAATCCCCATGTCTCCAAACAATTTTCTTAGGATAATAATATGAAAAGTAAGTTTCAAAATATCTATTGTTGTTTTCATCATGGAGGAAATATAGTGGCATTGATGGAGATGGCATTTCACATACAAGCTCCCCTACAGAATCCAATATTGGATTTCCATTTTGATCATAGCATGCAATTTTCATACCCAGCCCTTTTGATTGCACCTGTCCGGAATATACAGGTAAGATGGGTGAACCAATGCCAAAGCATCCATTAATATCAGTTCCACCTGAAATTGAATTGAAATGAATATTTTTCTTGATTTTTTCATAAATGTATTCAAAACCCTCAGGGGATAGTGGAGAACCTGTCTGTGATATTTCTCTTAGACTATCCAATCTAAAATATTCACTTGGATTTGCATTTAATGTTCTAAGTGTATTAATGTATGTTGCACTGACGCCCAAAAATGTCAATTTATTTCTTTCGGCTATATCAAACATCGTTTTCCAGTCCGGATATAAAGGATTTCCATCAAATATTAGATATTTAGAACCTACAGCTAAAGAAGATGTTATCCAATTCCACATCATCCAACTTGGAGATGTAATATATGTGACAATATCATCCTCCCTTAAATCTGAATGTATAATTAATTCCTTTAAGTGATTTAATAAGACGCCTGCAGTTGGCTGAACCATAGATTTAGGTTTTCCGGTAGTTCCAGAAGAAAACATTATGAAGAGTGGATGATTACCATCAACATCTTTAAAAATTAATTTTTTTGGATAATAATCTTTGGATATATCTTCAAAATAAACCATTCTTTTATTTTTTATATATTCATCAGACCTATTGTGAAATAATATTATCATTTTTATTGATTCAATTTTTTCTAATATCTTATTTATATTTTCCTCCATTTTATACACTTTTCCTTTATATCTGTATGAATCAACAGTAAACAATATTTCAGGCCTTATTTGTTCAAGCCTATCTATTATAACTGTAGGTCCAAGTTCTGTTCCCATAGAGGACCATATTCCTCCCAAAGATGTTGATGCTAAAAGAGAATAGACGGTTTCAGGGATATGTGGCATATATGCCGCAATACTCTTGCCATAGATGTCTATATTTTCATCTATAAATTGCTGCAGAATGGATACCTTTTCGTTTAATTGTTTCCATGTTATGATTTCATGAATTAAAAAATCTGGTTCAGATTCAAATATTATTGATGTTGAATCATCATTTTTTCTTAATAGATTTTTGGCGTAATTTAATTTTGAATTTGTAAACCATTTTGCCCCCGGAAATTTATTAATGTCATCAACAACCTTATCAAATTTTTTAGTATAAATTACATTTGTAAAATCCCAAACAGATTCCCAAAATTTTTCATATTCGTTTACAGACCATTTCCAAAGGTCTTCATAATTTTTTATATTAACATTATATTTGTTATTAACATAATTCATAAATTTGAACATATTGCTATTTTCAACTGTTTTTTCGTCAGGATTCCATAATAACTTTCTTTTAATTTCCATTATCGTCTTTATTAAAAAATTTTATATTAAATTTTATTCCGTAAGATATAAAAAACATTTTTATACGTTAAAAAATTTAACAGATTGAGCGATGTTCCTGAGAGGAGAAGCTCGGAAAGTGATTAAAAATGGTAAGAAATATGTATTATTTCATTTCCCAGGTGTGGAAAAGGCCAAAAGATGGTTGGCTTGGAGAAGAGCAATGGAAAAGGATGATATCATGGAGACGCGGACCCTCAGTCGTTAGAATTGAAAGACCAACGAGGTTGGACAGGGCAAGAAAACTTGGATATAAAGCAAAACAGGGAATAATAGTTGTTAGGGTAAGGGTAAGAAGAGGAGGATTTAACAAGCCTGCAATAAGGGGCGGAAGGAGACCTAAAAGAAGAGGCATTTTAAAAATAACACTGAGAAAAAGCATAAGATTAATAGCGGAGGAAAGAGCCGCAAAAAGATATCCAAACATGGAGGTCCTTAATTCTTACTATGTTGGAGAGGATGGACTATACAAATATTATGAGGTTATTTTGGTAGACAGAAGCCATCCTGCAATAATAAATGATAAAAATCTTTCATGGATAACAAAACAAAAGGGCAGAGTATACAGAGCAAAAACATCAGCTGGCCAAAAGATACGTGGATTAAGGAAATCAAGAGGTTTTAAAAATTAAATGAAAATTTTACAAATTTCTGATGTTTCATTTCCTCACATCGGTGGCATTGAAAGAACTACATATAAATATGGAAAAGAATTTATAAAAAATGGCCATAAATCTTACGTTCTTACATCTAGATTGGAAGGGACTAAAAGGATTGAGAACATTGAAGGCACAATTTATATTAGAGTTCCAAAATACCTCCTGCCAATTTTTTCATTTTCAATTGAAGATTTTGATATAATACATTCACATTCATATTTATCTTTTTATTCATTAGATCTATATAAAAAAATAAATAAAAAGAAGGTCATATTTAAGCACATACATTCCGTTTTTGGTAAAAATCTAAACGCATACACAGGTTGGAATTTATCGAGGTTGTTATCGATTTTTGAGGAATCTTTGATAAAGGCTGAATGCGACGCTTACATTGTACCAAGTAATTTTACTAAGAGTATGATAGAAAATTATGTATCAAAAAAGGAAATATTTGTCATATACCATGGACCGGAATACGATAATTTTCCTGATAAAAATGAGGCTAGAAAAAGACTAAATATAAATGATGATGATTTCATAATAGGTTTTGTAGGTAGATTATCTTACGGAAAAGGACCGCAGGACATTGTGAAAATTATGCCAGAAATTGTAAAAATTAATAAAAATGTTAAATTATTCTTAATAGGCCCAAACCCGTCATTAAAAAGTTCTGGAATCAAAGGTATAAAAGATGAGCTTGAAATTATGGTTAAAAAATATAAAATTGAGGATAATGTTAAATTTTTAGGTTTTGTTGATGATAAATTGATTCCATACTATTATTCTTCTATGGATACTTTTGTAATGCCTAGTAGAAATGAGGGGTTCGGAATTTCAATTGTAAATGCAATGGCTGCCGGGGTACCAGTAATTTCATACGACAACACGGCAATTCCTGAAACTGTTGGGGATGGGGGAATTTTGGTTCCAACAGGTGATCACGAAAAAATAAAGGAATGGATTCTTAAGCTTATGGAAAATGAAGATTTGAGAAAATTCTATTCAGAAAAGGCAAAAAATAGAGCTAAAGATTTTGATTGGTCTAAAAGTGTTAAAAAATTATTAGAAATTTATTCATCCTATCTTTGACCTTTTATATTTCAATGCTGCCTGAACCAAACCCAAATGCATCCTTGAAGGATTTAATGGCCTGCTCTTGAATTCCGGATGGAATTGTGTGCCAACATAAAATGGATGATTTTTATATTCGAAAATCTCCATCCTTTTGCCGGATTCATCTACACCCGTAAATATCAGACCATTTTTCTCTAATTCTGGTATAAAATTTGGATTTACTTCATACCTATGCCTGTGTCTCTCATATATTATTATTTTATTATAAAGACTAAATGCTATTGAATTCTCTTTTATTATCACTTTCTGGGCACCCAATCTCATTGTACCCCCATATTTATCAATATTCTTTTGTTCATCCATTAAGTCTATAACCGGATAAGGAGTATCTTTGACAAATTCGGTGCTATTTGCCTCTTTGTATCCTAAAACATTTCTCGCGAATTCTACAACTGCCATTTGAAATCCAAGACATACACCAAGGAAAGGAATATTATTTTCTCTTGCATATTTTGCGGCCAATATTTTACCTTCGGTGCCTCTCTGACCAAATCCGCCGGGTATTAAAATGCCGTCAACATTGGACAAATCTTCTTTCCCAATTTCATATAATTCGGAGTCTACCCATTTAATATTTATCTTTACTTTTAGATAAGAAGAGACATGTGTAAACGATTCAATATGACTTAGATATGAATCTTTCAGGTTAACGTATTTCCCAACTATTGCAATTGTTACCTCATCTTCAGGAGTATATAAATTTGATAAAAATTCCTTCCATTTTGATAGGTTTGGAGGATCCTTTTTCAATTTCAATTTTTTGTCAATATATTCATCGAGTTTCTGCTCCTCAAAAATTAATGGTACCTCATAAACAGACCTTTTTGCGTCTGGCGCACTTATAACGGCATTTATAGGAACATCACAGAATGATGCAATCTTCTCTTTTGTTTCCTGCGTCAATGGAACTTTGCATCTACCTACTATTATGTCTGGCTGGATACCCATTGATCTCAATTCCCTAACGCTGTGTTGAGTTGGCTTTGTTTTCTGTTCACCAACAACGTCTATAATAGGTACCAAAGTTGTATGAACAAATATAACATTTTCCTCTCCCAATTCCCTCCTCAGCTGCCTCATGGCTTCCAAAAAAGGCATCGATTCAATGTCCCCAACAGTTCCTCCTACCTCTATGACCGTTAAATCATAATTTCTTCCTACTCTTTTTATTCTTTCTAATATTTCATCAGTAATGTGTGGTATTATTTGAACTGTTCTTCCCAGATATTCGCCTTTTCTCTCTTTCTCAATTACAGATAAATAGATTTTACCTGTTGTAATATTATTTTCACTTCCTAAAGATACATCTAAAAATCTTTCATAATTACCTAGGTCTAAGTCTACTTCGGTCCCATCATCCAGAACAAATACTTCTCCGTGTTGATATGGATTCATTGTTCCAGCATCATAATTAATGTAAGGGTCAATTTTTATAATTCCAACATTCAACCCCTTTGCCTGCATCAATTTTGCTATACTTGATGTTGTAATACCTTTTCCTAAACCAGAAATAACTCCTCCAGTGACAATAATAAACTTCATGTGATAACATCAAATTTTACGTAATTTTAAATCTTTTTTAATTTCATAATTTATATTAAATGGACTAGAGAATAAATTAAATATAATATTAAAATACAAGATTGTGAAAAATGAGCATTTTAATTTCATTCTATTAATAATTTCATCATTCATAGCAAATGTTGGAATAGGAATGGCATGGCCATACTTACCCATATATATTTCAATTTTGGGAGGAGTTATTTTAGATATAACACTTTTATCAATTTTGTACAATTTGTTGGGAAGTCTTTCTCAATATCCCTGGGGGAAATGGTCTGATGCCACTGGTATAAAAAAATGGTTCATTTCATTTGGCAATATTTCCTACGGCTTCTTTATGATGTTAATGTCCTTAACAACATCAGTTTCATTGATTTTAATATATAGATCATTTCAGGGACTTTTTTCATCAATGTCTACGCCAACAACTAGCGCATTGATAGTTGAGTTGGCCGGGGATAAAATAGGGACATATTTTGGATTTTACAATTCTATTTCAGAATTGGGATATAGCATAGGAAATATACTTGGAAGTTACGTAGTGAGTTTTCTCGGAGGACCAAAAAGTACAATTTTCTTTGGTTCTTTGATTGTTTTGTTTTCATCTTTACCAGTTTTAATAATTAAGGAAAGGAGATTAAAAATTGAAAGACATAAAATTCCATTTCCAACCTTAAGACCTGAGGGAAAACCTGGAAGATTTCCTATTCATTTAAAAGATGCTTTAAATATATTTAAAACAAACAGGGATATTTTTCACATTGTTATTGCATCAATATTTGTTATGACCGCTTCGGGCATAGTATATTCAATTTTACCAATATATTTTTCATACAAATTTGGGGAACATTACGTTGGAATATTTTATGGTATAGAGGCTCTCTCAGTCGTTATATTCACACCTATTTTCGGTTATTTTGCAGATAGAAAAAATATAAAATATATACTACTTTTTGGCATATCAGGTTATATTTTAACGTATATACTATATTATTTATCATTTTCAAATTTAATGGTTATAATATCTGAAATTATATCGGGAATGAAATGGTCAGCGTTTATTATTTCAGCATCAACATATGTTTCAATACTTTCACCTCCTGGGAAACAAGCAAGATCTCAGGCTCTATTTAACATTTCTCAGACAATAGGTTATGTTTTTGGTCCTGTTTTAACGGTATTAGTATATTCTTATTATGGAAACTTTTTAAGTGTATTTACACTCGGAATAATATTCGCAATTATAGGCCTTGTTTATTCTTATTTAAAGACAAAATCTATCACTAGGGCGAAAAATAATTACTCAAAACAGGCATGACAAGTTTATACATTTCCCCATTCTCCTTCATAATCTCGAGTATTGAGAATATTGGGAATAGTTTAAGTGCTTCGCTTCTTTCGATTAAGATGCTTTTTCTAATTTTTTCAAACTCCTTGAATATATTATATATAAAGAAGCCCATCAGTACATGTATGTCAGGATTTTTACCGAGCTCTTTTTCAATATATTTAGTAAATAGATATTGGCTACCTTCCTCATTCTTACCGTTCAGATAATCTATCATATCGTCCGCAATCTGATATGATATTCCTAATGCATTACCATAGTTTTTAGCATCTTCTTGATATTTTTTGCCTTCATTAGACGTAAGAATTCCTATTTGTGCAGCACCTGCAAATAGTGAACCACTCTTCAGTTCGATCAAATTTTTGTAAGATATTTTATCTGTAAATCTATTATCATTCGATATCATATCCAGGTATTCGCCTATAGAAGCCTTTGACCATGTTTCCAATCCTACCTTCAAAAACTCTTCCCCTTCAGACCTCGCAATTTCCAAAGATTCAGAAATCAATATGTGAGGGAGGATAATCGCCTTTTCTATACCATATTTTTTCCATAGAGTAGGCCTTTTTCTTCTTTCAACACTTTTATCTATTATGTCATCATGTATGAGAGATGCTGCATGTCCCAATTCAGCAGAAACTGCAAGCCTATAGGCTTTATCCATATATCCATCAAAACATTCGCTGGTTAAAAGCAAGATAATTCCTCTAAGTCTTTTTCCATCGTTCAATGCATATTTAGACATTTCTAAAATTTCTCCCTCGAAATGTGATTCTAAATATTCATTGATTTTTTCATCTATATTTTTCTTTTTTTCCGCAAGGTTTTCAATCAATTTACTAAACTCCACCAAGATGCATCACTACGAATAAAAGAATAATTAAAAAGTATAAAAAATTAATCAAATTTTATTCAACGGGTTTGTTTATTCCTATTAATTTTGAATACTTGAATTTCACTCCTTTCCTGAGAAGTTCCATAGAGGATTCATAGCCAGCGTCCGCATGTCTTAAAACTCCTAGCCCGGGATCCGCATTTAATACCTTTTTTGCTTTTTCTTCAGCCTTTTTGGTTCCATCAACCACTAAAACAAACCCTGCATGAATGGCATTTCCAATTCCGGTTCCTCCACCATGGTGAATTGACACCCATGTTGCTCCTGAAACTGCATTTAAAAGTGCATTGAGCAATGGCCAATCGGCGATAGCATCACTTCCGTCCTTCATTTTTTCTGTCTCCCTGAAGGGTGACGCGACTGAGCCTGTGTCATGATGATCTCTCCCTATTGCTACCGGGGCAGAAACTGTACCATCCCTTACCATGTCATTTATTATTAATCCTATCCTCTCCCTTTCACCGTATGATGCATAACATATCCTTGCCGGTAAACCCTGGAATTTCACTCTTTCCTTAGCTAATTTTATCCATTTTACCAAATGTGGATCATCATCTTTAAATTCTTTTATCAAAACATCATCAATTTTGTATATATCATTTGGATCACCAGATAATGCTACCCATCTAAACGGTCCAGAGCCTATTGAAAATAGATCCCTTATATATGCTGGAACATATCCTGGAATATCAAAGGCATTGCTTAAGCCACCCTCTAAAGCCCTTGTCCTTATGTTATTTCCATAATCAAAGACTTTTGCACCATGTTCTTTGAACCATAGAATTGCCTTTACTTCCTTTACTATGGATCTATAAACGTCTCTAATATATTCATCATGCCTTTCCTTTGATGCTTTTAATGCCTCTTCTACGGTATATCCTTCTGGGATGTATCCCTGATTTAAATCATGTGCAGCTGTTTGATCTGTAACCACATCAGGTACAATATTCCTGTTCATCAATTCAGTATATATGGTTGCGGCGTTTCCCAGAAGACCTATTGATATTGCTTTATTTTCATTTATTGCATCATCTTTAATTTTTAGGGCCTCATCCAATTTATCTGTATATGTATCCAAATACTTTGTCCTCAACCTTCTCTCTATTTTTCTCTCATCAACTTCAACTATAATACCGACACCTTCATTCATCGTTATTGCCAATGGCTGTGCTCCGCCCATTTCACCTAAACCGGATGTCAATACCCATTTTCCCCTTAAAGAATCTTTACCAAATTCCTTTCTCGCTAAAGCGGATAGCGTTTCATATGTTCCCTGCAAAACCCCCTGTGTTCCAATGTATATCCAAGAACCTGCAGTCATCTGACCGAACATTGTTAATCCTCTTCTTTCCAAATCCCAGAAAATTTCATCGGTGGCCCATCTTGGAACTATTTGTGCATTTACAATCAAGACCCTAGGTACATCCTCTGATGTTTTGAATACTGCAATTGGTTTTCCTGATTGAACCAATAGTGTTTCATCGTTTTCCAATTCCTTTAACAACCTAACAATTTCATGAAATGCATCCCAGTTTCTTGCTGCCTTTCCTTTACCCCCATAAACTATCAATCTTTCAGGGTCTTTTGCCACTTCAGGATCCAGATTATTCATCAATAATCTTAATGCTGCTTCCTGACCCCATCCCTTTGTATTTAACAGATTTCCCCTAGGAGCTCTTACCTCAACCATCAATAACACCTAGTATAGATATAGGTAAAAAATAAAAAAATATTATGGAAAAATTTTTCAAAAATATTTTAAATTTAATATTATTTTTTAGAAGTAGTACCATTTCATATTATAGAAATAATGAATATTCCTCCAAAATGCATTGCAGGAATTTTATATTCGTGATTTTTTTAAATAAGATCATTCAAATCAATTGAGAATCTATCTACTCATAAATTCAAGAAAGAGAAAATGATATTCTTCATCTCAATTTAAATGGTGAGCACTATTAAAATATAATTTTAAAAAATTATGAATTAAAAAATTAAAATTTTTGAGTTGAAAAACAATATTTAATTTTAAATTCTATAAATGATTTGTTCTATTAAATTATAAATTGAAAAGTTTACTTATTTTAAATACTTAAAATTGGGTATTAGATGAAATTGATTGAAAAACACATTTGTGCCGGGGCCGGGGATCGAACCCGGGGCCTTCGGATGTCTCAAGTCCATTATGGGAACCCTATGAGTCCGACGCTCTACCAGCTGAGCCACCCCGGCATCAGGCTACAGTTTTATTTTCTTCAGGTGTTGATAAGAGGTTTGATTTTCTAATCTCTATTTTCTTTATATTGTATATTGGCTTAACATTCTTTTCAATCTCTTTTACAATCTGATCAGTAAACATGTAGGTTACAAATTCATAAAATAACATGTTCTGTCCCTTAGATAAAACTGCCTCTATTATCCTCTTTCTTATTGCGCTTTTTAATGATGAATTTAATCTTTTATCTGCTATTGCAGTTATTTTTACCCTTATCTTATAATTGTCAACTGTCTGCAATGGAAAAATGGCATCAATCCTTGATTTTCTCCTTCTTACCAATCTTCTGATATAATCTTGTGTAACACTGTGACCTATGAACATCGTTTTTGCTGTAGTTCCATCTACAGAAATTACCTTAAAATTCAACTTGACATACTCCTTTTTAATATCCCCGGTTATATTATACAGAGTTGTTTCTGCAACCCTACCAATCATCTTTTCTGGATCATCTGCTGGACTCTCGGCAATCTCCTTTGATCCAAACGATTCTGGGGTTATTATCTTATACCAAACCTTTGCCCTCCACTTATCTTTAATCTTTTTAGCAGCAGCCCTTTCAGCAACCTTCTGGGACATAGATCAACACCATCTCAATGTGAAATTTCTATATTCTTAGTATTTATAAAAACTTTTTCACATTTTAAATTTTTACGAAATTTATATTTCTGTCAACTCTTTGTTTGCATATGATAAGATCTCACATCCATCCTGTTTTACCACAACATCATCTTCTATCCTTACTCCACCAAAATCTTTTACGTATATGCCGGGTTCTACGGTTACAACCATATTTTTCCTTAAAATTAAATTTGATGATTGTGATAACGCTGCATGGTCATGAACTGCCAATCCTAGGCCATGACCAAGGGAATGTATAAAACGTCCTTTAAATTCAGTTGAATCTATATATTTTCTAACTTCAAGATCAACATCCTTACCTGAGATTCCTTCTCTAATATTTTCTATCCCTATTTTTTGAGCATTATAAACGATTTCGTACATCAATCTCTGTTTTTCATTTGCCTTCCCAAAGATATATGTTCTTGTTATATCAGAATTGTATTTCCTATATCTTGCACCAAAATCGATTAATACAAAATCACCTTTTTTTAACCTTCTTTCACCTGAAAAATAATGTGGCTCTGCTGAATTCTCACCGAACGCGATAATGGGTGTAAATGCATTTTCCTGAGCGCCATTTTTCATCAAAAGATATGTTAATTCTGCTGCCAACTCCTTCTCTTTTATTCCTTCCTTTATATAATCAACAATATCTTCTGCAACATCACTTGCTATTTTTGCAGCCTCCTTTATTAGATCAATCTCGTAATCATCTTTAATCATGCGCATTTCATTCAATCTTTCGGTTATGTCTAAAAATTCTATATTTGGAAATTTGCTCTTTAAATAATTAAAAGTCTTGAGTGATATATTTGAAAAGGAAATTCCGATGTTCTTTTTATCTCTTAACACATTTTTTAAAATCTCTTCCTTTTCGTTTTGATTTTTAAATATCAATGTTTCAATTCCAGACTTTTTTGCTGACAATTCCTCCAATTCACTTGTAATTATTATTTCCCTATCTTTTGTTAAAATATAATATGATCCTTCATAAAGTCCTGAATCCAACAATCTTGTGAAATAAAAAAAGTTTAGATCAACAATTGGTTCACCTTCGTTATATATTAAGATACCATCTATATCATTGAATTGAAATTCTCTATTCATAAATCCATAATGTTTTATTTCTATAAAAGCTTATATTTTTTAAAATAATTTAAAATTTCATTAAAAACATCATTCAAACCCTTGTTAGAATCAATTATAATGTAATTTCTCTTTTTCGACAAATATATATAAAAATTCCTGACATCGCTCAAAAATTCTATTCTTTCAAAATATTCTTTTTCTCTATTTATTCTTGAAATTCCTATTCCTGGGTCTGTGTCTAAATAAAAAATTAAATCTGGATCGAATCTAAATGGATTATATATACAATTTATGTAATTAAATGATTTTTCAATATCATTAAATAAATTTTTTAGAATTGCACCCTGGTAGGCAAATGTAGAATCAACAAACCTGTCTGAAATAACGACGTATCCATTTTTTAAATAATTTTTTATTTCCTTTATATGCTCAACCCGATCGGCCATAAAAATAAATATTCTTGTATAAATGTCCAAATCCTTTTCCATCAATGATTTAACGTCGAAAATTTTGGATGTTGGCTCTTCCGTTAAAAATACCTTTTTTCCTTCCTTTTCAAATTCATTCTTAAGCATTTTAGATATAGATGTTTTACCTGAGCCATCTATTCCTTCCAAAACAATAAACATTATTTTGTGTAATGATGCGTTAAATTTAACTTTATTGTTTGCATTCCAGTACCCATGGATTACGAAGAGGGAGATTATGTGGAAGTCGATTTCAAAGGAGATAAAATTAGAGGAATAATAATGCCTAAACATTCATTTAGCGGTGAAGATATATTATTATTAAAATTGGACAATGGATATAACATAGGAATTAGAAAAGATCATATTAATAATATAAAAATAATATCAAAAAAAAGTATAGAAGAAAAAACCTATGCGATAAAAAGGGAAATAAAAAAGGGAGAGAAGAAAATTACCATAATCAATACAGGGGGTACAATTGCAAGCTATATTGATTATAAAACTGGTGCAGTAAAACCTGCCGAAACACAAGAAGAATTATTATTACTCATGCCTGAATTAACTGAAAATTACAACATTAATGGAATAAACCTATTTTCCATATTAAGTGAAAACATAGAGCCTGAACATTGGATAGAGATTGCAAGAAATGTATACAGAGAAATTAAAAATTCTGATTCAATCATAATTACACATGGTACAGATACTATGGCATATTCGGCATCTATGATGGCATTTATGATACAAAATCTAAGTTTACCTGTTATTTTCGTTGGATCGCAAAGATCATCAGACAGACCAAGTTCAGATGCATATATTAATTTGCTATATTCACTTAAATTGTCTTATACAGACCTTGGAGAAGTTGTAGTATCAATGCATGGTTCCACATCAGATGATTATTTACTAGTTCATAGGGGAGTAAAAGTTCGAAAAATGCATACAAGTAGAAGGGACGCATTTAAATCTATCAATACATTTCCGATTGCTAAAATAGACAATGAGGGTGTTAAATTTTTATCAGAATACATAAAAAGGTCGGAAAATCCAATATTGATGGATAAAATAGAAAAAAAGGTATCTCTTTTATATTTTTATCCGAATATGGATCCAGAAATCGTTCATGATATAGGCAGTAGGGTAAAAGGAATAATATTAGCTGGAACAGGACTCGGTCATGTTTCAACCAAGCTCCTGGGAACTTTAAAAGATTTGATAAAAAACGATGTTTTCATAGGGGTAACATCTCAATGTCTTTATGGAACAGTTAATTTAAATGTATACTCAACTGGAAGGGAAATGATTAAGGCAGGAATTATACCGTTAGGAGATATGTTGCCCGAGGTGGCATATGTAAAATTAATGTGGGTATTGGGAAATGGATTGGATCCTAGAGAAATAATGACTAAAAATTTAGTTGGAGAGTTAACAGATAGAAGGGTTGGATATGAATACGGAATTTAAAGCAGGACTTGAAATTCACCAGCAATTGGATACAAAAAAATTATTCTGTAGCTGTGAAACAAAGTTAAGCGAAGATGTGAAGGGAGAATTTAAAAGAATGCTAAGACCTGTTCAAAGTGAATTAGGTGAAATTGATTTAGCTTCTATAAAAGAGTGGCAGAAGAATAGAATATATAATTATCAAATAACGGACAATTCATGTTTGGTGGAAATGGACGAAGAGCCTCCCCATGATGTAAATGAAGAGGCCTTGAAAATATCTATCATGGTCTCTCTAATGCTAAATTGCAAATTGGTTGATGAGATACATTTCATGAGAAAAATTGTTATTGATGGATCTGATACATCTGGATTTCAAAGAACTGCACTAATCGGGCTGAATGGGTATATAGATACCGAATTTGGAAGAATTTCAATAAAATCTGTATGTCTTGAAGAAGAGGCAGCAAGAAAGATAAATGAAACTGAGGAAACTGTAACATATAGGCTAGATAGACTTGGAATACCACTTATTGAGATTGCTACGGGACCAGACATGAATGATCCAAATCAGGTAAAAATAGTTGCCGAAAAAATAGGTTACTTTTTAAGAGCAACAAAAAAGGTAAAAAGAGGACTTGGAACAATAAGGCAGGATATAAATATATCAACTGGAGGTAACAGAGTTGAGATTAAAGGGGTTTCTAAATTAAATTTGATAGACAAAATTGTAAAATACGAGATAGATAGACAAAAAATGCTTTTTGATATAGCAGAAGAATTAAAAAATAGAAATGTAAAATTAAACGATTTTAATATAAGAGATTTAACAGATATTTTTGAGAATTCAAACAGCAAAATTATAAGAAACAATTTGTCCAAGGGTTGGAGAGTTTATGGAATGAAATTAAATGGTTTCAAGGGTTTGTTAAAGGGCGGGAATTTTAGATTGGGTAAAGAATTGGCAGATATTGCAAAGGTCAATGGTTTATCAGGATTATTCCATTCGGATGAACTTCCGAATTATGGGATATCTAAAAATGAAGTAGAATATGTTAATGAAAGGTTAGGTATTGGTGAGAATGATGCATTTATATTAATTGTATCTCCTCCTCAAAAGGCGGAAAACATAATGTTAAACATATATGAAAGGGCCAAAAACGCATTTTATGGTGTAATTCCAGAAACGAGAAGGCCTAAAGATGATGGTACCACAGAATATTTAAGACCTCTACCCGGTCGTGAAAGAATTTACCCAGAAACTGATATACCTCCAATTAGGATTGATGAAAAATATATTGAAGAAATAAAGAAAATTTTACCTCCAACATATGAAGAAATGGTAAATATTATAATGAAAAAATATAATATATCAATGCAACAGGCAAAACAGATAATTAATGAAGAAATGGAAGATATTTTTGAATATCTATACAGCATATATCCAGATGGGAATCTCATCTTTAGAATATATTTCAATATAATTCCAGAATTATCTAGCAAAGGTCTGGATGTAAATAAGATTACCAATGATATTATAGAAGATATTTTAAAAAATATAAGGGATGGAAAAATAGTTAAGGACTCTATTCAATATATATTATCAGATTTTATAAACAACAATAAATTGGATTACGATAAATATAAACCCATGAGCGACGAAGAAATAAAAAATTTGATATTGAATATAATTGATAATAATAAGGATTTGATGAATAAACAGAACAAGTTCCAGATAATCATGGGATTGGTAATGAAAAGCTCTAATGGAAGGGCCGAGGGTTCAAGGGTAAGTGAAATAATAAAAAAGATAATGGAGGAAAATAATGATGAAATTCGTTCCTGACACATCGGTAATAATAAATGGAAAGTTTTATGAACTTTTAGAATCGATGGGCGGAGAAGTAATTCTACCTGAAGCTGTTATATCAGAAATAGAGGCACAGGCCAATAGAGGTCTTTTGATAGGATTTACAGGTTTAAAAGAACTCGAAAAAATAAAGGAATTGGAAAATTCTGGAAAGATAAGGATAACATTTTATGGTAAGAGACCAGAAAAGTGGCAAATTGAAAAAGCTAAGAGTGGTGAAATTGATGATATAATTAGGAACGCAGCATTGGAAAACGATGCGGAGTTGGTTACAAGTGATTATATACAATCAGTTGTGGCAAAAATTAAGGGTATTAAAATAAGATACATTGAAATTAAAAAACCTCCAGAAATAAGGATTGAAGACTTCTTTGATGAAAGGACCATGAGTGTACACCTAAAAGAAAATACATTACCAAGGGCAAAAAAGGGATCTCCAGGAAATTTTGTTTTGGTTAATATATCTGATAAAATTTTGACTAGAGAGGAATTGGAGGAGATATCTACAGACATAATTGAAAGAGCAAGATCTACAAAGAATTCATACATTGAAATAGAAACAAAGGGGGCAACGGTGGTACAATTATCCGAATATAGAATTGTAATTACAAAGGAACCATTTTCTGATGGAATAGAGATTACTGCAGTGAAGCCATTGGTAAAACTTGATATAGATTATTATAAGATAGATGAAAAATTAATGAACAGAATTAAAAATGGTACGAATGGCATATTAATTTCAGGAAGTCCTGGGGCAGGAAAAACCACATTCGCTCAGGCCCTGGCGGAATGGTATGCAAAAAATGGAAAGATAGTAAAAACAATGGAAAAGCCGAGAGATTTACAGGTTATCGATGAAATAACACAATACACATCATTAGAAGGAGATATGTCAAAGACTGGAAACATTTTATTGATGGTGAGGCCGGACATAACTATATTTGATGAGGTAAGAACCACTGAAGATTTCATAGTATATGCCGATCTAAGGCTGGCAGGCGTTGGAATGGTTGGAATTGTACATGCCACAAAGGCAATAGACGCTATACAGAGATTGATAGGAAGGGTGGAATTGGGTGTTATACCCCAGGTAGTTGACACGGTAATACATATAGAAGCTGGAAAAATATCTAAAATATTGATTTTGGAATATGTGGTCAAAATACCCTCCGGATTGAAGGAGGAAGATTTAGCAAGGCCGGTTATAGAGATAAGGGATTATTATACAGGCATTGTCGAATATGAAATTTATTCATTTGGAGAACAGATTGTTGTAGTTCCTGTGACTAGAGAAAAATCATCTATTTATAAGCTTGCGGAAGAAAGATTGGAAGAATTAATTAAAAATTACATTAAAGATGTTTTCAGGGTTGAAATAGTTGGGGAAAATACGGCTAATCTATACATCAGGGAAAGCATGATATCTGAAATCATTGGAAAAAAAGGAGCGAATATAGAAAAATTGGAAAAGGTTACAGGGATGCATTTAGAGGTATATCCATTCAAAGATGAAAATCTATCAAAAGGTAATAAAATAGAAGTTGGATTAGAAAAGAAAAAGGATTATTTGCTTTTTGTTGGTAGGGAATATGCAGGTTATACTGGCTACATAATGGCAGATTCCGAAATACTATTCAAGGCAACAATATCAAAAGATGGATACATAAGGATAAAATCAAATTCAGAAAATTCTAAAATTTTGGAAAAGGCAATAAAAAGCGCAAAAAAATTATATTTTGTAATTGAATAGATCAAAATTCGATAAATCTCTCAAACGATTTATCTTTTAATTTATACTGCCTTACCTTTACATTGCTTTCCAACAATACGAGTTTTGCCAGATCATCCGGATATCCTTCAGCATATACTATTTCCTTAATCTTTGCGTTTATTATCATTTTAGCACATACAACACATGGATGATTTGTGACATATATCGTTGCATCAATAACACTTACACCATAGACTGCTGCCTGTATTATAGCATTTTGCTCGGCATGTAGGCCTCTGCATAACTCATGTCTTTCTCCAGAGTTTATATTTAAATCTTCTCTAATGCATCCAGTAATATCACAATGAACTGAACCTGATGGAGGGCCATTGTAACCTGTGGAAATAATCCTATGATCCTTTACTATAACTGCTCCTACCTTTCTCCTCGTGCATGTGGATCTGCTGGCGGCCAAATAGGCCATACGCATAAAGTATTCGTCCCAATCAGGTCTATCGATCATTCTATAATCAATAAATTCAATCGAATATAGATTTTTCCACCATATCAAATAGATCGGATACATCAATATTTTTATCCCTAGCTATCATCAGTGCGATAATTTCAATGCTGAAAAAGGGATAAGCTTTTCTCATTTTATTAACTTCAGAAACTATTTCCTCCTTTTTTATCCCGGTCTTCTTCGAAATTCTTTCCACGATTAATTTAAATGAATCTTTGGGATTGACTGAATATTTTTCTAAATCTTCCTTGGTTATTGTTAGATCAATAGGTATTTCAATATTAGATGTTTCAAAATTTATCTGGTATTTTTCATCATCAATTTTTTTTATTAAATTCATAGATATGCAATTCTTTAGGAAAACATCCACATTGGATGGCTCAAGCCATCTATTATCGTATGATAGAAATTTTATAGCATCATCCCTTGAAAATTCCCTCTTTTTTATTCTTCTTTCCAACAGTTTCAATACGGCCTTAAATTTATCCGTCATAATTCAATCAACCAATCATCCTTTATTATAAATCTTTTTCCTTTATAAAATGGTATATCAGTTATTATATAATTGCCTCCATTATCAATGAAAATATTAAGTAAATTTTCCTCATTTGAATGCAACGCAACATTATTTGTAATTTTTAAAATATTTTTCAACAATTTTTCATTTACCTTTGGCCCAGATATCACCGATATTTCGGCTCCAGATATTATTATGTCTGTGACGTCCTCCGGCCATCTAATGTTTGCCTCATACCATGTTTCGAATATTTGTGATATTTCCTTTAAAACTTTAAAATTTATCTCTTTACCCTTAAATGTTTGATCATCTATGAGATATATCTTTTCACTTTTTACATTATCTATGAATTCATCTAAATTTTTAAAATTTTTAATCCCCTTTTTATAAACATGATATATTGGAATTCTAATTTTTTCCTCCATCTTTATCATCCTTTTCCTTTCCATAATAAATATAATCAGCTACGTATCCAATTATGATTGTTAATGAAATTACAAAACCAAGATAATAATATGTTTCAACGGGTATCATCTTTATGTAATAGCTTTGCCCAGATAATAATATTCTAAATGCCCCAAACCAAGGTATCCAGCCGACAGCTTTACCCTCAATATCATTCAATTTTACTGGATGTAATGAGATACCTATGTTTTGATCGGCAGCATAATAAGCTACCTGTGGAAAAATAACATTTGGATTTGATCTATAAGAATTTATTAAATTATTATCTCCCATTGTAATAAAACCATTCTGACCAATATACATTGATACATTTATTATTAAATTCCTTTGCGATGGCCCAACATTTAAAATTATTATATTATATCCTTTAATTATAACCCATCCCTGTTGCTCGGCATTTCTTTCACCTGGAAATGTAAAATTTTTACCACTCCATTCAAGATATAAGATTGCCCTATGTATTATAGGAGGTTCTTTATAATTAGAATAATATATTATTACATCCCCATAATCGCCGTATGAAACATAATTTTCTAATCTACCTTGTACATAAGTTACGATGTCTGAATAATTTGAAATCTTTTTTACAATAACGATATCACCAGTGTTTAGTACAAACCATGTGAATTGTGACCCATGTTGCATACTATCTGATTCTATAATTGTTAACGGTGGCCAGTTACCGGAATATAAATATAGTGATGATATTATTAAAATTAAAATTATCACTATAATTAATAAATAATGATACCATTTTAAATTCATAATTAAAGGTAATTTAATAGAGGTTTATTTATTTTTCATAAATAAAATTTCTTATTTATTATAAAAATTTTTATGAAAAGTTATTTTATATTCTAATTATTAATCTTTTGAAATTAAAAAGATTTTTAATTTAAAATTGGATATTATTTTTAATGAAAAGATTGATCGCAATTATGGTTATTTTAATATTTTTTGTTTCATTTGTTAATTTAGTAAATTCAAATAAAAGCACTATTTTAATTGAAATTTTAAGTAGTGAAAAAAATTTAATTGATTATTTAAAGGTAAACGGCATTTACTATAAGCAAGAATCAAATCTTCTATATTTAAAAATTTCACAAAATAAATTGAATTCATTAATGTCTAAATTTGGAGATTCAATAAAAATATTAAATGGTGTTGATGTGAGAAATTTTTGGATATATTCTTCGGATCCTTATTCTATAAAGGTTTTAATTGATGCGTATGGATTATCTGAAATGCTATCAAAAGGTTATGATGGGCACAATAAAACCATTATTATAATTGATCCTTATGGTGATCCAAATATTATTGAAAATTTGAATAAATTTGATGATATATATGGTTTTCCAGATGCAAATTTAATGACCATTTACCCTTTGGGGAAACCATTAATACAAAATTTTAGTTGGGCTGTGGAAACGGATTTAGATGTTGAGATTGCACATGCTGCCGCTCCACGTGCTAATATATTGCTTGTAATCTCCCCTTCAGACAATTCAACAAATATGGAATTTTTATTAAAATATGTAATAGATCATTATAACGATTCAATAGTGTCAATGAGCTGGGGAGCACCAGAACTAATGATATATAATCCGTATTTTCATGAAATTTTTGAAAGATCTGTGAATAAAAATATAACCTTTGTAGCCGCTTCAGGGGATGAATATGAGGTACAATATCCCGCATCTGATCCATATGTATTATCAGTGGGTGGGACAACTCTATTTTTGAATAATGGTATTTATTATAAAGAATATCCGTGGGCCTTAGCCGGTGGAGGATTTAGTGAAATATTCAAGAGACCTATTTGGCAAATTTCACCGGGAATTAATAATTCAAAATATAGAGGTGTTCCAGATATTTCAATGGATGCCAATCCTCAAACTGGTACATACATCTATTCAGGAACACTTATACCAATAGGTGGAACTAGCATGGCAAGTCCATTTATTGCAGGTTTTATAGCCGATTTAGAATCTAAATACAACATTAATCTGGGATTTTTCACACCAGAACTCTATTACTATTATTTTAAAAATAAAAATGAATATTTCAATAAGATATATTTAGGGTACAATCCTATAGATGGATGGTATCCACAGGTAGGCTTGGGATCGTTAAAAATGAACAACTGGACTCTAAACAAAAATTCTTTCGGCATAAATGTATATGCTGGAAATTATTCCAATGTAAAATATGTTGAAATGGAATTTAGACCCCAGAAGAATTATATAGATTACAATATAAATGAATTGAAAATTGAATTAGTTTCCAACAATGGTTCAATTGGAAACATATTTTTCGGGAATAATTGCTCAGATTATATATTTTACAATAATAAAATCATTTGGAATAAAAGTATAGATTTAAATATTGGGACATTGAATTATTTGTCTTTTAATTTTGAAAACAATCAAACTTTAATAAAAATAAATCATTACAGTTTTATTTTAAATTTAAAATTAAGAAATTTTAGTATTCTATTCAATGCTTCTTCGATAGGGCCAACCTCATTCTACACAACTTTGGGCCCTTACGAAATAAGAAATATTAAAATATACTCTAACACAACAGAAAAACCGTATAAAATATATTCAATGAAATGGCCAAGTGTATCAACATATTCAGCAAATGAAATACCATTCATGGAAGATGATTTTATCTTTGGGTCATTGAATACAGAAAATGAAAATGTATTGTGGCCGAGGGAATTCAATTATACCGACATTGGAACTTTGAATTTAAATATAAATTCGCAAATATACATCGTTGGCATAGGAACAAAAGATGATCCATACATTTTATCTGGCCTGTACATCAATTCAACAAAGATCGGTATTATTTATAAGGGCTCATCTTACATTTTGTTATATCACTCGATAATAAAATCATTAATAGGCATATTCACAATTTTTGGAAATTTTTATATCATAGATGATAAGATTATATCTCAAATACCATACATTTCAATATTCTCATTTATTTACCTTAAGAATACAACAATAATTTCCAACATATCTGGATTTCAAAGCTTTTCATATATTTTTCTTGATAATTCATACCCGATTATTTATGAAATACAATTTTCATCATTTATAGACATGTGGTATATAGAATATATGTTCATTTTTATATTTGCTATTTTACTTATTCTGGGAAAAAGAAAAAAGTTTATATAGATAATTTATAATATAATGGATGATTACGCTGATGCCCCTCCTCCCCTTTTTATAAATAATTTTTAAAATGTTTTTATTCTACATCGAATTTTACCCCTTGTGCCAATGGTATATCGTTCCCCCAATTTATTGTAACTGTCTGTCTCCTCGCATAGAATTTCCATACATCAGATCCGCTTTCTCTTCCTCCTCCTGTATCTTTTTCTCCTCCAAATGCTCCTCCTATTTCAGCACCTGCCGTAGCAGTATTAACGTTTGCTAGGCCACAATCACTTCCCCAGGGGGATAGGAAGAATTCCATTTCTCTTAGATCTGTTGTGAAAATGCTTGAAGATAGTCCCTGTGGAACTCCATTATGAATGGATATTGCTTCTTCTAAAGTTTTATATTTAAAAACGTACAATATGGGCGCAAATGTTTCCTTCTTAGTAATTTCAGTTAATCCTGGCATTTCTATTATTGCAGGTTTTACATAGAAACCTTTTTCATAACCCTTTGGATATACTCTTTCACCACCATAAATTAATTTTCCACCTTCTTTCTTTGCCTGTTCAATTGCATTAAAGAACTTATCAACGGCTTCCTGATCAATAAGAGGCCCAACCAAGACTCCATCTTCAAGTGGATTTCCTATCTTAATAGAATCATATGCCTTTATTAGTTTTTTAATAAATTCATCATATATTTTTTCATGCACGATAATTCTTCTTGTCGTAGTACATCTTTGTCCCGCAGTAGCAAGGGCACCAAATGCAACACCTTTCACCGCTATATTCAAATCGGCCTTATCGCTGATTATTGATGCATTGTTTCCCCCCAATTCCAGAATGCTTCTTCCCAATCTTTTTGCAACCAATTCTGATACAATCTTTCCAGTTTCTACGGAGCCTGTAAATGATACCAGTTTTATTCTGGGGTCTGATGCCATTCTATTTCCAATTTCGCTTCCTCCTCCTGTAATTAGTGTAAATATTTGTGGATATCCTAACTTTTCAATTGTTTCTGTTAATACTTTCATGACGGCTATTGCAGTTAATGATGCCTTTGATGATGGCTTCCATACGTTTACATCTCCAACAACAGAAGCTATAAATGAATTCCAAGAAAATACCGAGGCCGGGAAATTGAATGATGTAATTATTCCAATAACACCTAATGGCAGGTATTGTTCATACATCCTATGTTTGTATCTTTCACTTGCTATTGTAAATCCATACAATTGTCTTGACAATCCCAATGCAAAATCTGATATGTCTATCATTTCCTGTATTTCTCCCTGGCCTTCTGTGTTTGTTTTACCTGTTTCTAATGATACTACCCATCCAAGCTTTACTTTATTCTCTCTCAATACATCTCCAATTTTTCTTATCAATTCTCCCCTTTGGGGAGGTGTGTATTCCAACCAGGCCTTGAATATTTCCTCGCTCTTTTTAACTGCCTCCTCATAATCATTTGAATTGGCCAGTCTAACTGTTGCTATGTATTCACCATCTATTGGGCTATACACTTTAATTTCCTTTCCATGGGCTTTTTGCCAATTTCCATAGAAAAGTCCATCATTTACATCATCCAGATTTAATATATCCTTAATTTTCCTTCTAATCTCATTTGGATTCATATAATCTTTAATGTATTTTAGATTAATAATTTTTAAGCTTAATTTCGATATGTTTAGAAAATAGATATTATAAAATAGATTTTTTATGGATAAAAATCAATTTAAAATATCTATTAATAAAAATCTTTTTTATTATAGAGATTTTTCCTAGAAAACTTATCAAAGTTTCTTTCGCTTTCCAATATAATTTTTTGGATAGTTGTTAAAAAAATTTGTTTTCTATGTTTAATTCTTCGATTATTCAAATATCTTTTTATTTACATAATGAATTTTTTTACATATATTGTAAATCCGATCGATATAAAATTATTATTTTTCATAATTATTCTATTTCCCACACTTTTAATTTCTTTTAGAACATATTAAAATTTCATCGTCCATTTTTAAATGTGTCTCTATAATTCATAGAGAAATGACTCATTTTTGATTTTCCAAATAAAATTTTTTATAATAAATAACGATCACAAAATATGCAAAATATATACGAAAAAAAGACCAAAAAGGGTCTTATAAGGGTAAAAGTTTTTGTAGAAAATAATACAATAAAGGATATAACAATGGAAGGGGATTTTTTCATATATCCTGAGGATAAGATTTGGGAATTGGAAGAATATTTAAAAAGTACACCTATTGATGAGAATATTATAAAGGAGAAGGTAAATGAAATCATGAAAGATGCTGAGTTTGTTGGTTCTAATCTATCTGATTTTTATGATGTGATTATAAATGCTGTGAGAGGTGCGAAGAATGAATAAACTTAGAGTAGTTTTGTTTGAAACACCACATGATCCATTTTATAGTATGGCCTATGAAGAGGCTTTTACAAGGGTTAGGTCCAAAAATTTGACCGATGATACCTTAAGAATATTTAGACATAGAGATTCTGTAATTATAGGATATTTTCAATATGCTGAAAACGAAGTGAATTTAGAAATTGCAAAAAGTATGAACATTATGGTTGCTAGGAGATTTACTGGTGGTGGAGCTGTTTTTCACGACCTTGGAAACATGAATTATGCATTTGCATTTAAAGGAAAGATAGGAAATGTAGACAATATTTATAGAACATATGTAAAAGGTGCTCTAAATGCTCTGAAATATTTGGGAGTTGATGCCACTGTCCAAAATGTAAATGATATTGTAATTAATAATTATAAGGTATCCGGAACGGCTGCTAGTATTAGGTGGAATACAGGTTTTATTCATGGTGCAATGCTGGTTAAAACCGATTTAAACAAATTAGCCGGAGTACTTAAAGTATCAAAGAAAAAACTTGAAGATAAAAATATATCAGATGTAAAATATAGGGTAATAAATCTATCAGATTTTCTAAAAAGAGATATTGATTACAGTGAAATTATATACGCTTTGGTGAAAGGATTTTCGGATTTCCTAGAAATGGAATATTATTATGATGGTCCAACAAAAGAGGAGTTAGATGTTACAGACATATTGTATAAATGGAAGTATTCAAAGGAAGAATGGAATCTAAAAAGAACTCCATTTTCATATTATAATGACTTAGAAGAAAAGATAGAGGATGTTCTCAAAAAATAAAAAATATATATCATAAGTTATTTATCTATAAAAATGAGATTTACAAGGGAGCAGTTAGCATCTGTTATCGTAATGGCATTCGCAGGCCTTTTAGTCATGTATGTTGAAACAATGATAGTACCTTCTCTCCCTACTCTTATAAATTATTTTCACACAGACTATGATACTCTTTCCTGGGTTGTTACCTCATACCTTATTGCTGGTACTGTAAGTTCTATAATATTTGGGAAATTAGCAGATATATATGGAAAGAAAAAGGTATTTTTAATTTTGGCTGGTATATATTCCTTTGCAATAATATTCGGCGGTTTTTCAAAAACCATATCAGAATTCATCATAATTAGGACAATTCAGGGTTCAGGAATGGCAATGTTTCCAGTAGCTTTTTCATTGATAAGGGATGAATTCCCACCTGAAGAAATACCGCTTGCACAAGGGATTGTAAGTTCAATGTTTGCTGGTGGAGCAAGTATTGGTTTGGTTTTTGGTGCATATATTTCACAAAATTATGGATGGGAATGGGATTATCATACCTCAATACCTTTAGCATTATTGTTGTTTTTCCTTGCATGGAAATATTTAAGGGAATCCCCTTACAAAACAAAAACCAATATAGATTGGCCAGGCACTCTTCTTTTATCATCAGGGATTATCATGGCCCTTATAGCAACATCTGAGGGAGAATATTGGGGTTGGACAAGTGAAAGCATAATTTCACTTTATGCATTTTCTGTGGTTTTAATATCATTATTTTTATATGTCGAGACTATTGTAAAAGAACCATTAATTAATTTAGATATGTTGATCGAAAGAGATATTTTCCTGACAAATTTTGTTTCTCTTTTTGTTGCATCTGGGATGTTCTTTCTCTACTTTACAATACCTCCAATTCTCGAGGATCCTCCACCATCAGGATTTGGAGAAACAGTTCTGACGGCAGGACTAACAAACCTTCCGGCCGCTATAATGGCCATAGTATTCGCACCTATTGCTGCGTTCGTAACAAAAAAATATGGCCCCAAATATTCGATATTGATTGGAATTACTGTTCAATTGATTTCTTTCTTTGCACTCTATTTCAATAGATCTTCTGTAATTTCAATTACTGAAGATTCGCTTTTACTTGGTGCTGGAGCATCATTTTCTATGGTAGGAATAACAAATATACTCATAGCAATAACACCAGAGGATAAGATCGGCATATCTATGGGGATGAATCAATTGTTTAGAAATGTAGGAAGCGTAATAGCACCTGCAATTGCAGGTGTCTTGGAAACTGGCTACCAGATTGGAATAATTGTAGGTGAATACCCGGGAAGATTTGGGGATCTAAATTTTATCCCTTATATAGCATACTTTCCGTCGAATGAAGCATTTGATTTGATTTATATAACTGGTATAATTGTAGCATTGATTAATCTTTCATTGACATTATTATTAAAAGATATTAAAATTGGAGGTGAAAAAGATGAATAGGAAATTTTTATCCATTTTAGGAATATTTTTGTTGATTAGCACATATTTTATTGGATTTCCATCAAATGCATCTGCACCAGTTTTCTCAATAAAACCGGTCTGGTTTAATGGAAATGGTTCATTAATGCCAGTTCCTGGCATGTACAATGTACCTTTGACCCTGTATGTTAAAAATCTTGGACCAACACTTTACAATGTTACGATAGGAGTAAATTTAACATTTCCATTTTCCATGGGATATCTGATTAAAAACAATAGTTATTTGAAATATAATTCATTCATAAACATACCTGAATTCCCGCAGAACGAAAACATTTCGCTTTTCTTTTTAATAAACATTTCGCAAAGTGCTAAAGATGGCATATATATTGAAAACCTGTATGTGAATGGGACGTATTCACCAAATTATCCAAGAATAAATTTAACTCAGCAATTTTATCTTCCATTGGAAGGATATATTAATTTAATACCTGTTGCAATGTATCCTGAAACATTTAATGGATACATTATACCAGATTCCAACCCATATCCAATAGATTTAATTTTGGAAAATGACGGAAATCAACCAGTGATAAATTTAACATTAACATTGATTCCATCATATCCTCTATACGGAAAAAGTGTATATGAAAAAATTTCAGCCATACCAGCGTTTGGATATGTCAAAATTCAGTTCCTTTCAGATATCTATTATGATATAAAAAATGGTACTTATCCCGAAAAAATTATCTATTCTTATTATGACGTAAAATCTTATTTCATTGCAAACCTCACGATAAGCGGTTCATATTCATTCAGTTCAAATGCATATTTTGGAATTCCAAACAATCCAATAAATCCAGCTCCCGGGCAGAAAAATGTTCCATTTACAATAAATATAATAAATACTGGAACGATGGTGGGATATTCATTAAACATTTCTATTTATCCTGTTTACCCATTGATTGGAAATATCCAAAATTTTTCAATAAACGTAATTTATCCGGGTCAAGAAATACCTTTGACAATTATTGTATCCGTCGAAAATAATATAAAACCTGGAATTTATTCACTTCCAATATCAATTACAATGAAAAATATATCGATTAATATAAATGCAAAGTACATTTACGATGGATATTATTCTTTAAAACCATTATTTTCAAATTTATTTACAAATAATTCAATTATTCCAGGGCCTGGTATGAATAATGTACCTATAAATTTTGTTTTATCCAATATTGGAGATGTTCCCATTGATAATGTAACATTTTATTATACGCCAACATATCCATTCCTTGGAAAAGCACAAAAATTGGAAATTCCAATTATCATCCCTTATCAGCCTATAAGGTTGACATTTTTTGTTAACATTTCTAGAAATGCAACCAGTGGATATTATCAACAATTTATTAATTATTCTTACATGGGCATGAATGGTATCTTAAATTACACAGTATTAATTCCGGGATATAATAAATTGGTTTTGTCAACATATTTCTTCAGCCCAATTTACATCTATCAAAATGAGACATATAATATTCTACATGCAATAATAATAAATGAGGGTAATTCACCAGCCTTTAATGTAACAATATATTCTACGTCTTCCTTGGAAATATTAAATGGTGGCTTAAATTTAACAATAATGCCAGGAATGGTTGTTAATTATACTGTTATATTCAATTCACCAGATGAGCCAGGAATATATCCAATATTCATACATATAAACAAGGAGATATATGAGATTAACGTAACCGTTTATGAAAGACCATCAATAAATGTTATTTATAACATACCAAACGTTTCACCGGGTCAAAATAAGGCACAGATTACATTTGTAATAGAAAATAACGGTCCAGGTACAATTTACATGGCAAATATACATTTAATTTTACCCAATATAATGAGCCTTCATGTAAGTTCAAGCAATCCTCTCGGAGCTCTATTTTTAAATAATATAACGATATTTAATATTCAGCCCGGAGAAACATTTAAGATTCCATATTTAATAGATGTCGAGGATAATGCAAATCCCGGAAAGTACGATGGTCAATTATTATTGATCGTATATAAAAACAACACAATGAAACCCATAATCTACTCATTTACATTTAACATAATAGTTTCTACACCATTCTTTAGTGCAAATGGAAACAATGCAACACTGACATTATCCAATTTAACAATAATTATTCTTGTCATAATAATCGTAGCCTTAATAGGAATTTTAATTAAACAGAGAAAAAGATAATTTTTAACCCTTTTTACCAGTTTTTATTTTTGTTACTGTAAATGCAATTATTCCAGAGAGGAACCATATTATGTATAATAACATGGTTTGTAATGGGATATAGAAAACCTGGGAAAATTCTGAGACTGCACCCCCATAAATTACAAAATGGCCACTGGATGATGTGGACATATAATTATTGGGCAGATTTATATAATATTCATAGGAACCGTTTGGCAAATAAAAACTAATGGTTGGAGAATTGCTATGAAATACCAAATTTATGCTCTGACCGTTAAATTCCCTTCCTATTACATTCACGGACCAGTTTACTCCATTAGGCATATTTGAAAGTGTTATGGTTATCAAATACATCTGAATTGTAAAACTAACCATTATAGATATTGGTTTTCCATTGACGTGTATAATTCCCTGAGGATTCAACGGAATATAACCGGGGACAGATTTTACATTAAATAAATAAGTACCATTGAAAAGCATAGTATCTATATTTTGATTAGCAGAAGAAAATGTTGTTCCATTTATTGTAACTTGCCATAGAGTACCATATGGCAGACCTTCCTCGAAAAATATTACTTGATATTTTTCAGGAATAAATTTTATAATAACTGTCATATTTTTAGTTAAATTTAATTCACCCATTCCACATGAATATTTTCTATCTATTGTACCATAATAATAAATGTAATGTCCTTGCAATAGTTTAAACGATACATTCTGGTTTTGTGTTGTTATATTTTCAGAATTTATATCTATATACCAATGGTATTTGTTTGGCAATCCATATTCAACAAAATTTACTGTATAAATTAAATATCTGAAATTGACAGAAATATTTGTTCCATGTCCAAAGACTATTATGGTTCCATTTGCTTGAACTGGTGAATATGAACTGTTTTGAATCCAAATATGATAATGATAAGTTCCATTTGTTAAATTGAATATTATCTCATGTAAATATGTCATTTTTCTCATACCATTGCTCAAGTTAACGCCCCAAAATGTAAACTTGGGAACAAATTTTGCATAGAAAATAATGGAATAATTAAGCTCATAAAAATTAATTTGAACGTTTAACGGTTGGCCAGAAACATTTATTATTCCAGGCTTTGCAAAATAAATATTGTATGATGCTGATGGGATATATTCATAAGAACCGTTGGTTAAATATATTAATATATAAGATGAATTTGAATAATATCTTTTTGAATTTATAATAATAGACCATGATACATAACTTGGCAGTCCATTTTCAGTAAAGTTTACAGGTATTAAATATTGTAAAAATTGGATTTTAATTATAATTAACGAACCATTTAAATAAAAATATCCTGATGATTCATTTGGATAATAAATTTTATTTGAGGATTGTACTGTGAAATAATATGAGCCATTTTGCAAATCTATTATTATTGATGAATTTTCAGACGAATAAGAATTGTTAGAAATATTAACGTACCATTTTATGCCTATAGGAAGGCCTACCTCTTGAAATATCACATGATATAAAACGGGTATGAAATTTACTTCTATATGTTCACTACTTCCATTTACCGTAAAGGATAATATTTTATTTTGTGGCATATATTTGCTATTGTTATCAAAAACGGTAACATTATATGTTCCATTCATTAATCTTAAAATCAAATAATTTTGATTAGTATAATATGTTTTATCATATATAATACCCCAAGTGGTATTATTTGGAAGGCCTTGTTCTGTGAAATTAACGATGTAAAGATAAGGCATGAATTTTACTGTTATATTTAAAGTTTTACCTGTAACATTTATTTTACCACTGTTTGGAATTGGATAATAGTTTTTGTCTGATGAGATTATATAAAAGGAATATGAGCCATTCATGAGCTCAATCAAAATGGAATTTTTGTTTGTTTCATAAATAGAATTGTTCAATTTAACATACCACGTTAGATTACTGGGTAAACCTGTCTCATTAAAATATACTTTAGACAAATATGGTTGAAATAAAATAAATATTATTTGCGATGATCCTGAGACTGTAAAAATTCCATTTGGATTCTTTGTATAGAAATCTTTGTTTGATACATAAACGGAATATGTGTAAGTTCCATTCTTTAAAAATATTGTAACAGAATTGGAATATGTCTTATAAAGATTTTTTCCTATATATATACCCCAAAGAGTATTTGATGGAAGACCATATTCGATAAATGAAACGTTGTATGCAGAATATGAAAATGTTATCTGAATCGTTACGTTTGAACCATTCACAATTAATTTTCCGGAAGAGGGATTTGGGGTATATTGAGATGATGAATTTATTTCAAAATTATAAGAACCATTCGGCAATGAAAATGTGATATAATTTGAATAAGAATATTTGACTGTGTTATTTAAATCAACCCACCACTTCGTGTTCTGAGGGAGGCCTTTTTCAGTAAAATTGACGGTATAATTATTCCATTTAAAAGTTATATTTATTGTTAAAATTTTACCAGATACATTAAAGGTTCCGGATGAGGGAACGGGATATAAATCCTTATTTTTTGAATAAACAGTAAAATTATAAGTTCCATTAGATAATGTGAATAATATTGATTTTGATGTGCTATTTTCTTGTGTCCCATTTATTTGAACAGACCATTCATATCCTACCGGCAGACCGGTTTCATTAAAATAAATGTTGTATTTTATAAAGGGAAATATTTTTCCATTATTTTGGACGTAATTTATTTGAAAGTTTAATAATATCAAAATAAATATTGAGAAGACTACTAAAATCCTCTTCATACCCACTCATAAATTTATTAATCTATTTGATATATAAAATTATCGAATTTATTATTTTTTATAAATACAGAAATGCTATATATCAACTAACCTATCCTTGGACTGTAATCTCGACATCGCATTGAAATTTCCAGCTTATTCCTGGAAAATTACAATACACAAATCACTAGAGAAATATGCATAGAATAGGTTTCTGTTTAAAACCAATAATAAAATTACAGAATCGGAACAGAGAATATCTAATATTAATATATTCTAAGATCTATTCTTAGACGAAATTGGTATTTACTATCATTTAAGGTTATTTTTTCACATAATATATTTAAAACATGTTTTTGAATTATTTTTTAATCTATTTTTATTACCAAGTTCTTTCAGATTTGTTTGAGGAATATATAAAAAATTTCAACAAAAAAATATGCATTCTCAAAGTTTTGCTTTTAATATTTTAAGGAATATTATTTACAGCATGTAATTTATATTGGTATCTTCTTAAATTATCATTAAAAACAAAATAACCTTTTGTATATGATTCATTCAACAAATTATTTGCATGCTCTTTATTTTTATCTATATTCTTTCAAACATTTTATAGTTTATAGATCTTTTCTTTATTTAAAAAACCTTGTATTTCATTTTATTCAACGACTTAATGTTCTCTATCTCAATACATTTCGAGATAATTGCTAATTTATCCATTTCCATATAAGCCTCAACTTCTAATGTTTTTCTTCAATCTTCTATTTTCCCCTTCAAAAAATTTATAATTTATTCCATTATCAGACATTTTCATTTAATACATAACCACATGAACATTGTGATATTGAAAAATTTAAAATTAATGATGTTCTCTTACCAATCTTTAATGCATGGATATATAAAATTTTTATAATTATAAAAAATAATTATCAATCATTCAATCAAGAAAAGGCATTTAGGTATAAAATCATAATTTAAAATTTTATTATTTTTAAATTTAACTTTAAATTATTTTTCCAAATGGAAAGAATAAAAATAATATAATATGTTTTCTAATAAAGTTTAATGAATGTTTTACTGGTAATTTCACTCGCTTCATTAATTATATTCATAGGATTTTTAGGTGATTTAGCTTTTAAAAAATTAAGGTTTCCAGATATACTTGTACTTTTGTTAATTGGATATTTAATAGTCTTTTTTTTAAAAACAAACGAATATTTAGTATTAAATGAATATATGCCTCTGGCTGCAACAATATCACTTATAATAATATTATTTGAAGGTGGATTAACACTAAATATATCCAGTACCAGAAAGATTTTAAAAGACTCTATTTTAATGGCCATCTCATATTATTCAGTTTCATTTTTATTAATATATATTTCATTATATTTATTGAAAATAAATGATCTTTCTGAATTTTTATATGCATCCATCTTATCATCCCCCAGCGTAGCAATCGTTATTTCATTGGTAAATAGATCAAACATGGATGATGAAAAAAGACATAAATATATATTATATGCGACTATTTTGGACCTGATTTCAATTATTGTCACGATATCCATACTACAATACTATCCAATAACATTTAATAATCTAATTAAAGTTGTTGCCTCAATTATTTCCGTTATTATTCTTCAATCTTTCATTGGAGGATTGGCAGGTATTTTATGGACAGAAATATTGAGAAAGATTGGTAATATCGATTTATCTTACATGTTAACTCTGGCTTATGTTTTGGCCATATATTCAATATCTTCATTGCTCTGGAGTAATGGTATGATCACAGTTATTATGATCGGTTTAATCCTAGCAAATAGTAACAAAATTAGAAATATATTAGGAATTAATAATTTCAATGTAGATAATAATATAATGAGATTTAATAGAGAGGTATCATTTTTCTTCAGAACTATAATATTCGTTTCTATTGGATCGATGTTATACATAGCCAGGATCAATTTTCATTTATTATTAATAATTTTAATAATTTTAGTAATAATATACGTTGTTCAAATTTTAACAACAAAGTTCGTTGAAAATAGTATAATAAATAGACATTTTCACTATCTAATGCCTAGAGGATTAACTCAAATAACAATGGCCATATTGGCATATTCTTCCGGATATAAAAATTATGACATAATTTATGTTGTTACTTTTGTTATAATAATAACAAATATAATAACACCACTATTTATTTACTTTTCAAAAATAAAAAATATATTAAAAAATAAATAACTTTATTTTTTAATTCTTAAATCTTCATAAGCGCTTAATGCTGCAACTGCTCCCTGCCCGGCAGATATTATGATTTGACCGGATTCACCTGTAACATCTCCTGCCGCATAAACATATTTTATATTTGTCCTCATTTTTTTATCCACAATCACATAACCTTTTTGATCCATGTTTATGTTTGTATTTTTTAAGAAATATGTTTGTGGTATAAGTCCAACATAAATAAATACTCCATCCACCTTTATTTCCTTTTCTTCATTTGTAGACCTGTCCTTGAAGTATACAGAAGATACTTTTCCAGAAGATCCTTTAATTTCTAACACCTGTGCGTTCATTATATATTCTATATTCTTCTCCTTTATCTGATCAACGTAAGCCTTTTCACACATATATCTAGGCATATATTCTATGATCGTTGGTTCGACACCAACATCTTTTAAATATAATGCTGCAATAGCTCCTGAATTTCCACCACCTATGACTGCAACCTTTTTATTTTTGAATAAATAGGCATCACAAGTGACACAATATGAAACACCCTTTCCATAATATTCTTCTTCACCCTTAACACCAAGCTTTTTATGAGTGGTTCCTGTGGCAATAATCATGGAATCCGCGGTAACCGTTTGATCATTTGATAAATATAAAAATATCTTTTTGTCTATTTTTACATCCTTCACTTCAATGCCGTTGAATATATCCAGATAATCACTTGCATGTTTTCTAAAATATGACGCTAACTCTTCACCAGATATTGATCTAAAACCTAGATAATTTTCTATAAGTGGATCTTCAGAAACCAGTCCACCTGCAAGGTTTTTATCAATTATTACGGCATTTAGACCTGATCTTTTGGCATAAATACCAGCCGATAATCCTGCAGGACCGCCACCTATTATAACCAATTCATAATGTTCCTCTAAATTATTACTCTCTTCAGCTGTTAAAGAAATTTGTGGTATCATAAAAATAAAAATAACAAAAATAAATTTAAATTTTTACATTTCTGGCATTCCACCCGGTGCTCCGGGAGGCATTCCGGGTTGTCCAGTTCCTCCTTGACCCGGCTGGTTTTCCTTCTTCTTTGCCGCAATTACATCGTCTATCCTTAGGATCATCGATGCAACTTCCATGGCACTTTCAATGGCCTGTGATTTAACTTTCACTGGTTCAATTACACCTAAAGATATCATGTCCTCTATTTTGTTTCCAAGGACATCAACGCCGAACGTTTTCTTGCCCTCTTCGTGCATACTCTTCAATTTCATCAATATTGTTATTGCATCCATTCCCGCATTTTCTGCCAATGTTCTTGGTATAATTTCAAGTGCCTCTGCAAATTTTTCAACGGCCAACTGTTCTCTGCCACCCACCTTATGTGCAAATTCCCTGATCCTTAATGCAAGTTCTGTTTCTACTGCTCCACCTCCAGGTACTGCAAGACCCTCTTCCAGTGTTACACCAACGACTTTAATTGCATCCTGTAGGGCCCTCTCCACCTCTGCAATAACGTGCTCTGTACCACCCCTGATCAATATTGAGACCGCATGTGGATCTTTGCATCCCCTAACAAATGTCATATAATCGTTACCGATCTTTAATTCTTCGACTACATCTGCTTTACCAAGATCGGATTCTTTGAGATCATCAAGGTTTGTTATAATCTTTGCTCCAGTTGCTTTTGCCAGGCTTTCCATATCGCTCTTCTTGATTCTCCTGGCAGCATATATGTTGTACTTTGCAAGATAATGCTGCGCAAGGTCATCAATTCCTTTCTGTGTAAATACAACATTGGCTCCGGATTTAACTATCTTTTCAACCATCTCCCTGAGTTGATTTTCTTCCTCCTTCAAGAATTCATGTATTTTTGTTGGATCCTCAATTTGTATTTTTGCACTTATTTCCGTTTTCTTTATTTCAAGTCCTTCATTTAATAGCACAATCTTTGCTCCTTTAACAATTTTTGGCATCCTTGGATGTACCTTTTCTTTATCTAATACAATGCCATCTATCAACTGAGTATCCTTTACTCCTCCTCCTGCCTTCTTCTCAATTTTAATGCTATCGAAATCAACCTTTGTTTTACCTTCAATTTCCTGAGCAACTGTAGACACTGCTTTTACCACTAGATTTGCAAAATATTCCCTATCTGGTCCAATGTTCTTTCCTGTCATGGCTGTCATTGCAATCTTCTTTAATATTTCTGTATCGTTCTTAGATACTTTCATTGCAATTTGTGGAAGTATCTCCAAGGCTTTTTGACTTGCCATCCTATATCCATTTGTTATAATTGTAGCATGTATATTTTGTTCTAACAAGGCTTCTGCCTGCTTTAATAATTCGCCTGCCAATACTACGGATGTTGTGGTACCATCACCAACAGCCATATCCTGTGCTTTTGCAACCTCCACAATCATCTTTGCGGCTGGATGCTGAACATCAATTTCTTTTAAGATTGTAGCACCATCATTTGTTATTACAATATCTCCAAGTGAATCAACAAGCATTTTATCCATTCCTTTTGGTCCTAATGTTGTTCTAACAGCATCTGCGATGGCCTTTGCGGCCTGTATATTATTCTTTTGAGCGTTTTTACCTGTTTCTCTTTCAGTCCCCTCTTTTAATACCAAAATTGGAACCTGTCCTGCTAACATCAAAACCACCTCTTAATTTTTGTAAAATATAACTTCTATTTAAATTTTCCCCATAATAGATTTTTATTTTAATTCATTATTATAACTATGAAAATTGGTTTTTACAATGGATACATATATGATCCAAAGAATGACAATTTTATTTCAAATTTAATAGTTGAAGGAAATAGAATTTTGGATGTTGACAATTACCTTAAATTGAATGAATGTGATCTAAAGGTTGATTTAAATAAAAAGATGTTGATTCCGGCATTTGTTGATACCCATTTACATCTCGATGAAATAGGTATATTTTTGAATTCCCTGAATTTAAAAGATGTTAATTCAATAAATGAATTAAGATTAAAAATTAAGAATTTTAATAAAAAAGGCCCAATATTTGGCATGGGATGGGACGATGAAAAGATGGGAAGATGGCCAACAATTGATGATATTTCAGAATTTAATGATGAATATATTTTGCTTGCAAGGAATGATCTTCATTCGGGATTAGTAAATAAAAAACTTGAGACCGATGCAGATTTAAATACTGAAGATGGAATTGTTAAGGAAAAGGAATTTGAGAGAGCAAGAGAATTTATGATAAAAAATATACCAATGGAAATAAAGGAAAAATATTTAAAAGATTCTATAAATTATTTGAATTTTTTCGGTATTACAACTGTGGGATACATGTCCTGCTATGGAGATTGGTGCAAAATTTTAAGGAAGTTGGACATTAATAATGATTTAACTTTAAGAATATTTTCATATTTAAATTACGAGGAAATTGTAAAAAGGGATGAATTATATTTTGGAAAATATTATAAAGAACATGGTTTAAAGGTATATTCAGATGGTAGTTTGGGCTCAAAAACTGCATATTTATCGTTCAACTATGAAAATGATATTAATAACAGAGGGGTTAAATTAATTGAAGATGAGAAGAAGTTTAAAAACATTTGTGAAAAATTTGATTGTGATCTTGCTGTCCATGCAATTGGAGATGCGGCCTTAGACATAGTTTTAGAAATGGCAAAATTTCATAAAAGAATTAGAATAGAGCATGCATCGATTGTGAGGGATGATCAATTGAAAAAATTAAAAAATATGAGGATATCAATTCAACCCGGATTCATATTAACAGACTTTTGGATTGATAAAAGAATAGGTAAAGAAAGATTAGGAATGGCATATAGGATAAAAGATTTGGTTAAAGATAATCTTGTATCATTTTCATCAGATGCTCCTGTGGAAATACCCAATCCATTTAGAAATATTTATGCATCAGTATATAGGGGGAAGTTCGAAAAATTGCCTATAAGCGAAACAGATCAAAACATAAGTTTAAAGGAAGCCATAAAATTGCATACATGTAATGGGGCTAAATTTTTTGATCTAGAATCTGGAGCTATTGAAAAAGGATTTCTCGCAGATTTTGTAGTAATAAATAAAAATATATTTGATGAAGAAGATATTTTGAATTTACATGTTGAAAATGTTTATTTTGATGGAAAATTGATTTCAACCAGATAAATTAAATTTTTTAAATATAATTAAAATAAAATTTCATTTAGAAGATCTAATGCAATAATCTAAATAAAAATATTTAAATGTTTTAAAATTAATAAATGATCATTAATAAGGACTTTGTATTAGTTACAATTGCATTATTAATAAACGGAAGGACAATATGAATTAAATTAGTATAATTTTATTAAAAAGATTGTTTCAAATAAATATAGTTGAGGAAATACATAATAACATTTTAGATTATATCATTTATATAAAGGTTGGTAAATAAAAGAGTTGATGGAATAACAAAAAAGTTTTTTCAATACAATTAAAATGAAGATTTTCTTTTGACCTCGGAAAATAAAACATAAAAGTGAATTATGTGGCCTTAGAGTTATATTGAAAATGATATAAATAGAGGTGGAAAAAGATGAATGATAAGATTAAAAGATACATTGAAAAAATGCTATGAAAAGATTAGTTAATATATAAAATGTTGCTGAACCATTTGATATATTATGAAATATGAATTTTAATGGACTAAAGGTCAAATTATTGTCCTTAATTATTTAAGAATGGACTTTTATACAAATAATCTTTAATTCTATCCATTTTTTAAATATTTTATTGTGTAAAATAATGATAAGGAGGATAAAACATAAAATATTATGAATATATTAATAAAATTCTCAGCATAACTGTTAGAAATTGACAATCTTGGATTTGATAATATGAATGCAAAAATGATTATTAATAAGGAAAAGAAAAATAGATATGCGGAGAATAGGAAAAAAGGTTTTATTCTAAGATATTTATTTATATCCAATTTTTCTTTTATATGATATTCAAAAAAATATTTATATCTTTTAATAAAAAGATAATAAATGAAAAACAATATAATAATTAAAAATACAATAAAAACGTATAAATAAAAGAATATGATATTCAATGATTCCCTTAAAATAATTGTATAAAAAACAATAGGGGATATTATGCTTAAAATAATCAAAAGAATAAATATCAAGAACGAATTTTTTAATATAATTTTGTCAGATTTTCCAGATTCTCTTTCAAATCTATAAGTATTGTAAAAAAACATTGAAAAAAATATTGTTGGAATTGATATTAAAACAGACATCAACAATTTTATTACAAAAATTTCTAAAAAATATGAAAGGATATAGATTAATGCTATCAAGTATGTTGAATATAAAAGGTATTTCTGAATTTTGTTCAAATAATCTTTAAATTCCATAAATATGTGAAAGATACAGAACGTTATATAAATTATGCATATAAAAACTTATATAATATTTTTTATTTTAAAATAAATTATGAAGGTTCAAAGAATAATAATTGTTGTTTCTATTGTGATCGTAATTATTATAATAATATCCATATTAATGTTATCAAATTTATCTTCATTCCAAAATTATAAGTTTGTTGCTATTACACCAGAGCAATTACATCAAATATGTGGATACAATTTTACATGGATAAAACATTATTCAAACATTTATAATATATTAAGTCTTAATGTCACATATTATATTCCTAGTATACATTGGGCCCCAATAGAGCTATTATTATATAAATTTAACAATACGTACATGGCTATGAGCATAGGATCTTTTCCACCAACGGTCAATTACATCTCAGGAAACTATAAACTATTTTCATATGAAATACAAACGGGGAATAAAATAACAACTGTGAGATTTTACTCAGGATACTATGCCGGAATATTTTTCTTCTATCAACCCTGTACAAATATAAATTATGTAATTCAAGTAATACAAACTCAAATAAATGATATGGAATAAAATTTTATTGTAATTCTTTTAATCTTTTTTGTATTTGTTCCATTCTCTCTTGTAGATACTTTAATTCATTTTCTAGCATTTCTTTTTCATTTATATTGTTTTGTAATGGTGTATATATACTGTAATAAGGTGGGTTTGGATAATTCTGGTAATTTGGTATGAAATAATTCATACTTTGATAGAAATATGGGTTGAACCTCCATCCTCTAGGTAGTCCTGTGTAGGGACAATAACCAAGAATTGCACCATATCCATGACCTGCCCCGTAAAACATACCTCTACCAAAGAATGGTCTTCCAAACATATTTATCACCTAATTACTCATATGAGTAAAAATATTTAAATTTTTTCCTTAAAATACCAAATTCTTTTAAGAAAAGCTTTATATAAAAATTATATATTAACACACAGAATAAAGGTGATGGTAAATGGCTGATGAAACACTTTCTCAAAATGCAAAGAAAGTATATGAGGCAATGAAAAAGCTAGGAGCGACATCTGAAGATAAGATGAAAACAGCAGATGATATAATGAAGGCTGCAGGTATTGGTAAAGGCATCGTAAATAATGCGTTGCAGGAATTACAGAACAAGGGTTATGTAAAAAGGGTAGCTAGGCAAAAGAGCGCCGGATATTATATTCTAAAATGATTTTATAATCCCCAGAACGGGTCATCTTTTCTTTTTATTTTGATTATTTCATTTAATATTTCATTTTCTTCATAAGTCAATTCAAAATTTTTCAATTCTTTAACGTCATTTTCATTTAAATCAGAATAAAGGATATCTCCTGGTTTTACATTTCTTCCAATAACTGCATCTGAAATGGCAATTGCTACCTCTGACCCCATGCCCGCTTCTTTCAACACTTCCTCGTTTATTCTAATGCTTTTTATTTCTCCCACATTCTTATTTTCTTCTGTCATCAATTTCATTCCTACCTTTATTGTTCCTCCTAAAACTCTTACACCAACTATCGCTGGCTTGGAGGTCCTGAATATAAATCCTTCAAGTATCTTTATCTTTGCAGGAAATGTTATATTCTTTCTCTTTTCTTCTTCAATTTTCTTTTTTATTTTTTCCACCGTTTCAACATACTTGTCCAAAATTTGGTATAATACATTTCCCTCAATTATCTCTACTTTTGAGGCAGATTGATATATTTCTTGTGGTACTTTGACATTATAGGCAATTATTATTCTCTTATATGGATCTTCAGATGTTTCAGCATCTACCAGGTCTCTCTTTGAAACTTCACCAATATCAGCTTTTTTGATGGGTACGTTCATTTTGCTTAATTCATAATATAGAGCTTCCAGGGATCCTTTGGCATCTGCTTTTATAACAATACCATCCTCAGATAATTTCAAATCAATTATATTTTCAGCCTTTACCTGTTCTATAATCTTATCCAGATTATCTAAACTCGCTACCATTAATGTTCCACCGGGAATTACATTATCTAAATCTGGAGCAACGATCTTTATACCTGCAGCAGCAGAGACTTCAGTTACCTGCTGAAATGGATCTTTTGGATCCATTATTTCATTTAAGGGCTTTGGTTTTAATAATGCCTTCACCTTAGTTACAACAGGTTGATTTTTACCGGAAACAACTATGATATCATTCTTTTTTATTACACCCTGATGCAAGATTACATCAAGTGTTTTACCTAATCCCTTTACCTCCTTCACTTCTAAAACAGTTCCTACTCCTGGTCCATCTTCAACCCTCAATTCTTTTTCAAGGTATTTCTGGGCCAAACCGATTAATACCAAAAGCAAATCTGCAATACCAATATACAATTTAGAGCTAACTGGGATTATTGCAACATTTTTTGTAAAATCTGATATTCTATCATATCTTTCTGCAGAGAAACCATGAGAATATAATTGTTCAGCAATTTCATATATCTCTTTGTCCAAGGCCATTTTAACCGTATCACTTTGCTCTTTTATACCAACAATAAATGGCTTATTTTGTGAATTTCTCCATCCTGGTATTAAATCTATCTTTGTAGCGGCAACAACAAATGGTGTCTTATACCTTTTTAATATATTTATACTTTCAACAGTCTGCGGCATTATTTTTTCCCTTATATCAATAACCAAAACAGCTATATCTGCCAAAGATCCTCCCCTTGCCCTTAAACTCATGAATGCTTCATGGCCAGGGGTATCAATAAATAAAAGGCCTGGAACCTTAAAGTTTTTCTCTTTTATTAATGATCCGCATATTTCGTAAATCGTTTCCAATGGAATCTCGGTTGCACCTATATGTTGTGTGATCCCACCATGTTCTTTTTTTGCTATAGATGTGCCCCTAATTGCATCTAATAAGGATGTTTTTCCATGGTCAACGTGACCTAATACCCCTATTATAGGTTGTCTTATCCTTTGAGTCACCATATTGATCTTTCTATATTGTATAAAATATCAGATAAATTAAAATTTCCTTATTTTCAAAAAGGATTTATAAATTTATTTTTTATAGATAATTAGCCGCGGTAGCCTAGCCCGGATAAAGGCGGTAGACTCGAGATCTACTGTCCGAAAGGACTCGGGAGTTCAAATCTCCCCCGCGGCGTTTTTAAAAGAAAATTAAAATTCATGATTTTATTATTCTCTAACATGAAGATTATTAGTGGTCCTAGGTCACTAATGCTTTCTTCTAGATTATCTGAAATAACTGGAATACCACTTGCACATACTGAATTTAAAAGGTTTCCTGATGGTGAAGCATATGTTAGGATCCATGAAAATCTGGATAATGAAGATGTTATATTTATACAAAATACACATCCTGATTCAAATATTATTGAATATTTTCTTGTTATTGATGCTATAAGGCAATATAAAGTAAAATCGATCATTTCTGTAATACCATATTTTGGTTATGCTAGACAAGATAAAAGATTTAATGAGGGAGAACCTATTAGTGCAAAAATTCTGGCAAAACACCTTTCTGAAGATGTTGATAAAATTATAACAGTTAATTTACATAACCCGGATATATTAAAATGGTTTAATGTACCATCATATGAAATTAGAGCGGAAAAATTACTGGCAAAATATTTTGAAAAATTTAATCCAGATCTTGTAGTATCGCCTGATAAAGGCTCTATAGAAAGAGCAAAATTATTAGCAGAATTGATAAATAGACCCTATATTTCATTTGAAAAAAGAAGAATTGATGCCGAACATGTAGAGATTTTCACGGGGGATGTTGATGTATTGGGTAAAACTGTTGCTATAATAGATGATATGATTTCCACAGGAGGTACGATTGCAACAGCCTCTAATATACTAAAAAATATGGGAGCTTCAAAGATTGTTGTAGGTTGTGTACATGGGCTTTTCATAGGAAATGCTTTAAGTAAGCTTCAAGCAACTGTAGACATTATATTTTCAACAGATACAATAGAAAATGAAAAAAGCGTGGTTACTGTTGCTGATGAAATTGCAAAATTGATTAAAATGTCATGAAAATTTAATAAAATCTTTTTCAAAATATTTTTGAAGTATATCAGGAACGTATATTCCATCTTCAGCCTGATAATTTTCAATTATTGCAACAATTGTCCTTGTTGTTGCAATTGCAGTACTATTCAACGTATGAGGATAATAATTGCCATTTTTACTCCTTACCCTTATGTTCAGTCTCCTGGACTGATAATCCTTAACATTGCTAGCACTAACAACTTCTCTGAATTTACCTTGAGCAGGCATCCATACCTCAATATCGTATTTTTTGCTTGCAACATTACCCAAATCTCCGCTGCATATATTTATGACCCTGTAAGGAAGGTTCAATTTTTGATAAAATTCCTCGGCATTATTCAATATAAATTCATGGAATTTCCTTGATTCATCTGGATGGCAATATATAAATTGTTCAACTTTGTTGAACTGATGAACCCTGAATATGCCTTTTGTATCTTTTCCATGAGAACCTGCCTCCTTTCTAAAACATGGTGAAATACCGGCGTATAGCTTTGGCAGTTCCCTTTCATCGAGTATTTCATCCATATGATAGGCAGCCAAAGCATGTTCTGATGTTGCAATCAGATATAGATCTTCATTTTCAATTTTATATATTGTATCTTCAAAGGCAGATAAATCTGTCGCACCTTCCATTGCCCTTCTGTTTAACATAAATGGTGGTTCAAAAATGGTAAATCCCTTTTCTAATAACAAATCAATTGCAAACATTTCCAATGATAATTCCAATTTTACAAGATCCCTTTTTAAGTAATAAAATCTGGATCCTGCTACCTTACCAGCCCTCAATGTATCGGCTAAATCATATTTTTCTATTATATCATAATGGCTCATTGGCCTCTTTAAAAGAATTTCAAATTCCATCGAATTTCTGCTCTCTCTTTTAAAATATTCTAAATCTTCCATAAACACCTTTGCCTTACCCCAAAATTTTATTGGGATATTATCATTTTCATCTTTTCCCACTGGAACATCTTCATCCAATATATTTGGAATGTTCCATAATAGCTTATCCCTCTGACTTTTTAGATCATCGACAATTTTTTCAATTTTTTGAATATCTTCATTTATTTTGTTGACTTCATTTTTTAATAATTCAACATCTTCATGATTCCTTATTTTTATCGTTATTTCCTCAACCTTTTTATTTTTTAAATTTCTAAGCTTTTCCAACGTTTGGAGGTTTTCCCTCCATAATCTGTCCAATTCAATAACTTTATCGACTATTTTATCGTCTAAATTCCTCTTCCTCTGACTCTCCCTTACTAAATCTGGATTTGTTCTTATAACGTTGATGTCTATCATTGATAATTCAAATTGAATTTGATATAAAAAATTAATTGGTTAAATAAAAAATAAAGTTTAAATAGGCTATTTGTCATTTGTTTGTATGCCAAAAATCAAACGGAGGTATGATGACATATGAAAAGTTTGATTAAAAATGCAATTGGAATCGATCCAGACGAATTACAAAAAGGTCAAAAACCATTTGTGGAAAATAATGTTTTAAATCAAAAGAATCAGATACCCCAGATTACTCAAAATACAAACAACAATCAGACCATGAATCCTGATGATCTAGAATTACAGAAATTCGTTGAACAATTGAAAGTTGGAATCAAGATTGTTGGATGTGGTGGTGGAGGATCGAATACAATAAATAGATTGGCTACATCAGGTATTGTGGGAGCCCAATTAATTGCTGTTAACACCGATGCACAGCATCTTTTGAGAGTGACTGCAGAAAAGAAAATATTAATTGGAAAGAGATTGACGAGAGGTCTCGGTGCAGGTGCAGATCCAAGAATTGGTGAAGAGGCAGCAAAAGAACAGGATGAAGAATTAAGAGCGGCATTACAAAAATCCGATATTGTATTTGTAACAGCTGGAATGGGTGGTGGAACAGGAACAGGCTCTGCTCCTTATGTTGCGCAAATAGCAAAGGAAGTAAATCCAGGTTCACTTGTAATTGCAGTTGTAACATTACCATTTTCAGCTGAAGGTAAATTGAGAATGGAACAGGCTTTATATGGGTTGGACAGATTGAGAAGATTTGCAGATACTACAATTGTGATACCAAACGACAAATTATTGGAAATTGTGCCAAGACTTCCATTGGATCAGGCATTCAAAGTTGCTGATGCAGTTTTGATGGAAGCACTGAAAGGCTTAACGGAAATTATAACAAAACCCGGATTGGTGAACATTGATTATGCTGATATTAAGACGATCATGTCAGATGGTGGAGTAGCAATGATAGGCATAGGAGAATCTGAAGATTCATCTGATAGAGTTACAGATGCGGTAAAGGATGCGATAAATTCACCCCTGATTGAGGCAGATATAAGAGAGGCAAAAGGAGCCTTGGTAAGAATCGTCGGAGATCCAAACATGTCCGTATCTGAGGCACAGAAGGCTGCTGAAATCATACAAAAGAATATAAGTCCAAATGCAAGATTGATATGGGGAGCATCCATAGATCCGGAATTGCAAAATATGGTTAAAGTATTAGTTATACTGACTGGAGTAAAAAGTCCTTATATATTGGATGGAAAATCATCTTTGCAGGAAATGAAGAAAGCTGCTAAAATAAAGTCGCTGGATACAATGATAGATTCTATATAAAAAAATAAAAAAATTTTAAAATTTTTTACTTATATTTTATTACTTTGCTTGGCCTAAAAACGAATTTGTTCTTCTGTGGTACGTTAATAATTTGTTTTGTCCTTGGGTTCTTTGCCTTCTTGGCCTTCTGTATCTTCCTCATGAACACTCCAAATTGTTTGATTGCTACCTTATCTCCCTTGTTTACCCTGTCCACGATTTCCTTGAACAATACATCCAAGACGGCCTTTACGTCTTTCTCTTTCATGCCTGTTTTCTTAGCCACAGCCTTCCTCAATTCTGTTATGCCAACCATTTAGGATCCACCCACTACAGTATATTGTAAATTTTATATATAAACTTTATCCTAAAAATGTCAGGATAAATTCACTCTAAACATAATTTCGATTTAAATCATTTATTTGATACGCTTTTGATAAAAATATTGCTTATTATTATCTGAACTAATTTTGCAGCTAACATTGATGTATTGCCATTGTCAAAGGGAGGTGATATTTCAACAATGTCAGCACCAATAATCCTGTCTGAGAACTTTTCTATGATTTTCCTTACGTCCCAGATTGAAAGCCCATATGGTTCAGGTGTTGCTACACCCATCGCAAATGAAGGATCTATACCATCCATGTCTATTGAAAGGTATATTTTTCTATTTCCAAAATAATTTTCTAATAATTCTATTGATCTATCAATACCATTTTTATAAACATATTCTGAGGATATTTTAAAATAATTTTTAAATTCTTCATCATTATATTCTTCTGGACTAACCGATCTTATTCCTATCGTTGCAATTCTATCTTTACCTAAAATTTCATATGATCTTCTTGCTACGCATGCGTGACTATATTTCATTCCCAAATATTCATCCCTAAAATCTGTGTGTGCATCAATGAATAAGATAACATAATCTTTTTTATGTATTGCCTTTGCAGCACCTACAGTTATAGAATGTTCTCCTCCTAACATTATTGGGATTTTACCATCATCTAATATTTTTGAAACATAGAAATAGACTTCATCTATTGCATCCTCTGGCCTTCCATGTTCATCCAGATTCCCCATGTCGTGTATTTTGGCATCCCTCATGTCAAAACCATTCTCATATACTAAAGATTCAAGGTTTACAGAAACTTCCCTAATAACATTTGGCGCAAATCTAGCCCCTCCCCTATAACTCGTCGTACCGTCAAAAGGAACTCCAAAAATTACAAAATTTGAGGATTCGTAATCGTATATGGAATCCGCAAATTTCAATAGAGAGGCCATTTTATTTAACTATCTTTCTCTTGCCCATTACTTCCCAATACTGTACTTGCTGACCCTGCTGTAACTGTCCTTTTAATTCTTCAGGTATTGGTAATTCGAATGTTTCATATGTTTCTGTATCCATAATCTGAACCACATCACCCATAATTGCCAATATTTGGCCTGTTTTTTTATCTATTATCGGCATTTTTACCTTATGTTTTACAGGATATACTACACTCCTCTTCTGTTCATCAAAAAGACCGATTGCCACTATCCTCGCTTTAGCTTCTCCATGCTTCCCTGGTTTTGAGGTTGTGAATTCAACAATTTTGCATGGTTCATCATCAATTAATATATAACTGCCTTCTCTGAGCTCCCTCACTTCAACATCTTTCCAAGACATTTTTTCACCTTTTTTTGTGTTAATTTTTCCATAATTTTAAATTTTTCTTTTTAAACTTTAATTAAAGCAAATCCTTTTTATTCTAAAAATATAAAAAATGCATATTCTATAAAATTAAATATTTTCATGTTATATAGATTAAAAAGGTGGTTTAAATGAAAAGGGATATTTTATCCGTACTAGACATGAAGGACGACATAGAAGAATTAATAGATTTTGGTATTGAGGTAAAAAGAAATCCAAAAAAATATATGGAATCTTTGAAGCAGAAGAGCCTTGCAATGATATTTGAAAAACCATCTACAAGAACAAGGACAAGTTTTGAAGTTGCAATGACACAGTTGGGGGGCCATGCTTTATATATGAATCCTAAAGATTTACAGCTTGGAAGGGGAGAAACAATAGAGGATACTGCAAGGGTTCTTAGCAGGTTTGTTGATGGCATAATATATAGGGCATTCGACCATAATATGATGATAACTTTGGCCAAAAATTCAACTGTTCCTGTAATAAATGCACTGGATGATTATGAACATCCAGCTCAAATATTGGCAGATCTTATGACTGTTAAAGAAAAGAAGGGTAAACTAAAGGGACTTAAAATATCATTCATAGGAGATGGAAATAACGTGGCTAGATCACTGTTATTTGGTTCAGTTTTGGTAGGTGCAGACTTCTATTTGGCATCTCCAAAAGGATTTGAATTGAAAAAGGAAGATATTGATAAAGCTTCGCAGGTAAATAAAAAAGGATCTAAAATAGTAATAACAAATAATCCCATAGAGGCTGCAAAAGATGCAGACGTCATATATACTGACGTTTGGGTTTCAATGGGAGAAGAATCTCAAAAAGAGGAAAAAGAGAAGATATTTAGAAATTATCAGGTGAATGGAGAATTGGTAAAACATGCTAAAAAAGATTATATTTTCATGCATTGTTTGCCAGCACACAGGGGGCTTGAAGTTACAAGTGATGTCATAGATGGTCCAAACAGCGTTGTTTTTGACGAGGCAGAAAATAGGTTGCATGCACAGAAGGCTCTTTTAATAAAACTATTATCATAAATAATTAAATTTTTCTTTTAAACATTTTTTCTAATTCCTCCTTTCCTATTTTTATCATTGTAGGCCTTCCATGCGGGCAATTATATGGATTTTTACATTTCATCAATGAATGTACAAGATTTTTCATCTCTTCATAGGACAATTTATCTCCTGCCATGATTGCCCCTCTGCAAGCCATCAAAGATGCTATCTTGTACTTTTCTTCTTCAGATATATTTCTCATATTCATTTCTCTTATCCTTTCTATTCCTTCCCTCAAAACATCTCTTATATTAGATTTTAAAAATATATCAGGTATATTTCTCAAAACTAACATTGTTTCATATATATCGTAATCAAAACCTATCTCTTCGAAAATTTCTTTATATTCTTTCAAAATTTTTATATCTGCTGGATTCATTTCTAAATCTATTGGATTAATGAGATTTTGCTTTTTCTCCATCTTCATGTATTCCAATATGTTTTCAGCTCTTATTCTTTCATGGGCGGCGTGCTGGTCTATGATTAAAATACCATCTCCAATATCACATATTATATAGGTATTCAATGCTTGTCCAACTATGGAAATACCCTTTATTTCACCAATATTCTCCTCTATTTTTTTCTGCACTATTTTTGGTTCTACTTCGAATGTCTTTTGGGATGAAAACCTGATATTTTCTAATTCAATGTTTTTTTCTTTTATACTTGCTTCTGGTATTGAAACTTCATCTTCGAATATTTTTTCTATAGAATTTTTTATGGCCTTTAAAACTTCATATTCATTTAAAAATCTTACCCTTGTTTTTGATGGATGGACATTAACGTCAACTAAATTTGGATCTATTTCTATGTCTAATAAAATTAGAGGATATTGACCGTGAAATATGTGTGATCCGTATCCGCTAATTATTGTTTGAATAAATGGTGATTGATTTATGGGCCTAGAATTTACATACACGAATATTTTATTTGGCCGTTTTTCAAAATATGTTTTTGATGCTACCAAATTTATTTTTAAATTCCCATAATCGAAACTTTTTTCAACAAGGTCTTTTGATATTTCGCTACCATATATATATGATATTCTTTCTATCCTATTATTTGTCTGCGGTAGATCATATAAAATGGTTCCATCATTTTCTAATTTAAATTTTATATTAAAATAAAAGATTGCGTATTGCAAAAATAGATCAACAATTTCTCTCAATTCTATTGAATCGGATCTTAATGTGCTTCTTCTGGCTGGTAAATTTCCAAATATGTTCCACACTCTAATGTATGTTCCTTTCCTTGGGGAGATTTTTTCAACATCTACGACTTCTCCATACCTTATTTTTAACCTTGTACCGCTTGAATCGTATCCTTCACCCGTCTCAATTAAAGATTCACTTATAGATGTTATTGAATGTAATGCCTCCCCCCTAAAACCAAAAGTTCTTATGTTTCTCAAATCTTCTTTGTAATAGATTTTGCTTGTTGCGTGCCTTTTAATTGATAGTATTGCGTCTTCATAGGACATCCCAATACCATTATCATCCACAATTATAGTATCTTTCCCACCGGATTTTAATGAAATTTTAATTGAACTGGATTCTGCATCTATGGAATTTTCAACAAGCTCCTTGACAATGTTTGCAGGCTTTTCTATTACTTCACCTGCAGCTATTAAAGAGACTGTTTCCTGATCCAACAATCTTATCCTTCCCATCATTTAATTAAAAATATTAAAAAAATAAAACATTTTTTGATCCAGGGGCCGGGACCGGGAATCGAACCCGGGTCTAGGGATCCACAGTCCCCAAGGATAGCCACTACCCCACCCCGGCCATACATCTCTCTTATTGTTAAAATAGTAATTAATTTTTCTATTTCCCGTTTAAAAATTGTTTAATCATCTGAGATAATTCCTTGGGTTTCTCCAGTATTAATGAATGGCCTCCATCTGATATCTCAATTTTACAATTATTGAATATATTTTTAATGTTTTCATAATATTCCTTTCCAAATATTTTATCATTTTTTGCAACTATTGCCAGACATTCTTTATTTGATTTTAATCCTTCTATATTTAAATTGATAAAAACTTCAGCGATATTTGAAAACCTTGAAAAGTCATATTCATTTTCTTCTTCAAATTTCTTTATGAATTCATAATTCTTTTCTAAAAATCCTTCATCGTAAGCGTATTTTAAACTCTCCTCCTCATCCGATATCCATGAAGATATTATTTCTATTATTTTATCATCAATCCTGGTAGATGGACTAATAAAAATACCTTTTTTTGCCTTCCTAGACTTTATTAAAACATATTCTGAAATAATTGAACCTAGGCTATGTCCCAGTATGTAATAACTATTTAATGATAAATTTTCCAGTATATTATCAAAATATTTTACAATATCATCAAGAGAGAAAGAAAAATCATCGCTTTTTCAATGGCAAGGTAGATCGACGAGGATTCTTTTATACCCATTCAATTCTGATGAGAGAAATTCCATATAGTTTGAATTGTCAGCAAAGCCATGAACCATCAATATCGGATTACCCTCACCTTCCACCTTATAGAAAATTTTTCCCTTATCTGTTTCATAAAAATTTTCCATAAAATAATAAATTTAAAAAGGGTTTATAATTCTTCCCCGGATTCATTCAATTTCATCTTAAATTCGAATAGTTCATCCAGCTCCATGTTTGTTATGTCTACGAGCATTAATGTGAGCAATGCTCCAATCACCATCATGATTCCATATGCAAATATTATTGGGTATGTTGATGGACCAAGGGAATTTGTTCCAAGGCCGATTATAAAGATACCTGTTATAGATCCAAGATTACCCATGAATGTTACAAAACCGTATGTGGTACCTCTAAATTCAGTCTTTGTTAATTCAGCAGGAAATATACCAGTTGTTGTTCCAACCATTCCATTAAAGAATTCCATCATAACCGCAATAAATATGAGATAAATAACTCCAAGTGGCATAAGATATGGTGCTAGCATTAGAAAGAAACCAACACCAACAAAACCAATTATTTGCAATGACTTTCTTCCAGTTGTATCAACTATAAACATGGTAAATATTGATGATAAGGCCAATATAGTTAAAAATAGAGCAGACAGTTCGGCAAGAAGAGCATTTGTTACATTATTTCCATAGATTCCTTCTGCTATCATAGGTAAAAACATGCTGATACTGTCAGTTACCATGACATATAAAAATAAAATTATTGAATTTATTATTGTGAATTTTCCCGCTAATCCCTTGAAAATATCCTTTATTATTTCAACACCCAACAACTTACCCTTTACCATTTCCCATCTCTCGGATTCTGGCATTTCTAACCTGAAATACAATACTATTGCAGCGAGAATCAATGGTATTCCCAGCATTAGTCTCCATCCAAGTTCATAATTGTTTGGCATATATATAAATACGAAAATAGGTACAATTGTTCCGACTATATAACCAATATTATCGGCTACACTCGCAAATGATAGGAATTTACCCCTCACTTCCTTTTTAGATATTTCAGCAATATATGAATTTGAAACAGGAATATCTGCTCCTAAAAGTATACCGGATAAAAATCTCATTGCTAAAATTATCCATATGTTATCCAAAATTATCTGGATACCAACAACGATTATTAAAATTAACATGTCATAAATGTATATTGTTCTCCTACCAAAAATATCGGCAAGCCAACCTATTATTAACATTCCAATCATTTCACCTATTAAAAATGCTCCCATTAAAATCGTTATCATAATGTCGTCTTCCTGTAATTTAAAAATCGGGATTAACAATAAAATTGCAAAAGTCATTATAGCCGTTTCATAACCTTCAATAAAAATACGCCATAAATAATCTAATTACATCAGAAGGTTTTCTTTCACTAGACATAAAATTTTTATGAAAATTTATATATCTAAATTTTTCAACGCCGCGGGGGAGATTCGAACTCCCGCTCCCTTTCGGGAACCAGCTCTCAAGGCTGGCGCCGTGGTCCGCTTGGCTACCGCGGCTTAAATATGATAAATAAAAAGATATATTTTTATTTATTTACAAAAGATCTTCAAATTCTTTTACGAGTTCAGGATATTTTTTCTGTACCGCATCCAATAGGCTCTTGACTGATATCGATGTTAATTCAACGGAAGATATTGCATCTACAAGTTTATTTAATGTCTCGTCAGAAAGTTCAGACAGTTTTTCCTTCGCATACCAGTTCCTCAAATTCTTTTTCTCAAATTTTTCCCTTACCTTCTTTTCATATTTTTCATATAAGAATTCCTTTGAGGTGTTCTTTGCCCTTATAGCCTCTGCTGCTGCTTCTCCCGCCAATTTTCCTGAAATGCATGCATTTGCTACGCCTCCGCCCGTAATAGGATCAATTAACCTGGCTGCATCACCAACCAACATAACGTTGTCCGTCACGATTGTTTTTGGCATGTAGCACGTTGAAACGGCACCTGTTATTAATTGAATTATTTTTCCTTTTTTAAGACCTGGATGTTTTTCAATAAAATCATCCAGATATTTTTTGACCTCTCCTGGCTCTTTCAATTTATTAAGAGCTACACCAATGCCTACGTTTGCCTCATCCTTACCCTTAGGGAATACCCATACGTATCCTCCAGGTGCACAACTTCCTAGATAGAAATCGGTATAATCCTTATTTAGGTCTATTCCAACCATTCTGTATTCAATGCATGATACGATATCTCTTTGATTTAAAAGAGTGTTAATTTTTGCCCATCTTCCAACTTGACTTTCGAATCCATCTGCACCTATGATTATCTTCGCATAGACATCAACAACACCTTCAGGTTTTCTTACCTTTGCCCCAACAACCTTGCCATTTTCGAAAATCAATGATATTGCTGGGCTTTTTACCCATATTTCAGCACCTTCCCTTGCGGCCAAGGATGCCAAGTATTTATCAAATTTATCCCTCTCAATTATATAACCTACTTCATTGCCAGCTTTAGATGCACTTAGTTTTATGTGATTTTTCTCATCTGGAGAAAATATTCTTGCACCCTCAACCTCATTTGAAATCCATTGCTTCTGAGGTTCTATTTCCACCTCTGGCAACCAACTTTTTGATATACCTTCGCCACACCTAACAGGAGAACCGATGTCTGGCCTTTTCTCTATTAACAAAACTTTAAGATTGTTCCTGGCCGCATATCTCGCAGCCGTGCTTCCTCCAGGTCCAGCACCTATGACAAGAACATCATATTCATACTTCATTTAAACCACTCCGCAGATATTGCACCCATTGGGCATACCCTTATACAAAATCCGCATTTTATACAGCTACTTTCGTCTATTACAACTCTAGTCTCATCCAGAAACATGCAATTTGCAGGGCATGAGCCTACACATGCCCCACAGTAATTGCATTTTGATGTATCTACGGTCATCAAAGTCCTTCCACCCCCACAACCGTTCCATGTCTCTGTCTATATTCTTCAAGGGATATTGAAAATTTCTTTTCTATTTCTGTTCTATATACAGGACCAGAATTGTATGCACAAAATGGAATTATCCTACCATCAGGTGTTGCATAATGTATAACGCATCTTTTAAGTCTTTCCAAATCATAATTATATTCATCCTGGAAGTGCATGGCTCCTATGAACAGGGAATCCCAGTGCAATTTACCTAATGATTCCTTTGTTCCCTCTTGGAATATATCTAGAATCTCCTTCAATTTGAAATGTGAAGGTGCATTCTTTGCATCATAATATTTCTTAAATATCCTGTAAATTGTTGGTAATGTTAATACCTTTGTTCTTTTCTCAAATTTTTCCTGCATTACAAGAGGAATTAATTCTTCCCATAATCCTTCAACGTCTATAAACCTGGTTATTGGTATTATCTTATTTTGATCATAATCTTTTAACAGGTATGTGGCGGTTCCGCAATGTGGATGGGATGTAAATGCAACATAATATTTATTTAAAATTTGACTTGCCAGTTCTGAGAATAGTGCAGCTACAGGTATTGGGAAAAAGTCATCCTTTTCAAAATAGGGTGTTTGATTTATTAGGTCTCTTATCAAATCTCCTTGCGTATATCTACCGACTATCAATTCATCCTGGGGTATTCTTCCCGCAAAACTAACCGGCTGATAATTAACAGATCTTATTACATCCAGATTCTTTAATGCAAATTCTATTATTTGACCAACTTCATCATCATTTACACCTTTAACAATAACGGGGACCAAAACTGTTGCGAGTGGCTTTGGTTTTGTATTTCTCAAATATTCTATGGCCTGCAACTTTTCCTTTAAAAATCCAGGCCTTCCCCTTGTTTTGATATAAGTTGAATCCTTGAATCCATCAAATTGTAAATAGACTGTGTGTAATCCTGCATCAAGCATTTTTTGTGCAAAGTCCGGTTCATGCGCAATCCTTAAACCATTTGTGGCCACCTGTATTTGTGCAAACCCCAATTCCTTCGCTTTCGCAATAACTTCTAAAAACTTAGGATATATTGTTGGTTCTCCACCAGCAAATTGAACGGCAGGTGTTGGGACAGGCTTTTCATTCCTCAAAACCTCCATCATCTTTACAACTTGTTCAAATGTTGGTTCATAGACATATCCGGCGGCATTTGCATTTGCAAAGCATATTGGGCACTTTAAATTGCATCTATTTGTCAAATCTATGTTTGCAAGTGCCGTGTGACTATAATGCAAAACGCACAAACCACAATCATATGGGCAATTTGACCCATTAATATTAGGATTTTGAACCCCCACTCCATCTATGGCAAATTTTTCATATCTTAAATAAACATCAACATCGCCAAAATAGATATCCTTAAATTCACCATGCTCAGGGCATGTCTTTTTATACATTACCTTTCCATTTTCTTCATATATTGTTGCAGGGATTACCTTTTTGCAGACTGGACATATTGATAACGTTTCCTTTGGCAATCCTTTTTTCAACTTTGATTGTTGAATTACGCGCATCTATCCCACCTTGCACTTTTAATTTAAAATTTAAATAAAAGTGTTATGTAGCTTATCTAGCTACAGTTTTTCTTTCCTTATAATATTTGCAATAATTATTTACCGGGCATATTTCACACTTTGGATTTCTTGGTAAACATATTTTTTTACCAAATTCAACAAAATATTCATTTATTTTTTTCCAATATTTTTTATCAATAATTTCCATTAATTTTTTCTCTGTTTCCTCCGGTGTTTTTGTATTTACAATTCCAATTCTATTCATTATCCTATGAACATGGGTATCCACAGCTATGTAATCCTTATCAAAACAAACGCTCAACACTATATTGGCAGTCTTAGAACCAACACCTGGAAGAAACAATAAATCTTCTTTATTGTCTGGCACATTTCCATTATATTTTTCGATTAAAATCTTAGCTACTTCCTTTATATTTTTTGCCTTAGCCCTGTAGAATCCTATTCCTTTGATTAATTCCATTAATTCATCAATATTGGCATTCTTTAATTCATCAAGCGTTTTATATCTTTCATATAACAATTTAGATATCTTTTCAGTCGTTTCATCCTTGGTTCTCTGGGATAATATTGTTGAGATCAAAACCTTCCAAGGTTCTTTAAAAGGATGTTTATGCGGTTCTACACTTTCAAAAATTTTTCTTAATATTTTTTCATAATCCTTCATTTTTTCACCTGAAAACATATGCTGGGCATGGTCCTAAACATGCAGAGCAATTCATGCACAAATCTTCAATTATCCATGCCTTATTATCCCTTATTTCAATTGCATTATATTTACATCTTCCTGAACATATACCACATCCTACACATTCCTCTGATTGATATATTATTTGGACTAATTGATCTTTCAATGATTTCTCTGCTTCAACATAATTTTCTTTAATGTTATAAACTTCTCTTGGCAAAATGTTAAGCATATTTTTCAGTCTTTCTATATCAAATTTATCTATTTTTATTCTAATTTTTTCATTTTCTTCATATTCTAACTTTAATGTATTTCTATCTATATTTTCAACACCAAATTCATTTTTTAAATGTTCTGGAATGTTTTTCCATCTCCAAAGGCCATATTTAATTCTTATTTCAGCATCCTTATGTCCTTTGAAATATTCGTACAGATAATCCTCCCAACCTTTGAAATCTTTATAAAATTTCTTCACTATTTCTATATCACCCATATCTTGTGAAGGACAGAGATAACATCCTATTCTCCATAGTCCTCTTTCATACCATGGATTATATTCAAGATTCCTGTAAAAGATGTACAACCAGATGCTAAGAGAATCCCAATTTTGTATTGGGCTGAATGCTTTTTGGTTTGGAACCCATTCATTCTCCCATTGTCCTGAATTTTTATATCTGGTAAAACTTTCATATTTTCTTTGACCTATTATTACATAAACTTCACCCTTGTCTCTCAAATATCTAGTTGTTGGACCTAGCTTACATACCTTGCAACACCATCTATAATCTCTTCCTGGCGGGCCGAAATGGTTCAGAGATTTGAAAAATGCATCTCCTGCATCTATTATATCCATATCTATTCCATATTTTTCTTTTATTTTATTTACATAATTGATAGTTTCTGGAAATTCTAAACCTGTGTTTAAGAAAAATACCTTGAATTTTATGCCTGACAAAATTGTTAAATAAAGACTTATAAGGGAATCTTTTCCACCGCTAAATGATACTAAAACATTTTTACCTTCAAACTTCTTTATTTCTTTTATTGCTTTGGCTTCGATTTTATTCAGGTACGATATATTTGCTTTTACCATTTTATCTATATCTGCCTTTTTAACCCTGATTTCTTTTTTATCATTCAGATATTTGATTTTAACAGAAACTCCCTTACCATCTTTTGGCTTTTTAAATATTCCAGTTGCAATACAGTTTTTATTTCTATCTAAAACAAATACATGTTCATTTTCATTTATATCTTTTGAATATTCCAAAACTCCTGGCCACATCAAGTTTTTACCTTCTTTTATAGATTCAATTGCACCATCATCGGCAATAACAATTTTACCTTTTATATATTCTTTAAAGAGATCGTAAAATATTGGTCTTAGAGAAACATGGTAAGAACCATTTTTATAATATATTGTGAAAATTACATCACCGTGCATTATTATTTCCTCGGCCCTATCTTCATTGGGTATTTTGTTCAATAATACAGCATAATCTTTAACAATATCTGAAAATTTTCCTGTAATATAATTTGACAGGATTTCATCAATTCTATTGAAATCCTCTTTAAACAGGATCCTCATTTCACCAGGAGGAGTTATTTTCAATTCTCTAGGAACATTATTACAAATATCACACTTTTCTCCAATAACAGGAAGATCACATTCATCGCACCATTTTACATTTATTTTACCAAGAAATATTGGACCTGACATTCTGATTATAATGATTTTTACATATAATTAAAATTTATGATTTTAAAATAAAGACATTTTTTCCTTAACATTTTTCTTTGGTAAAATGAATATGAAAAAGCTGATTATAATGATAAAAATGGAGAGTATATTAAAAATGTAGCCGAGGTTTGAATAATCAGTTCTAGAAAAAACGCTTGGCAAAAACGATCCAATTACCATTCCGCCTGTATTTGCAACACCCCATATTATAGAATTACTCAGTGAAGAATTTTCATATGAATATTCCCTTGTTATTGACATTAGAAGTGGATAACCTGTATAATTAAAGAAAGAAAATGTGAGCATGAAAATGAATGCCACCCATGATTTAATTAAAACGAATAAAAATATTGAAAGACCTGTTCCAAAGGTAGATATGAAATACAAAATCCTTTTATCCATTTTATCTGATAATATTCCAAATATTGGTTGACCTAGGATTGCTACAGAATATATCAATGTCATTATTACACCTATTAATAACCCAAGTCCTATATTTTTATCATAGGCCAAAAATGTTGGGAACCAGGCTGAAATACCTTGAGTGAATGTTGATCTTAAAAATGTTATTATTGCCAATATTAACAAATATTTATTTAAGGTTGTGTAAAAATGGTCTTTGGCACTTCTGTTTATAGGTGGTTTAACATTCTCCAATTCTATGAATATGAAAATAGATGTAATTAAACCTAATAAAAATAAAGTAACCATTGAAATCTGAAATGAGAAATATTCCTCTATAAGCACCATTATCAATGGATATAGTGCTCTTCCCGTTGATCCAAAAGCTCCATTTATACCAAGATGCAATCCCCTTTTGTTGCTAGGTGCAATATGATTTAAAACGGATGCCGATAATGGGTGATAATATGATGCACCAATCCCCAAAATCGCCGTTGAAATATATATTAAAATTACAGCATATTCATAATTTAATGAATATGAAATTCCTAACAATAGCAATGAAAAGGACATTAATGATAGACCTAGCGCTATACCTTCGCCAAGTTTTCCTTTTATATCGGCATTCATACTAACAAAAACGGTAGAAATTAATGAAAAACCATAAAAAATAAAGAACAATAGGCCTGCATAAATTGGTAAGAGATCAAATCTTTTGGCTAAAAATGGAACTAGAATTGGAAACAAGAAGAATATTCCATCGTTTATGAAATGCCCGAGACCGGTGAAGAGTATTTTTAAATTGATTTTATCCATATATAAATTATATATCTATTTATTATTTATATTTTTTTCTACGAGTTTTTTATAATTTTCCTCTAATAAATTTATCAGTTCAATCACTTCCCAATTGTTTTTTGCTATCAACCTAAGATCTTTATCAAAAATAGATATGTCAAATTTTGAAGGAATTTGTTTTAAAATTGCTTTTAAATCATTTGTTAAATTTAGCCTATTTTTAGTAAATCTATTTATATAAATTAATACCTCCAAAGCCTTACTATAATCCCTTAATTCAATATAATCATTAAACATTTTCTTCATAATTATTGACAAAGATAAAATTTCGTCAGGTGAAAACTCAGTATTTTTAATAACCCTCATGGCCTCATCTAATTCCAACTTTGCCTCCATTAAATTCTTTTCCATCAAAGCCTTTTTAGCTTTCTTTTCGAATCTTGCTATGTAATCTAATGCATCTAGCATTTACCTTCCTTTAATAAATGATAATGTTTTTAAAATCTAAAATTTTTTTATACCTTTAGGAATGATATTTTTAAATTTAAAAATTTATATTTTTATATAAATGAAATATTTTTATCATAAAATGCATTTAATTTCTTATGAATGGCATTATATTGGCAGGGGGTTTTGCAAAAAGGCTAATGCCTATTTCTGAATTTATTCCAAAGCCTTTATTACCGATAGATGGAAGGCCATTATTGGACATAATAATAGACAAAATAAAAGAAATAGATACGGAAAAAATTGTAATATCAATAAACAAAAGATTTGAAAAAGAATTCAATTTCTATTTAAAATGCCGTAATGATGAAAATTTAAAAATCCTAGTTGAACCTACAATGAGGGAAGAAGAAAAATTTGGTGCCGTAAAAGGTATCCTATATGCTATGGAAAATTCTGGAGATAATGATTATTTGGTGGTTGCAGGGGATAATTATTTTGATTTTAATTTAAAACCTTTTTATGAATTTGCCATTAAAAACAATAAAATAACTATAGTAGGTTACGATATTGAGAATATAGAATTATCAAAAAACTATGGAGTTTTTTCACTGGAAAATAATAAAATAAAAAATTTCGTTGAAAAACCAGAAAAACCGTTCTCATCTATTGTAAGTACAGGAATATATTATTTTCCAAAGGATTCGGTCGATTTAATTAAAAAATATTTAATGGAAAGTGAAAATAAAGATCAAATAGGAAAATTAATACAATGGCTTATCAATAAGACAGATGTTTATGCAGTAGTTTTAAAAGGAAAATGGGTCGATATTGGAAATTTGGATATCTATAGAGAATTATACAATTCTTTTTTACCATAATTGAATAAAAAGTTGGTAAAAAAATTGGTAAGTATATTTTACCAATTTATTACCAGCTTATTAAAAAAATTTCTTTTAATAATAAGAATTGATACATTATGTTACCAACAAAATTAGAGGTGAATTTAATGATTGAAAATGTAATTAAAAGGGATGGGAGTATTGTTCCCTATGACAGAAAGAAGATTGTTAATGCAATTTACAGGGCAATGAAGGCGGTTAATATTGAGGATTATAAAGCAGCTGAAAAATTAGCAGAAAATGTGGAGAACAGGATTATAAGTTCTGGTTTAAAAACGCCTAAGGTAGAGGAAATTCAAGATATAGTTGAAGAAGTTTTAATGATTAGTGGATATACCCAAGTTGCAAAGGCATATATTATTTATAGAGAAAAAAGGAGGAGGATCAGGGAATTAAAAAAGGCCATGGGAGTTAAAGATGATTTAAAAATGTCATTGAATGCTATAAAGGTTTTAGAATCTAGGTATTTGTTAAAAAATGAAAAAGGGGAAATAATAGAAACTCCAAAACAATTATTCGAAAGGGTATCAAGATACATTGCACTTGTCGATGTGCTCTATTTCCCAGAAATATATGATATTGAAGGTAAACAGCCTAAGAGAGAAATTAAAGAAGTTGAGAACCACAACTTAAGTTATTGGGAATACGACATGTTGAAAAGAGCATATAAAATATTTTCTGAAGAAGGTAAGATGAAAGTAACATTCGATGAATTAATTTCATTTTTAAACAACCATGAAAAAGAGATATATGAAACACAAATGGAATTTTATACCCAGCTTTCAACGCTAAAATTTCTTCCAAATTCACCAACCTTGATGAATGCAAATACTGAAATAGGCCAATTGTCTGCATGTTTTGTAATACCTGTTGAAGATTCTATGGACAAGATATTTGATGCTGTTAAATATGCAGCATTAATTCACAAATCTGGTGGAGGGACTGGATTTTCATTTTCAAAATTAAGGCCAAAAGGAGACATTGTTGGATCAACCAAAGGTGTTGCCTCTGGGCCACTAAGTTTCATGAGAGTATTTGATGTTGCCACGGATGTTGTTAAGCAGGGAGGAAAGAGAAGAGGAGCAAACATGGGTATTTTAAGAGTTGATCATCCAGACATATTTGAATTTATTACAAGCAAAGATTCCGAAAACAAGATATTAACGAATTTCAATATAAGTGTAGCTGTAACAGATGAATTCATGAATGCATTGAAAAACAATTCAACTTATCCTTTAATAAATCCAAGGACTGGAGAGATTGTTAAATATGTAGAGGCCAGAAAAGTGTGGGATTTGTTGGTAGAGCACGCCTGGGCTACTGGAGATCCTGGAATAATATTCATAGACGAAATAAACAGGAAGAATCCAACGCCACAATTAGGGCAGATAGAATCAACAAATCCATGTGGAGAGCAGCCACTTTTACCATATGAATCATGCAATTTAGGTTCCATAAATTTAAGCAAATTTGTGAAGGAGAATGGTGAAATAGATTGGTCAGATCTTGAAAAAACAATTAAAATTTCAGTTCACTTTTTGGATAATGTTATAGATGCCAACAAATTTCCATTAAAACAAATTGAAGAAATGACAAGAAAAACAAGAAAAATAGGCCTCGGTGTTATGGGATTTGCTGAAATGCTCATAAAGATGGGAATACCATATAATAGCGATGAGGCTTTAAAAATAGCAGAGGATGTAATGAAATTCATAAATGATGTGAGCCATAAAACAAGCATGGAGTTAGCAGAGAAAAGAGGAGTATTTCCAGCATGGAAGGGTTCTGTATGGGAGAGGATGGGAATTAGAATAAGAAATGCAACTACAACCACCATAGCACCAACTGGAACAATATCTATAATTGCCGATACCAGTTCCTCAATTGAACCACTCTTTGCCATAGCATTTATAAGAAATGTATTAGATGGACAAAAACTACTTGAGATAAATCCTTTATTTGAGGAATATGCCAGAAAGCACGGATTTTATTCCGAAAGCCTCATGATGGAAGTTGCAAAGACGGGATCATTACAACATTTAGATGTTCCAGAGGATGCAAAAAGGATATTTGTTACATCTCATGACATTGATCCAGAGTGGCATGTTTTAATGCAAGCTGCATTTCAAAAATACACTGATAATGCAGTCTCTAAGACAATAAACATGAGGAATGAAGCTACTATGGAGGATGTTGAAAAGGCATATCTGTTAGCATATGAATTAAAATGCAAGGGTATAACTGTATATAGAGATGGAAGTAAATCGGAACAAGTGCTTATAAAGGGAACGGAAAAGAAGAAGGAGGAAAAACAGAAGTCAGAAGGATTTGATTTAACATTTAAGACAAAGGTTGAGGAAAAGTATTTGCATGTAGAAAGCACATTTGACGCAGCCTGTCCAACTGGAAAATGTGACCATTAAATATGAAACTCTTTATAATTAATATTAACATGGCAGGTTTAGGCCTGCCAGCAAAGTATTTTTATATTCACGATAAAGTTTTGTTTGTCAATAGGATTTTGAAATATGATGAACATAGAATTGCATATATAGCAGAATTGAAAAGGAATGATTTTGTAGAGATTGATGAAGTAAAAAGAAAAAAACAGGAAATAATGGAAAAATACAATATAGAGGATTTTGATATAATTGATGCAAATGAAAAGCTTGGAATTTATACAATATTAATAATTCAAAAAATGCCAGATATTTTTTCAAAAATATATGTTTTAATGGATTATTCCTCATTTATAACAACTCCAATGATAATAAAAAAGGACAAAATTACATTAGGCCTTATATCAAAGGAAGAAGTTGCAAATAAAATTTCTTTACTCTTGGATGAATTCAACATTGAATATGAAATAATAAGAAAAATCAATATAGAAAAGGATTCTAAATTTACCACCAGGCAAATGGAGATCATAATTGAGGCAATAAAGAGGGGATATTACGATACACCTAGGAAAATAAATTTAATAGATCTTGCAAAGGAATTTTCTGTTTCTACCACAGTCATTGAAAGAATTCTAAGAAAGGCTGAATCGGTAGCAATTTATGAATTGTTTAAAGCTTATCTTTAATCTCAATTAACAAACTCTTCAAATATTTTTTCTCATCTTCTATACTTTTTAATCCTATTAATATGCTTACCAATGCACCTGCAATATTCAACAATAATATGATGTGTCCAAAATTACCTACAGTTGTAAAGAATATGATTACTGATAATATAATACCAAAAACATTGCCAATCATTGTATATAAAAAATAAAGCATAGTGAATACTCCAGAATTTATTCTCCTCCTTACGTTTATTACATCTTGATAAACTTCTATCTTTTCATATATTTCCTTTAATTTTTCCATATCACATGTCTTCAATTTTATTAATTCCTTTAACTCTGTATCCAATGTATATATCTTTTCAGCTATTTCCTCCTCTTCTGGCAAATTTTCTATTCCAATCAATTTTTCAAGTAACTTCTTTAAAATTCCATATGGATTTTTCGTGATTAATGTATTCCAATTTCATTATTTATAATATTCTATTTTTTAAATTTAGATACATTTTTAATTTACAATTGTTATGGATAAATTGTGAGAAATTTTCCATATAAATTCAGACCATATCAAAGAGAAATGGTAAGAAGTGTTGAAGATGCTTTAAAAAATGGAAAACATATAATAATGGAAGCTCCAACCGGAATAGGAAAAACTATTGCAGTTCTCGCACCTTCCATAGAATTTGCTCTTGACAACGATATGAGAGTTCTATATTTGACTAGAACAAATTCACAACAAGAACAAGTGATAAAAGAGGCAAAACAACTTCAAAAATATTATAAGTTCAAGACTGTTCCAGTGATGGGCAGAAAAACATATTGCTTGTATTTAAAAGAAACAAAGATCATTGACATTACAAATGAAGAATTAACCGAAATGTGCAATAAACTAAAAAAAGGAAATGAAAAATCTGGAATCTGTAGATATTTCTTAAATTTTCAAAATTATGAGTATGATATAATGAAAAGGTTTGATTCACCTGTAACATTTGATGAATTGATAGATATATCTAAAGAGTATGATGCCTGCCCCTATGAAGTAATGAAATCACTCTCTTCCCAATCACATTTAATCATAATGCCATATATTTATTACTTCAATGATTTTATAAATGAAATTGTTGTTGGATGGACAAATATTGATTTATCAAAAACAATAATAATAATTGATGAGGCACACAATTTGCCAGATTTTGCAAGGGAATTGAGATCAGAAAGATTAACAATGAAAACAATCACAATGGCAGAAAGGGAAATAAAATCCCATGGGTCTGATTCAATAAATAATTTAAATTTAATTGATTTCATGGCCTATCTTAGGGAAGTGCTAAATGATTTAACGAAAGACGTTTCTGAGGATAAAAGGCTTGATAAAAATGAATTCCTGGGAGTTATTGAAAAATATTTGCATGATATGGATATTTTCGATGTAATTCACCTCATGGATAGATATGCTGAAGAATTAAAATTGTTAAAATTGGCAAATGGAGAGATTCCTAGATCATACGTTGGTAGAATTGGCAAATTTTTAGAAAAAATGTTGATGGAAGATAAAAAAGATATTTTTTATATTGTTGGTAAAGAGATAGGTTCATATATTGAAATTTTTGCAGTAGATCCAAGGCCTGTCACAAGTAAAATAGAAAAGGCATATTCATCAATACATATCTCTGGTACTTTGAATCCAATTAATGACTATGTCTCTACTGTATTTACGTCAGTAAAACCGGTGGAAAAGCAGTTTCCATCACCATTCCCAAGTGAAAACTTAAAGGTCTATTATGTAAAGGACGTTACTACGAAATATGAAGAGATTTTAGTAAATGAAAAACTTTTGGAAAAAATGGCTGATTACATATCTAAAATAATTGATTTAAAACATAACACATTGGTGTTATTTCCATCATATAGGATAATGGATAAAATCATGGAATTTGACATGCAATATTCAGGATATTTTTATAGGGAAAAACAAAACATGAGTCAAACGGAATTCAATGATATGATAACAAAATTTAGAAGATATGGAGGTACAATATTTGCATCATTTGGAGGAAGAATTTCTGAGGGTATGGATTTTCCTAATGGGCAAATAGAGATTACTGTTATTGCAGGAATACCTTATCCAAAGCCAACAGAGAGAATGAAAATAATGGAAGAATATTATGAAAGGGAATTTGACAAAAATAAGGTTTTCGATATACTTTATAAATCACCAGCAATTAGAAAAATGAGACAGGCATTAGGAAGAATGATAAGATCTGAAAAGGATAGGGGTATTGGATATATATTGGACAAAAGAGCGAAAATGTTTTCTAATTATATAAAAATGTCAGAATCTAAAAACATCGAAGACGAGGTTAAAAATTTTTTTGAGGTAAAAATTTAAAATATATTTGCAATTGTATTTTTATGGTTGTTGTCAAAATAGAAAAAAGTAGAATAAAGGAATTAACAAATCTTGATGACATTTCAGATATTATTGAAATTTTGGGAGGAGATATAAAGAGGGAAGATGAAGATTCATGGGATTTAGAATTTTACCCTGATAGACCAGATTTATATTCCTTGCCTGGATTGGTTTTAAACATAAAACAGATATTATATTCAGAACCAATAATAAGAAAGATTGAGAGTGGGAATATAAAAATAATGGTGAACGAAGAAGTTTTGAATGTTAGGCCATATATAGGTGGGGCTGTGATAAGGGATGTAAAAATTGATGATAAAGCCATAAAGGAAATCATGGATATGCAGGAAAAATATCATTCTTCCTTAGGGCGAGAGAGGGAGAGAATAGCAATTGGTATTCATGATCTCGACAATGTGGAACCACCATTTTATTATAAGGCTGTTTATCCTGACGAGATTAAATTTATTCCACTTGGAATGGATAAAGAATTGGATTTAAAAGGTATATTGGAAATGCACGAAAAGGGTATAAAATATTCATATATATTGAGAAATAAGGAAAAATATCCAATCATACTGGATTCAAAAAATAGAGTTTTATCTTTTCCACCGATAATAAATGGTAAATTGACTGAATTGACAGAAAAAACGAAAAACATTTTTATTGATGTAACAGGGACCGATCTCTTTACCGTGGTTAATGCTATAAATATTATTTCATATATAATTCCGGAATATGGAGGATATGTGGAGAGTGTGGAAATAATTCATCCAAAGTATAATACAATAATGCCAAATTTTGATAGGGAAAAATTTGAGGTTGAAAATCAATATATAAAAAATATACTTGGAGACATAAAAAATGAAGATATAGAAAAAGGACTAAAAAAGATGGGTTATCTATATTCTATTGATGGTAATAATTATAATATTTTCATTCCTCCTTATAGGATTGATATCATGCATAAAATAGATATTGTAGAGGACATAGCAAAGATTTATGGATATAATAGAATAAATAGAAAAATACCGGAAGTATATTCAATTGGTAAAGAAAATAGAGTTGAAATTTATAAAAATAAAATGAGGATGATAATGGTAGGGCTTGGTTTTATTGAAACTAAGAATTTGACACTTACATCGATAGATAAAAATTTTACAAAATTTGGTTTAAAACCTGAAAATTACATGAAAATAATAAATCCTGTTTCAGAGGAACAAAGCATAGTTAGAACATGGCTTTTGCCTGGTATTATGGAAATTTTGGAATATAACAAAAGAAGACCAGTTCCACAAAAAGTATTTGAAATAGGTGAAATATATAATATGGAAGAGAGCGTCAATTTGGCTGGAGCAATAATATCATCAAATGCTTCTTTCACAGAAATTAAAGGAATAGTAAGTAAAATAATGGAATCAATTAATGTAAAATGGGAAGTCGAAGAATCCTACCTCCCATTTTTTATAGATGGAAGACAGGCCTGGATAAATGTAGATGGAAAAAATAGCGGATTTTTTGGTGAAATGCATCCAAAAATTATAGAAAATTTTGGTCTGGGGAACCCCATAGTGGCATTTGAATTGGATCTTAAATACATTTTCAAGGATATATTTGCAGACAGAATTGAAGAAATATGATGATTTTTAATTCCTTCTAATTTCGATGGAATTAAATCCAACCATTTATTTTTTTATAATTGGTGATAATATGGATATTGAAAATCTCATTAAAGAGATGGTCTATGAATTCGGGGTAAGTGGATATGAAGATCCAATAAAAGAAAAGATCGTATATTATCTAAAAAAATATGGCCAACCAAGGATAGATAAAATTGGAAACGTATATTTTACATTTGGAGGTAATGAAAAACACATTGCATTTATAGCACATATGGATGAGATTGGGGTTATAGTTACACATATTGACAAATCGGGTATGCTAAGGATTAAGAGGGTAGGCGGTGTTGATTCCAGAATGCTATATGGCCAATATCTTGAATTCCTTGGCAGGGACGGAAAGTTTAGATATGGAGTAATTGGATTAAAACCACCGCATGTCTCAAAGGAAGATGAATTAAACAAATGTTTCTCTGGGGAAGAATTGTATGTTGATGTTGGAGCAAGGTCAAGAGAAGAGGCTGAAGGACTTGGATTCAATGTTCTAGATCCTGGAAGATGGATGAAAAATTTCATAAAATTAAACAATAGATATATTGTTACAAGAGGTTTGGATGATAGAGCTGGTGTTGCAATACTTTTGGAATTTTTAGATAGATCCATTAAAAAGGATTTGAAAAACAAAATTACGCTTATATTCACAGTTCAGGAGGAGACAGGTCTAAGAGGAGCTAGAGGAATAGAGGACCTGAATTATGATGAAATTTATGTCATAGATAGTGTGACATCTGCCGATATGCCAAATGTTGATTATGCCTTGTCCCCGGTTTCACTTGGAAAAGGTCCTGTGTTTAGATTTTTTGATGCAAGGGGCGCGAATTCATTATCTTTGGTTAAAAAATTGAGGGAAATAGCAGAAAGAAATGGCATAAAATATCAGGAAGTTGTAACTGGAGGATCTACAGATGCTGCCGGTACCTTTGAGAGGGGGATACCTAGTTTAGCCATAAGTTTTCCAATAAAATATACCCATTCAACAGTTGAAATGCTGGATTTGAACGATATAGAAAATGAAATAAAATTGATGGAAAAGATTTCAGAATATTAAATTATTTTTTTATCTCTTCTTTTATGACTTTTCCCAGCCTTGAAATTCCTGTGATGATGTCCTCATCCTTTGAATATGTGAAATTTAGCCTCATTGAATTCCTTCCTCTTCCATCAGGGTAAAAGGCTGTACCAACCACATATGCAACTTTGTTTTCTAAAGCTTTCTTTAGCAGCTTTTCAGTATCTATATCATAATCCACGGTTACCCATAAGAACATGCCTCCATCCGGTCTTGTCCATGTTACACCTTCCGGCATATTTTCTTCTAGAGATTTAAGCATCAAATCCCTCTTTTTCCTGTAAAGTTCAACTATCTTTGGAATTTGTTTGTCAATCATGCCATTTTTCAAATACTCTAGTGCAATATACTGGCTAAAGACATTTGTGCATAAGTCCACACCTTGTTTGAGAAGGGCTATCTTTCTTATTATCGCATCATTTGCTGTTACCCAACCTAGCCTTATACCTGGAGATAAAACTTTGCTGAAAGTTCCCATATATATTACACGCTCTTCATCATCAAAATATTTTATTGGCTTTACGTGATTTCCTGAAAATCTTATTTCACTGTATGGATCATCCTCAAATATTATGAGATCATATTTTGAAGCAATTTCAAGGAGATGTTTTCTCTTTTCTTCAGACCATGTCAAACCGGCTGGATTCTGAAATGTTGGTATTACATATACAAATTTTGGAATCTTTTTTTCTTCAATCGCCCTTTTAACTTTGGATTCTAGTTCATTTAAATCCATTCCATCATCCTTCAGTTCTACTGTGATCCATGATGGCGCCTGTGCGTTAAAGGCGGATATTGCACCAACATATGTTGGTGCTTCACTTACAACATAGTCCCCTCTGTTCAAAAATACCTTAGATACCATGTATAGACCAGATTGACTTCCATTTAATGTTATAATATTTGCTGGATTTATGTTTATTGAAAATTTATCCTTCATTCTCTTTGCAATCTGTTCCCTTAATTCTGATAATCCTTCTGTTGTACCGTATTGCAAAGCTTTTGTTCCATAGTTATCCAAAATGTTATTTATAATCTCCTTAATATTATCTATGGGAAAGGAGATGGGATTTGGCATTCCTCCACCAAAAGATATTACATCGGGTTGTTCTGCATATTTTAATAATTCCCTTACAGCAGATCCTTTTAATGTTTTTGATATATCAGAGAATTTTGAATCTAAATCCATAAAACTCACCAATCCCTATAATGTTTTAAAAGATATTAACCTTTGTAAAATAATTTATTATCTTCTTTGAATATTAATTAAAAAATTAAGGGGGATTTACAAGGTGACATGCAACGAGATGTTCATTTCCAATGTCCTTTAATTTAGGTTCAATGGGGTTGTGCATCTTTATTTTCATTATATTATTTTCTACTGATATTTCTTTTATTCCAAACAGTGCCCTGGTTTCTTCCTTCTCCTTCTGTATTATTGATTCAACTGTTCCACGGTCTACAGAATTGTTAAAAGTTATTTCCATGTTTAGGTCATCAATTATGTTTATCTCCTGTATTTCTAAATTACCCAATTCCGGATTTCTCCTATTGTCTAACACAAACCTCAAAGGTTCAACCAATTCGTATGTTGTAAATCCACATGGTTCAAATGCATGTTTACACCTGGGATGGAAGAAACAACCTTTTGAAGGGTTTATAGGACTAGGAACGTCACCTTCTAGAAATATCCTATTTACCTTTACCCTTGGATCCGGTATGGGAACGGATGATAACAAAGCCTGAGTATATGGATGCTTTGGTTCTTTGAATATATCTTCCTTTTTTGCGCTTTCAACTATTTTAACCAAATACATGACCATAATTCTATCAGAAATATGTTTTACTACAAGTATGTGGTGGGTAATAAAAAGCATCGTAAGATTAAATTCCTTTCTCAAATCTTCTAGGAGGTTTAAAACCTGAGCCTGAACTGAAACGTCAAGTGCAGATGTCGGTTCATCAAGCACTATGAATTCAGGATTTAGTGCTAATGCCCTTGCTATTGCTACCCTCTGCCTTTGGCCACCAGACAACTCATGCGGGAATCTATACATGAATTCCTGTGGAAGGCCTACCTTTTCCAAAAGTTCTTGAACCCTACTGTATGCATCCTTTTTATTCCATCCAAATGAAAATAAAGGTTCTGCAACTATATCCTTTATTAACATTCTTGGGTCCAAGGATGAATATGGACCTCCTGGAACAACTTCAACAACATTTATTACACCTGGTGAGGGTATGTTTCCAGTACCCTTCAAAATTCCGGCTTTCTGACCAACTGAAGCTACATATACTGTCATTAGCTCCGTTACTACCATGTGTTCTCCAGCAATAACATCTTTATAATATGTTGATGGAAGATATTCTGTGCTCGTTTGATTGGTTATTACCAAATATTTAGCGAATGGTGCTTGATTATACGTAATAATTGTGAAATTTATTACATAAAAGCCCGGATTCTTATAAGTATGCATAATCAGATTTGGATT
>JBAMMA010000017.1:92836-208751 GCA_039794005.1 Thermoplasmata archaeon
TTGACCAATTTGCCGCCGTTGGTGGTTGCAAATATGATTCCAAAAATGCTGCCTGTTGATTAACGTTTAAAATAGGTGCATTTGGCTCATATGTAGCATTAAATGTCAATGATGGTTGTGATATTTCTGATGCTATTGTTGAATTTGTCTGAGTTCCTGGAGTTATCGTTATGTACAACATGTTAGCCAAATTGTTGGCATAACCAGATGGTCCTGTTGCATTTACAAATACCAAATATTCACCAGGATAACTGTATGTATGATTTACAACATTTCCTGTTCCGGTAATACCATCACCAAAATACCATGTTACCTTTGAAACAGAACCTGATGTTGTCGCTGTAAATGTTATTGGTGTTCCCACTGTACCCAATTGAGTCGTTACAGCTGCCGAAACTGTTGGTGCAGTTGGACTTGGCGAAGGTGTAGGACTTTGGGGGTTGGGGTAGGACTTGTTGTTGTGGTAGATGGCTTTTGCATAAACATTACAGCCACCGCTGCGATTATCACTATTAGAACTATTACTACAGCTATGATTGTATATAGCATTTTCTTTTCTATAGAATCTACCTCGGAATTACGATATCACTATTAAATAATAAATATTTTGGTATAATTTTAAAATTGACCTCTCATTAACCTTAAAACACTATTTTCAATATTTGCCGAAGATATTTCATCGATTATTTGATTCATATCAAAATTTTCATTTTCAATTATTTCCAAAATTTCTTCATTGCCAATATTCCAAATTATGTAAACGGTTTTTTTATCAAAGCAAATTTCCAACATACCATAATTCAAATATGGTGACCAATAATTGTTTAAACATTTAAAATTTTTAAAAACGTTTTTTACAATTTCTTCAATTTTCAAAGGCCCATATTTTGTTTTTATTTTTACAACCCATTTACCTTCTGCTCCTAATTTTTCTTTTATTTCTTCAATCATTCAATATTAAAAGTAAATATTAAGATATTTTAAATTATTGTAATTTTATGATATATTACTCAGCATGTTTAAAAGACTGCTACGATACATGCTCAATAATTACAAGAATTGAAAATGGGAATATCTCGATAAATGGTAATAAAAATAATCCAATAACAGATGGATTTTTATGTCTAAAATCAAAATGGTATGTTGAGGCATCACATACTAAATATAGAATTACGAAACCTTATTTAAATAAAAATGGAAAATTCTACGACATATCATGGAAAGAGGCATTTAAAATTATAGGGGAGAGAATTAAAGATTATGATAGATTTTTGCCATACGACTATGCTGGAAATAGAGGTCTAATTTCATACAATTTCCCACAGCGTCTCTTCAATTATTTTGGGACCCTAAAATTAAAACATTCTTTATGTGACGAGGCTGGAAATAACATGCTAAAAAATTTACTCGGAACATCAACTGGTTATAATCCTGAAGAATTGGATGATGTTGATGTTTACATATATTGGGGTATGAATCCTGCCTGGACAAACATCCATGGATATGTAAAGGTAAAGAAAAGCAATGCTAAGATTATAGTTATAGATCCTACAATCACAGAGACTGCAAAATCCGCTAATCTGCACATTAGAATATTTCCTGGACACGATTTTAAATTTGCATTGTTTGTTGCTAAGTTATTAAATGATAAATTGAGAAAATACCCTGATATAGATGTAAGTTTTGAGGAATTAGATGATAATGAAATAAATTATGGGATGAAATTATCAGATATTTTGCTTAATTCAAAAAATCCGGTTATTCATATGGGTTATGGATTTCAAAGGCAATTAAATGGAGCTCTTTCGATTATGGCTATTGCATATATATTGTCAATTTTGGATAAGGAATATAATTTTATTTACGATAGAAAACATAAAATCGATTATGAATATTTGAGGGGAAAAAATGAGAATAGAAAAGAAATAAATCAGTATACAATTTCTGAAGAAATGGATAAATTTGACACTATTTTTATATATGGAAGTAATCCATTTAATTCACTTCCAAACCAGAAAAAATTTAGAGAAAAGATAAAAGAGAAGGGGATTTATGTTATAACCCACGAATTGTATTACAATGATACAGTAATGAATTCAGATTTGATTTTACCTGCAGCCCATTTTTTTGAATTCAATGATCTTGTCGATTCATATTTTCATGATTATATTATGTTGAATCAAAAAATATTTGATCCTCCGGAACAAGCACTGTCAAACCATGATCTTTTTGTAAATTTAGCTAAATTCCTTGGAATTAATGATAAATTCCTTTTAGAGGATGAAATGACTATAATTGAAAATATAATAAAAAGATCAAATCTTGATAAAGAATATTTATTTAAAAATGGATTCTGTAAAATTGAGCCGGATATTTTCCGGGGTAAATTTAATTATCGATATTTTATAGAGAATTTAGATAATTATATTGATGATAAAAATAATGGTTTTAGATTACTCTCTCCTACAAATCTAATTTTGATTGGTTCTTTACATAATAATATATATGAAGTTGATAATTTTATTTATATAAATGACCAGGATGCAAGGGAATTGAATATAAAGAATAATGATGATGTTAAGGTATACAATGATAAATATAGTGTGATTACAAAGGCAAAAATATCTGATAAAATATTAAAGGGAACGGTATTAATTTATAGGGGTAATTGGATAAAAAATTATGGATGGAACGTTAATTTTCTTACGGATGATAAAGCACAAATGTTTGAAGGCCCTTCACAACAATCTAGCCATGTATATATAGAAAAATTATAGAACATTTTTATATATTTTTGTAAGATATATAATTTTAGATATGCTTTCAACCAATGTCAAATTTTTTAATGCCTCTGAAAGATTTCTTCCCCTTGCAAATGTACCATGACCTTTTATCACTGCCATATTATGATTTTTCATTATTTTCCCCAATGCTTCGGCCAATTCTTTTGAGGCAACTGGATTTTTAACTTCAACTATTGGAATATAATCTAGATAATATTTACCTTCTTCGTCTATTGGTACTATTTTATCAATATTTTCAGATATTGATAATACAACAGCATAAATTGTATGTGCATGAATTATTGCGTTGGAATCAGTATTTTTATATATTTCAACGTGAGAATATACCTCTGATGATGCAATATCATAATTCTTTTCATTTTTTAAAGAAATTTCAACAATATCATCCTCAGTGAGATGTCCAAGCATTGTTCCATGTTTTTTAATATACACTTTATCGTCTTCTCTAATGCTAATATTGCCACTATGACTTGATTCTGTAAGTCCCATTTCGTAAATTATTTTCCCATATTTTATAATTTCATTTTTTGGATTCATAGTCAATGTGAAAATGCCCTTTTACCAGTAAATACCATTGCTATATTTAGTTCGTTGGCCCTTTTTATTATCTCATCATCCCTCTTGGAACCGCCCGGTTGGATTATGGCAGTTATCCCTGCCTTTGCAGCCTCTTCAACATCGTCAACAAAAGGCAAAAATCCATCAGACGCCATGACGGAATTTTTAGCCCTCTCACCGGCCTTCATTGAGGCAATCTTTACCGCATCAACCCTACTCATTTGTCCAGCACCTATACCAGTGGTTGTTTTATTATAGGCAAAAACTATTGCATTGCTTTTAACATGCTTTACAACGTTCCAAGCAAATTTTAAATCCTCTTCCTCCCTCTTGTCAGGTTTTCTATCTGAAACCACTTTCCATTCTATTTCATATTTAGGTTTCAACTGATAAAGAAATCCTCCAGCCACATTTCTTATTTCATAATAATCATTTATATTTTCATATTTAACTACCCTGAGATCTTTTTTGTATTTATTGAAAAATTCCAATGATTTTTCATCATACTCGGGTGCAACAATGAGTTCATAGAAATTGTTTTTCATTTTCTTTGCAAATGATTCATTTACCTTGAAATTTACACCAATTATGCCACCGTATGCGGACATGGCATCAGCCAAAAAAGCCTGGTCATATATTTTTTCAATATTTTCACCGCTTGATACTCCACAGGGGTTTCCATGCTTTATAATTGCAACTGTGGGTTCTTCAAATTCATTTACAAGACTATATGCAGAATCCATATCCAATATATTGTTATAGGATATGTCCTTGCCCTTGAGCAATACCCATGGTTTGCTGTCTGAATAAAAGCCTGCTGGATTTTGTGGATTTTCACCATATTTTAAATTTTGATATAACATGGATGAAAATGATATTCCGGGTGGAATGTTCGATTTATAAAATTTGTTCCAAAACCTGTTAAAAATATAAGAATCATACCATGAAGTGTACAAAAATGCCCTTACGGCCAATTCTTTTCTCTTTTCAATATCTATGTATCCCTTCTCATCAAGCTCTTTTATAATTTCATCATATGTATTTGGATCTGTAATTACCGTTACCCTTTCATAATTTTTAGCAGCAGCCCTTATTAATGCAACACCCCCTATGTCAATATTCTCTACCAATTCCTTTTCATCATCCTGTGCATTTTTAAAGTCGTATAGGTTTGCAATTACCATGTCTATTGGTTTAATTCCCAATTTTTTCAATTCTTCCATCTGATCTGTCCTTGCCAAAATACCACCGAAAATAGTTGGATGCAGTGTTTTTACCCTTCCTTCCAAAATCTCTTTAAAATTTGTTAAGCTTTCAATATCTTTTACATTCTTTACATTCCTTTCTTCGAGATATTTTTTTGTTCCTGAGGTGGCATATACTGTATGATTATGTTCAATTAAATAATGAACAAGCTTTTCAATATTCCTTTTATCGGTAACTGAAACTAATACATTCATGGTTAGTATATATTTTGATCTATTATAATGTTATCGATATCTTTTCATAACACCCGAAGAATCTCAATTTTAATAGATATAAAAGATTTCCAACACCATCCTTGAACCTTTGCAATTTCACTTCACCCATCCTTATGCCATAATCTATTGGCAATTCGATAGATTTAAATTTTTGAAATGCCTGAATTTTCAACTCTTCAGAAAATGGCATTCCATCAGAACATAAATGAATATGATTCAAAATTTCTCTTTTGAATATCCACATACCACTTTGGGAATCTTTCATTTTGATAAAAAACAGCATCAAGATTGCATAATTCAACAACATATTTCCTATTCTATGAGCCTTAACCATGGCCTCTGGATTTAATCTGCTTATCCTTTCACATGAAATAAAATCATAACCGTTTTTGTATAAAAATTCCACATATTCGTTTATTACTTCTGGCGGGTATGTATTATCTCCATCCAACGTCACAATTATTTTACCCTTTGCTTGTGAAAATCCCGTTTTATATGCTCTTCCATAGCCTTTTCTCTTTTCATTTATAACAATTGCACCCATTGATTTAGCAATTTCAGGTGTCTTATCTTTGCTATTATCAACTATTAAAATTTCATAATTACCCTTAACGCTATTCTTTATCCTTTGCAAAACTTTTCCTATATTCTCTTCCTCATTCATTGTTGGTATTATTATGCTTATTTCTACATCATTCACCTTTATTCACCTTTCCATTTAAATAACCGATAAAAGCAAAAATTAATCTTACTATTCCAAAGGTATTAAATTGACCTGTTTCTACCATTGATTTGATAGAATACATTTTCCATACATTTCCATGCTTTTTATTGAGCTGGGCTCTACCATAACCATTCCAATATGCCTGTTTTAAAAATGATGAAATATCTTCCCTCACCTTATTGTAAACGATCGCATTTTCATTATAACAAAATCTTGCATTTTTATCGAGGGCACGCATGTTTAAATCAATGTCTTCAGCTGTAATAAATTTTGGATCGAAACCGTTCAGTCTCAAAAATAGATCTTTTTTATATCCCAAATTGCAGGAGGGAAATGTTACATCAACACCTTTATAAAAGAGTTCAACCCTTCCAAATTTTGTATATTTTTTATTTCCTATACTTATTGTTTTACCGGCCACAATATCACAATTTGCCATAAAGGATTTTCTCATCTCAGATACCCAATTCTTGTCAGCATATGAATCGCCATCAATAAATAGAATATAATCATACTTTGAATTCATTACGCCTATATTCCTACCTTCACCCCTTGTACTCTTTTTAACTATAATATTTAAATCCATTTTATCCAAAAATCCTTTGGCAATTTCAACAGTTTTATCACTACTTTCTGCATCCACCAACACAACTTCAAATGGCCTTTCCTGAATTGCCAAAGAATTCAATAAATCGGCAATGTTTTTCTCCTCATTCTTGACTGTGACTATTATCGATATTGGAAACATCAAATTCACCTTCTATATTTACATTTCCGGGTGGCAACAGTTTCATGGCTTCATCTATTGAGATTCCGAATCTTTTTGATATTTCTGCTGCTGCCACATCCTTTCTAGTTTCTCCCTGACTTATAACAATTATCTTTTTTGTCTTATTTTTAAATGATTCTATTGGCCCTATCATTACAATCTTTACATTCTGATATTCTATTTCGCCAATTCCCAACTTCAATGGTAAATTTCTCATATAATTTTTCTTACCTCTTATCACCCATGCACCTCTTGGAACATATTCCCCACTTTCTGCCATCTTTGATACCTGTGAGAATGTGACCCAATATGCATCCGCAGACTTATATCCAGCATTCCATGCCTTTGAAAATGAAACACTAAATATCCCTGCCTCAATCAAAGTCTTCTCAGTAATACCGGTATTTTTTACCACAACACTTGGAGCTCCATGTATATCTGCATGAACATAATAATCCTTTTCCTCCAGATATTTCTTTACTACCTCCTCATTTGTTTTTGCATCTCTACCAGCTATAACAATCGCATTTTCCGATGATATAAACCACCTATACTTTTCAAACCAAAACCTCTTTCTATTTTCAACTAATATTTTCTTTTCTTCTTTTTCTATTTTTTTATTTTTTATCTTTTCTATTGCACTCAAAATACCATTTATTTTTTCAGCGTATTTTTTGGATTCTTCGTACTTTTCCTGCGCATTCATGATTGCATTTTTCAAAATATCTAAATCTATCTCATTCCCATCTAGCAATATTTTTATTATTTTTCCATTTCTTGATAACAATTCATTCCTTATTTTATTTCTTTTAACATCATTTATTATCTCGTCTATTTTTCCTATATTCATCATAATTAAATCTGCTTCATTTTTCATCTTTTCTGAATATTTCTTATATTCTTCCATCGTTTTCATCTGTTCATTTATTATTCTATTTATTTCATCACCTTCATCTTTAATTTTTGCAAGATTCAATATTGCATCGTTTATTTTAGTGTATTCTTCACAATTATTTTCATTGAATATTGATATTTTATTATTACATAGGTAATATTTATCTTTATATCTCAAAATATCATTCATATTTTCATAAATACATTCTATTTCATTTTCCTGCAGATCTTTGCATATTTTATTTTTATCTATATTGCAATTTTTAAGAATATTTTCTGAATAATGGCTGAAGTTCAATTTTAATGCCAAAAATCTTACAATATCAGTGTCATTTTTCAATATTTCCTTAAATTTCTTTAGGTCTAAATTTCTTGGATCATACGGAGATGGAGGATATCTATATTCTTCCCCTTTAAAAATTTTCCTTCCTTTCCATTCTCTATATATATTGGCATATTCTATCTTATTATCTTTTAAAATGATGAAATTTCCCTGACTAAAAAGCTCTATGATTATTGAATAAGAAGATGATAAATCAATTCTTATGATCCTGTCAAAATTCGGTTGATCAATGGAAATTACCTTTCTATCAACGATGTTTTCAAAAGCTTGATTTTCTTTGGATTCCATTTCATACCTTTCACCAAAATATATAAATCTCGGCAATTCTATGTATAGATCCCTATTTCCAACATCCTTTTTGTGAAACCTAATTTTTATTATATCCCCAATTTCATATTTTTTAATGAACGAATCTAAAAGATATTCTCTATTCTCAATTATCCAAGCATTGATATCAGGACTTGTAAGACCTTCTACCTTCATTTTAATCCCAATTCAGATATCTTTTCTGGTAAATAAACATCCGTAACATAATCCAAACCATATTTTGCCAAAGCTTGTTGTTCGGCTTTTCTTCCTATCTTTAACATTAATTCAATTTCATTTTTCCAAAATGGTGTATTAAATCTTGGGTCTTCCAATTCAGCGTATAGGGCTTTTATATCCTTGTCATTCAATTTGTCTGTAGGTAAATCGTAATTTAAAATATCACTAGCTGTAACACCAATGAATTCTGCTGTAGGTGTTGCAAGATATTCTGAAATATGTGCAGTTTTAATTGCACCATATGCAATACTTGCATAAATCCTAAATGACCATGGGTCTCCATCTGTAAAAACAAGAACTGGCAAACCTAGCTCCTCATTGAAACGTTTTAATAATCTTCTCGTACTCCTTGCGGGCTGACCTTTTAAGTGAACCAAAATAGCTCTTGCCTTTTCATCAAAACCGTTTTCCACAAGCCTATCAAACATGCCACCTGTCTCGATTGCTAAAACAAAATCTGCATCAAAGTCTATTATTTTTATTTTGTCTTTTTCAACATTATAAGGTATTGCATAACCAGAATCTCCAACATCGTCTCTACAATTTATTCTCTGCGGTTTTCCCTTTCTGTTTATTTCCTCAATTGTAATATTTCCTATTATCGTGGCACCATTTTCCTCAGGCCTAAGCTTAAAATCTTCTCTCAAATATTTTGTTACAATTTCAATATCTTCAGCCAATTTATCAGATTCATCCTGAGTATGAAATTTTGCCAATCCCCATCCCTCTGAAATGTAATATAATTCTCTCAATGTTGAAGATTTGTTCTGCTCAATCATCTCTTTTATAAAATCAAGCATATACATGGTTCTTAACAATGTATATGCTCCATCTATTTTCTTTGCAGTCCTGTAAACCTTTTCATCACCGTATTTCCAAACACCCTTAGTAATATCCAATTTTATATTATATTTATTCCTAGCTGGTAACTCCATTGATGGAATTTCACCGTTCTTCAGTTGATCATATATCTTTTCAACTAATTTTTTTAATTCATTAAGTACCTCTTCACTCCTCTTCGTTTCCATTTTCATCACCCTCTACTTCTTCGATTATTGATCTCAGTGATTCAATATTCCAATCGCCTGGAAGAGGCTCTGCTCCTACAACGTGAACAGGGTCTATTCCCTCGATATAGTATGTTGTTTCTGAATAATCCGATTTTAATTTTTCCAATTCAAAATGCAATTCCAATTTCTTCAAAGGCTCCAAATTTTCTATATTCCAAACTATGTAATCGTTCTTTTCATCATAGTCTCCAAAGGGTTTTATGGATTCTTTTATGATTGTTCCATCCGGAAAATCTGCATATAATTTAAATGATTTTGTTTGAGATGTGTAATTCATTACGCTTAAATTTATTAATGCTTTGTTCTCTTTTACCTCTACCTTCTCATCAATCCATACAATATTCATTATCTTTGTTATTACGGGAGAAATATCAGGAACAGGATTATTTGTAATCTTAGCACTCTTCTCTGCTATTAGGGGGAGTATTTTTTGAACCAAAAAGAATTTTTCAGATAACTTATTTTTAACCTCCCTTTTTATCAAATATGTTCTTATTTGTCTCGCTGATTCCTTTAAAGCCAAGTCAAGTTCATCCATAATTTCAGGGATTTCTGCAATAGCCTCTTTTGCCTCTGAAGTATAAGGTACCTTGGTAGATGCAAGGTGTATTAAAATTATCATTGGTCCTACTGGGATTCCCTGACCTCCCTTCTGTTCCAGGCCATATTTTCTCCAATCAATATTTTCAACGGCCTTTGTTAATGCACACGATCCAGCTTGATATAACAATGGAACTCTATTTGCGAATCTCAGTACTTTAACAGGTTCATCTGCCGGAATGTTTCCACCATAAACAAGACCCACTTCAACAACAAATGGGTTTCCTGAATAAACGGATGGCTTTCTGGTAACGGGTAATGAATAAAAGCTTGGCTTCAGTTCACCTAAAACATTTTTTAACCCTTTTTTTATCAATGTCTCTCCTATTGGAGACAATGATTCAAAAGAGGGTGGTAAAAGTTTAATTTTCATAAAAGCCTCCTTTATTTTCTTGATCTCTTCCAGAGTCAACTTGGAAGGTTCCTTATTTGGGTCTACGTTTGCTATCTTTAGAATTTCATTTGCTGTTTGATTACTTATTCTGCTAAATTCACCAGTTAAAAATGTTGATACTTTTTTATAATTCGTTTTTTGGGCGATTTTCATTATTTCTCCAATCTCTACACCATATGGGTGAGGTTTTGTTTCTTTTGGTGGTTCTATAGGTTCGTTCCATACCCTTTCATATTTGATCTTCATACCATCTGGATCCTGGAATGTTATGGTAGCATGAGGATTTACTATAGCAGTATTTTGTAAATAATCAATTATACTCTGTTTACCTTTGACATATTTACCCTTTAAATTTACAGTTATTTTTACACCACTTTTTTTGTTTGTTAAAAATGGTTCTTCTTTTAAAACTACAGGTTTATTTTTTGTTGTATCAATGTATAAATCAAACATATAACCTACATCTTCAGACATTATTTTGGATTCTATGTGTGCCGGTTTCCCCGTGGTTATTTGACCGTATAAAACAACCGCAGAAATTCCAATTCCTTGTTGTCCTCTAGATTGCCTAACTGCATGAAATCTTGAACCGTATAAAAATTGACCGAAGACCTTTGGAACCTCTTTTCTAACAATTCCCGGTCCATTATCTTCAACTGTCAATTTATATTCATCTTTTTCCACCCTTTCCAATATTATATTGATATCTGGTAAAATCCTTGCCTCCTCACATGCATCCAATGAATTGTCAACAGCTTCTTTTACAGCCATTACAAGAGATTTTTGAGGAGAATCAAAACCTAATATCTGCTTATTTTTTTCAAAAAATTCCGCAATTGATATCTCTTTTTGTTTTTTTGCTAATTCCTCTGAAATGTCAATATCCATAATAATCAAAATCAATTTTTAATTATGAAATATAAATTTTGCTTTAATTAAACTTAAATTTCTAATTGATTTTATAAAAAATTTTCTTTATAAATATTCAAATTATTCATTTAAGAACAACAATTTTCTCCATTTTCATGTTCATCTTTTGTCAAAAATTTTTCTTCTTCTTTGATTTCTTTTAATGTGCAAACTCTTTCAGCAAAAGCATTATGTTTATGTATACTCTCTTCACTTTCAGATTTAACTGTGATTATTGTGTCATCTGGAAAATTTTTATACTTTTCATAAATGAGTTTTAATGCTTCCCTAACCACATCCTCAACGAATTTTGGATTTTCATGCGCCTTCAGGACAAGTTCCATCTCGTCTTTCCTTTTTAATATTTCATATGTGGAATTTGAATAAGATTTTTCTGCAATTTCAATCAAATCATTTAATTCTATTGAATATCCCTCAGGTATTTCCATTAAAATTGTCACGTTATTCCTTTGATTATGAGATGGTACAGGAATTTTATCTAGGAAATTTGAATATTCTGGATATTTTTCCTTGAGGTATGTCCTAACAGTTTCCATTGCACAGGGGCATACAGAGATTCCGGTTGCCATTATCCCGATCATTTTCTTTATTTTTTTATTTTCCATCACAACCTTTGAAAATATTTTGTATCTTTCTTGTGTTAATTTACCAGATGGATTTTTCCTGTCTAGAAAATAATCGGATATTATTTCAACTTCCATTCTAGTCGCATATGGATGTTTTTTGGCCATCATTTTTACAATATTTTCTCCCAAATCCTCAATACTTGAGCAAGGTGCACGCGTACTCCTTTCAACAATATCCTCTATTATTTCTACGTTTCTTGACATGTCAGCTCCTTTTTTTGTCGATGGCAAATCAACGTATAGATTTATAATTGGTTGCAATACAACGTCTCTATCTGGCCTCTTTACAAATATTTGTTTTACAACGTTCGTAACACCTACCCTGGTTAATTTAAAATTAATATTTGGAACGATTGCCTGAATATCAGGTAATTTACTTTCCATATATTTTAAAAAAGATAGTATTATATTAATTAATTGTTATAGTTAAATGTAATAATTTATTTATATTTAGTTTTAATTTTAAATCATATGAGAAAATCTCTAGTAATAATCGGTACAATAATTTTTGTTTTAGGTGTAATATTATTTGGTGTTGGGACATACTTATCTGAATCTTCAATTATAAAGTTAAATAAATGGTATAATTATAAGTCAGATATATGGATTTCAGATGAAATTAATTCTACTGGGGAAGAGATTATAATAGTGAATGTTTCAAAGAATATATATTTAATAAATTCAACAGAACTTAGTTTAATAAATAAATCAAACATTAAATCAATGTCACAAAATTCAATAGCAAATAGCTCAGGTGAATTAACATTTATTATCCAAAAAGGATCTTATTACTTAGTAACGTTTTCAAATTCAACGCCAACAATATATTATTATTATGCACACGAATCATCTTTATTAATAAATGGTCTAATTTTATTCCTAGGCATAATATTTGGAATAGTTGGAATAATAATTTTGATAATTGGATTTGTTCTTAAACCTAAAAAGGTGATTTCAAATGAAGTCAAATGAAATTTTGGGAATCTCTGCTGCGGGTTTGGTAATAGCAATTTCCGTTATTGTATTTTATTTGATTTTCATCTCAATTAAATCTGAATTTCTTTCTTTTGTTTATATAGGTATTACAGCACTAATTTTTTCTATAATTTCATATCTATTACATTCAGTATTAAAATCTTGGAATACTGTGACTGCTTTTTCTTTGGGATATTTTGTTATATTTATAACCACAACATTATTTGCAACAACAGTTATATCCTTCAATCTCCTTTATGTCGCATTGATTTTATTCATTCTTTTAATTTACATAGTTTTAGTATATTGGAGGCTAAATAGTTTAAGAAAAGAGAAAGATCTTGAAAAAAGTTTTAAATAATTTTATTCCGAAACCTTTTCCATTACTATTCCATTTGATGCATCCATTAAATATGTCACCTTATGCATACTTTTCTTCAACAAACCTGGTATTTCCAATTCAAATTTCCATATTGGTGCATGCAATATGAATATCTCTTCCACGTTTGGTTGTACCGAAATTGATTTTAAAGTCCTATATTTTTTTCTTATTTTACTTATTACATAATTTATTACAAAATTGTTTTTGTTGTTTTCAATATCATTAATATTTATGTCCCCATTCAATAACTTTACACCACTAGATATATCAGATTCTTTTATTTGCCTGGCTTTGGAAATGTTAAATTCATAATCATATGGTTGAAATTCACTGAGATCTTTTCTTGCTATAACCGGTACATACAGTTCTCCACTTTCCATTCCTGGAACGTCAATCGGTTGAACATAAACATTTCCCCTGAATGATGTTGTCTCAGTTTTCGTATAAATAAAATTAGAGATATATGTGGCCCTTATTATCCAATATGGGATATAAGTCAATTCGGAAGATAGAATTGTAGATTTTTCAAATGAATGTCTATTAAATATTGATGAATCCATATAAATTTTCAACCTTTCTAAGGCTTTCTCCCTTTCTGGAATAGATATATCCAAGATTAAATGCCTTTTTATCTTTTCCCATGCACCGTTTGGATTTAAGAATACAGTCGTTCCACAGTAACTACATACAACGATTGAATCTCCTGGTAATGGGTTTAACGGTGCTCCACATCTTGGACAATTCATTTCTTTTAATATTTCACCTTCTGAAATATTTTTTTGTTCATTTTTAACCTCAATGTCCTTTATTTTTATGCCACAGTATGGGCAAAATATAGAATTATCCGGGATTTCAGCTCCACAACTATGGCACTTCATATTCTCACCTAAGGCAATTCAACCTTCCAACCACAGTTTGGACAGAATTTAGCACCAGGCGGTATATCTGCTCCACATTTTGGACACTTTAAGGAGAGGGGTTTTCCACAGTTGGGACAAAACTTGGAATTCTTCGGTATCTTTGCCCCGCAATATGGACAAGTCATTGTATCTTCAGATGAAAAGTCATAGCCACAATTTGGACAGAATTTTGCTGATACAGGGACAATTGAACCACATTTGGGACACTTCTTAGTTTGTTCTTGTACCATTCCCTGTGCAATGTTTTGGGACATTGGATATGCCATTCCCAAACCGGCACCCATACCAACGCCTATTCCAGCCCCTGCACCTGCAGCTCCTGAAGGATTGTTTGCAGCATCCACCATCGCTTTACCTGCCTGTAATTGCATATAGTTTACACCCAATACCTGCATACTGGCCCTTTCCTCAATTGCCTTTTGTATTTCCTCAGGCAAGGATATGTTTAATCCCGATATCTTATTTATTTCAATACCATATTGATCAAATTGGTTTGGTGCCTCTGCCAATATTGCCGCTTCAATATTCATTAAATTTGCCGGAATATCTAAAACTGACAAACCTTGTTGAGACATTTTTCCAAGGACGTTATAAACTAAGATAACCATCTGATCTCTTATCCTGGAAACTACATCATTGCTTGTCTCTGCAGAAAATGTTCCTACAAATTGATTTATAAATATTGATGGATCTTTCACCCTATATCTCATCTCACCGTATAATCTGAGCAAAACTATTCCAAAATCTTTGTCTCTGAATGCATATGGTTCTTTGGAACCGAACTTACCATCCAAAATTCTCCTCTGTACATAATAAACTTCTGCTTCTTGTTGCACACCTGATAAAAGTTTTACAATCTCACCTACCACAGGTGCGTTTAATGAAGTAAGTGCATATCTTCCTGGCCTGTCTATGTATGCAAGAACTTTTCCATCTCTGAAGAATACTGCTGTCTCATCTTCTCTAACAACAATATTATCATTTAACCTTATATTCCTTGGAACCTTCCACATTATGTTTTCCTTTTTATATTCATCTGCCCATTCTATCGTAGTCGCTCCAATAACACTATTTCCGGAGGAATATGAATCCTTTTTCTTGAACATAGTTATCAATCTCCGTAAAGAATTTTATCCCTATTATTATTGATTTCCTCTAATTTAAATAAATTTTCCCGAATGTTTAATAACTTAGATTGATCAAATTTTCCTGATATTGTATCAGAATAAAATGCATTTACACTATTTTCAATGTTAATTAAAAAATCGGCGATTGTTGAATCCAGTTCATACACCTTTGAGAGTTTTTCAGGGGTGACCCTTATAGGTGCGGATATTCCTGAATACCCGGCTTCATGGTGTTTTATTTTAGCAGCTAATGTCTGAATTTTAGCTATTAAATCTTTTATATCTTCCAGATTCATGAAAATACCTTTTTTTAACAGATTGTTTTCAGATTCTTTTAATTTATCTATATAAGAAAGCAATTTTTTATATATTTCATTTTTTAAAAAAATATCGGCATCCCTAATGTCTTCACTTATTCTATAACCTCTATAACCTGGTATTAAAAGTTGTAATTTTTTTATTGCACCGCGATCATCAATTATTTCTTTTCTATAATCGGTCATTCTTATCAAAATTACTATTTAGAAATAACTATATAAATATTATTCATTAATGGATTATGAAATTTTTCAGATACAAGCAGAAATACTATTTAAAAAATGACAAATTTGGAGAAGAAATTGAAGGAGACATTTTCAACTATAAGATAAAGGGAGAACATATCGAAATACCGAGCATTTTAGATCCACCTTACGATTATGGAAAAATTTTGCTGGTAGGGAAAAATTATTTTGAACATGTCATGAGAATGAATTCAAACATTCCAGAAAAACCTGTATTCTTTTGCAAAACTAAAAATACATTAATTGGGCATAATGGAATAATTTTAAAAAATAAGGAAGTTAAAAAATTGGATTATGAAATAGAATTGGCAATAATAATAGGTAAAAAATGTAAGGATATAAATAAAGCTGATTCAATAGATTGCATATTTGGGTATACAATCGCAAATGATATATCTGCAAGGGATTTTCAATATTCATTTAACAATCAGTGGTTTTTAGGTAAGTCGATGGATACATTCTTTCCAACTGGACCTTTTATTGTAACAAAAGATGAAATCGATGATCCTATGAATTTGAATATGGAATTGAGGATTAATGGAGAAATAAGACAAAAATCTAATACAAAATATATGATGTTCGATATTTATGATTTAATATCTTTTATAAGCAAATATATAACAATATTTCCCGGTGATATTATTTCAACAGGTACACCATCTGGTGTGGCACAGGAAAGGGGGGATGAATATTTCTTAAAAGATGGAGATTTAATTGAGGCAGAAATAGAAAAAATAGGAATTTTGAAAAATGTTGTTAAAAATGAAATTTAAAAAAATAAATTTAAAATATTTTATATTATAATAAATTGTAAAATCATTTAAATAATTTTAATCCTTTCATGTTTTCATGATATCCGTAATAGGTGCTGGCAGGGTAGGTGCAACAACAGCAGCTTTCCTGATGTATTCTGAGGTTGACAATAAAATTGTTCTGGTGGATATTATTGAAGGTTTGCCACAGGGAGAAGCATTGGATTTAAATCATGCAGCTGCAATTTTGGGTAAGGATGTAAAGGTGGTAGGATCGAATTCCTATGAGTCAATAAAGGGATCTGATATCGTTATTATAACGGCAGGTTTGGCAAGAAAACCAGGAATGACAAGGGAAGAACTTGCGGCTAAGAATGCCCAAATAGTTTTTGATGTTGCAGATAAGGTTAAACAATATGCACCAAATTCTATTGTAATAATCACAACAAATCCTCTCGATGTAATGGTAGCTGTTTTATACAAGAGATTGGGATTCCCAAGAAACAGGGTTATTGGATTTAGCGGCGTATTAGATTCAAGGAGAATGGCATACTATGCTTCTCAATATCTTGATATTTCACCATCTGCAATTACACCATTAGTTTTAGGCCAACATGGAGAAAATATGTATCCAGTACCAGAATTGTCTTTTGTCTATGGAAAAAGTTTAAAATCATTCTTAACTGAGGAACAGTATAACAAAGTAGTGAAGGATACTATAAATGCTGGAGCAGATATAACAAATCTTAGGAAGTTTAGCAGCAACTGGGGTCCGGGAGCCGGACTAACTGTAATGGCTGAGGCCATCAAAAAAGACAGAAAGATTGCGTTAGAAGCATCTGTATTGCTTGATGGAGAATATGGGGTAAAGGGATATTTTGCGGAAGTTCCTATAATACTGGGTAAAAACGGTGTTGAAAAAATTATTGAAGTGGACCTAAATCCAGAACAGAGGGAAAAATTCATGAAGAGCATTGAGGCCATTAAAAACAACCTTAAACAAGTACCCGAGGAATATATTAAGTAAATTTTTTAAACTTATTCTTTTAATTTTTATTGAATGTTCCTTGGGATTGATATTGGTAGTACAACAACAAAGATCATTGGCATCAATGAAGATATAGAATATAGGAAAATAATACCAACGATAGAATTTATATATTCAGATGAAAAGGAAAATTTTTTGGATTCTGTCTCCACAGGATATGGGAGGTATACGATAAAATCTAAAGTTGCGATTCCTGAAATAAGGGCACACGTTATAGGTGCGGTATATCAAACAAATTTAGAAAATTTTGTCCTACTCGATATTGGCGGTCAAGATTTTAAAATAATAAATGTAAAAAATGGGATTCTAGATGATTTTGTGACTAATGACAAATGTGCAGCTGGTACTGGAAGATTTTTAGAAAAGATGGCAAACGTTTTAAATGTGGATATGAAAGATCTCTCACAAAATTATGAAGATCCTGTAAAGATAAACAGCACATGTACAGTATTTGCTGAAACTGAACTTGTGGGTTTAATGATGGAAAAATATCCCAAAGAGAGATTGATGGCAGGAATTAACTATGCGGTTTTTGAGAGAATAAGGCCATATATATTAAGATTCAGGCCAAAACAGATAGTTTTTACTGGAGGGGTTGCAAATAATAGGGCAATTTCTAAAATTATAGAAGAAAATATTGGCGTTGATGTAATAATACCTGAAGATCCTCAGGCAAATGGTGCAATAGGATGTGCCATATATTCAAAAAAATTGCATCAAAGATCAATGTTATAAATTTTCTTTATATTTTCCTCCAAATCTATTACATATTTTTCAAGATATTCTTTGTCTATATTTTCTATCATCCTGTATCTTTTTGGAACTGATGTTATATCCAACACTGCCCCAGGCCTATTTGGATCATCCAAATAATCCGTTTCAAGGAAAAATCTTGTACCTTTCTTAATCGCTTCTTTTACATTTTCTCTAGAAGCTATTATAGATGGGAATATACCAAAATTTTCATCATACAGAACTGAAGGTGGGGAGAAATGCTTTATGATTTTCATTTTTTCAATTCCCGTTCTATCTGCCATTTCTGCCAATTCTTTAAATAATTTTTTATCGGCAGATTCCGTATGTAATATAATTGGAATGTTGTATTTCTTTGATTCGATCATCGCATATTCCAGTATTTTATTTGAATATTCTATAATTTTTCTGTCAGTTTCAAAATGAGGTCTTCCAATCTCTCCTATTGCGTTTGCTTTATTTTCACTTATATAATCTATAGCGAGATCGATAGCATCTTTAAATAATTCAAATGCATTTTCAAATCCCAATTTTTCAGATGATTTTATAAAATCCACCGGATAAGGACCTATCGTTGTCAATACACCGATTTCAAAATTTTTCTTTACATTTTGAGATATATTTATCGTTCTTTCATATTGTTCTTTGAAATATTCTATATCAAAAGGTTTGTCCATTGTTGGTAGATTACATATATTTATAAAATTTCCACCTTCCTTGACAAATCTTTTAACTGAATTTATATAATCACCTTGATAATTTAAATGTATATGATTGTCATAAACAATCATATTTACCAATATGGCTCTCTATGATTTAAAACATTTTCCATTGAATTTTCTGAGAATGCATCAACCAAATTATCATTTCTGAAAATACATGGTTTATATTTTCCATCTGGGGTTAATCTGAGCCTTGTACAATGCATACAAAATTCATGTTTAAACATGGGTTCTACCAATTCTACCTCAACCTTTTTATTCTTATATTCCAGAACATATATTTCCCTATTATGCAAATTTTTAGTATATTTTTCATTCTTAAATGATTCAATTAGCATTCTTACTTCGCTTAAATCCTTATGATAATTCTTAAAAACATAATCATTCAAATGATCCTTTGAAGACTCAAGTTCAATTACTTGAAGTGTAAAACCTATTTCTGACGCAAAGTCAATCATGTTTAATATTTCATTATCATTAATTCCTTTCAAATAAACCATGTTTATCTTTTTCTTTCTAAAAGGTATTTCCCTCACTTTATGAATTGATTTCATTACATCCTCAAACATGTCATGTCCTGTAATTTTTTTATATGTTCCCCTTTTCAAAGTGTGCAAACTTATGTTTATTCTTCCCAGTCCAGCATTATATAAATCTTGAACTATTGAATGCAAACCAATTCCATTCGTAGTCATGCTAACATCTTCAAAATACTTGGAAGCAAGTGAAATTATATAAACAAGATCATTTCTCTGTAATGGTTCACCTCCAGTAATTTTGATGGATTTAATACCAAATGAACTTAAATTTTTGAATATACTTTCAATAGTTTTAATATCCATTTCATATTCGGTTTTTTCAATACCCTCTTTGTGACAATAAAAACAATTCAAATTGCATTTATTTGTAACGGAAAACCGTATGTAATTGATTTCTCTCCCATATTTATCCTTTAAGACTTTCATTTCTAAATTCGCTAAAAATTATTGATTATTGGTTAATTAATTTTATTACCTTTTGATTTTATTAGATTTTCACCCATGCTTTTGTCTATCCATAAATAAGATTCTGGATGCTGTATTTTCCATCCTTCTTTCAGATAATGGATTGTTGCTGGAGAATATTCAAATGCCAAAATTTTTAATTTGTAATAATTCTTTGAAAAATTTGATACTTTCTCAATTATATCATTATATGCATCCTGATCGCCCGAACATGCATTTATTAATTCATTCGGTTTTAAATTAATAGCATTGAAATATTCTTCCGAGGTTATACACTTAAAATTAAATACAATTTTTCCGGCGGTGTCCTTTTTATCTCCAAAATTACCTTGAATACCAAATAGTATTCTGAAATCTATATTTTCTTTCAATATTACAGAAATTATCTTTTCGAACTTTGTTTCCTCTACTTTAACTACTTCCATGATTATTAATATTGATTAATTTGAAAATAAATTTTTGTATTTTTTAATTTTGAAAAAATTTAATATCATTTAAAGGATAGTTATATAAAATGGATAAATACGATAAAATTGTTTATAAAATAATCGAAATAAGACCAAAAATTGAAACTATTGTAAAAGAGAGATTGGATTATTTTAAAAAGATTCACGATATGGATGATAAAATATGGTTTAGTGAACTGGCATTCTGTATTCTCACGGCCAATACATCGGCAGAGATGGGCATAAGAATACAAAATTCAATTTCACCTGATGAATTTGCATCTTTGTCCTACGAGGATTTGAGAGATAGGCTAAAATTATTAAGGGCAAGATTTTACAATACAAGGTCTAAATACATATATGAAAATCAGAAATATGCAAATAACATTAAAAAAATAATTATTTCATTAGATGAGAATAAAAGAAGGGAATGGCTAATCGAAAATATTAAAGGATTTGATTATAAAGAATCTTCACATTTTCTTAGAAATGTTGGATTTTTTGATTATGCAATCATAGACAAACATATTTTTAACTTAATGAAAGAATTTGAAATTACAGATGAAGAAAAGGTAAGAAAAAATAATTATATAGAATTGGAAAATAAATTAAAAATCTTAGCACAAAAATTAAACATGTCTCTGGGAGAACTTGATCTATATTTATGGTATTTGAAGACCGGCAAGGTTTTGAAGTGATTCGGCATATTTCAAATCCTCCTGTGTATTTATATTAATCCCCAATAAATAATCTGTAAATATGTAAATACTATACAAATTTTTATCGCTGACAATATTTATTCCTACATAAATCAAATAATTTTTCTTCTTTAACATTCCACTCATCGATCCACCTTTGTAAGCGTTTAAAAATTCAGAAATGTGAGAGCTTTTCAAAAATGGTAAATCGGAAGATACAGTTAAAAACGTTTTTTCATAATTTTTTAATATATATGAAACATCAAAACAATATCCATCGCCTGGAGTTTCAATATAATCGTACCTTTGCATAACATATTTTTTTGTTTCTGGGGCATTGTTTGAAATTGCAACAACGCATTTATTTCCTGATTCAATTATTGCTTTACATGCTATGTCGATTAAATGATCATTCCTGAATTTTATTAACATCTTTTCCTTTCCAAATCTTGAACTTTTACCTCCGGCCATCACAACACCAAGCATAATACCACCATTGTTATAGATCTTGATATTTCATTCATTGCACCAATGACATCGCCATTAACAAATCCAAAATTTTTCAGGGAAATATATTTTATTACAAATGAAACAAGGATTCCTATGTATGATATAAAATAATGAAAATGGAATATTAATATTAGTGGTGTAGTATATATTAAGCCTATAAACAGATAATATGGTCTGAAATTCTTGAAAAATATTTCTCCTATGCCACTTGGATATACTTTTTCATATAAACCGAAAAGCATCGAAAATTTTGCAGATAATTCTGACAATATAAAAAATGAGAATATATTAAAATAATCTAATTTCAAATTATATAGTGAGAAAATTTCAGTTAATATTACAATCAAAACTGAAAATGTGCCTGCAATTCCTGTATTTACATCTTTTAAGGCCTTTATTTTCTTTTCCAAGCTACCCTTTGCCATTACACCATCTGAAAAATCCGCGAGGCCATCCAGATGCAATAAACCTAATATAAGATAAATAAAGATTATAACTATTAAAGAATATATTATTTTTGGAATAAACATTAATAATATTGCAAAAAGAGAGAATATAAATCCAAATAAAATTCCCAAGAATGGCAATAAATAAGATATCTCAGAAGCCTTATTAATATCGCTTTTTCCAGGTATTCTGGAGAAAAATGAAATAATTGATGAAATGTAATCAATCATTAATTGTAAAAAATATTTTAAGATTTATACATTTTCATTATTGTAAATTTTACTAGAAAAATTTATTAAGTTTAAAATATTTCTAATAATTGTAAGAAAAATTTGAACAAGGGGTGGGAAGATAGAAAAACACAAGAATTATAGAATAAGATTCAGGTCAAGATAAAAATTAAAATATTTTTTAATATTTTAAATTTTGATTTATATGTTTATATTGGTTATTTCCAACACATTAGTTGCACAAATTCCAGGTATTACTGAGGCTGGAGCGAATATTGAATTGATTAAATATACGCCTGTTGCAGATGCAGAATTTCTATTTTATTCTAAACCCATTTCAATAGATGCAATACCGGTTACACCAGAAGGACATCCTACTCCCGCAATAATTACCAAGGCAGTAAAGAATATTTTGAATTTTCCCATAATTGTTGTTAGATCTGGGACAATATTATATCCAAAGATACCACACATTTTCATTCATGAAAGGCCAGGGGAAAACATAATGGAAAATGATGGCCTTCCACATATTGACGAAATTTTAGAAAGGTCTGAGTTACTTGGAATGGAGTTTTCAGATTTATTTGATAATGTTTATATTGCTGAGAGTGTTCCAGGAGGAACAACAACATCCCTTGCCGTATTAAATTCTTTAGGTTATGAGGCAAGTGTTTCTTCGTCAATGAAAAACAATCCTATAAATTTGAAAAGAAAGATTGTTGAGAATTCATTGAAAAGGAAAAAGGCAAACAGTTGGTATGAAAGTTTGAAATATTTTGGGGATCCAATGATGGCTTTTATAGTTGGATTTTCTCAGGGTTTTAAAAAAGAGGTCTATCTTTTTGGTGGGACACAAATGTTAGCTGCTGCCGCATTAATGAAGGAGACAGGTAAAATGCCTAGGAAAATTGTTACAACAAGATACGTTATAGAAGATAAAACTGCAACATTTTCGTCTACAGCAAAAGATATAGGAGTGGAATATTATGCATCATACTTGGACTTTTCAGATTCAAAATATTTTGGCCTAAGGGATTATGAAAGTGGCATGGTAAAAGAGGGTGTCGGAGCAGGTGGATCGGTTTACCTTGCTGAAAAAGCCGGTATAAAATGGGAAGATATAAAAAACAAGATAGAAGAAATATATGAAAACATTATTAAAAAAAGATAATAATATTATAATATCGGAATTTTATGAAAATTTATTCACGATTACATCATCCAATTTCAATGGAAAATTTGGATACAAAAGAGGATTTTACATAAAAGGCATTAAAAATTATGTAAAGGATTTTAAAAAATTGCACAAAGAGATATTAAATAAATATAAAATTAAAAATTACACTGGATTTTTTACACTTGCAAAAATTCCAGACCATTTTTTCTACAATTATGAAAATAATATCGAAATCTTCACAAGCATAGGCATTTCACACGTATGTTTTCCAGGAGAAATTTGCAAAAAAATGGGCACAATAAATATAATTATAGTTTTATATGAAGAATTAAAGGTCAACGCCTCAATAGATATATTAAGCCTAGCATCATCAATTAAATCATATTATTTATGCAAAAATGGGTTGGGATATTCAACACCATCGGATGCAATAATGGTATCATTTAAAAAGGGCAATAGCATAGAGTATGCCGGTCCATCAACAAAAATTGGATTCAAAATATCCAAAATGATATCAGATATTTTTGAAGATTATTTTAACAAATTTCATTGATTTTCCATTAGCTCTATTATTCTCTCCATTTTTACATTTTTTTCCACTGTTTCAGCAATCTTTTCAATTATTTCATCAACATTGTAATTTAATTCTACATCATCTATAAACATTTTCATAATTGACTTCATGAAATTTTGATTTGCAAATATATCATGAATATATGTTCCAATTGCATTTTTCCCGACTGATCCATCGTATCTCTTTATGGGGATCATATTCTCTTTATAAACAATGCTGAATGGATTACTAGATTCCGTATTCCCAAAATGTATCTCATAACCTTTTACAATCCCCTTCATTCTTTCATCGATTATTTCAGCCTCTACCATCGTTGCCTTCTTTGTATTACTAAATACCGTTTTTGAATCCAATAATCCCATTCCATTTATTTCTCCAATTTTAGATTCAAAATTGTCGATGATCTTTTTACCCATCATCTGATAACCACCACATATTCCAATAACAAGTGTTCCATCCCTGTGTAATTCTTTTATTCTATCTTCAATGCCATTTTCCCTTATATAAATTAAATCATCAACGGTTCTTTTTGAACCGGGAATTATAATGACGTCCGGGTCCTTTATATCCTCAGCTTTCTCTGCAAAACTAATTCCTGCATCTTTAATAAAATAAAATGGATGAAAATCTGTGGAATTAGCAATGTTTGGCAATTTTATTATTGAAAAATTTACCTTCCCTTTTTTCCATCTATAATCGAATAAACTATCTTCCATTGGCAGGAAATCTTCCATATAAGGGATTGTCCCAATATGTTCTATTCTATATTTTTCCTCTAGATATTTAATGGCAGGTTCCAACAATTTTTCATCTCCTCTGAATTTATTTAAAATGTATCCATGGAATTTTATTTCATTGGCAAGCATTATTGTACCTACAATTTGTGCAAATGCGCCACCTACATCAATATTAGATACTAAAATGTTTACAGAATCAATTCTTTTGGCCAATTCCCTGTTTGGCAAATCATATTCAATGTTAATTTCCGCTGGAGATCCAGCACCTTCTATTATTACTATATCATTTTTTTCTCTCAATGCATTTAAACTTTCATAAACATAATTGAAAAATATTTCTTTTTTTGATTTAAAATATTCATACCCATCTATTTTTCCATAGAATTTACCCATCAATATCGTGTGTAAACTATCCTTTTCTGGTTTCAACAATATGGGATTCATCCTGGCTTCTGGAATATTTCTTGCAGCTTTTGCTTGAACGTATTGTGCATAGGCGATTTCTCCATTGATTGCGGCCGCTGAGTTTAATGACATGTTTTGTGCTTTGAATGGGGAGACCTTGAAACCCATGTTTGAAAATATCCTTGCAAATGCTGTTACCATTGTACTCTTTCCTGCTCCAGACATGGTTCCCATTATAAACAAAGGCTTAATGCCCATATTTTATACCCTCATGATTTCTTATATCCATTCCTTTTAATAAATTTATCAATAGATCATTTTCTTCTTTCTTTCTGATTGAAAATCTTATGTATCCTTTCAATCCAAAAGATTCACAGTTTCTTACTAATATGTTATTTTTCCTCAGATATTCAAAGAGATCTATTTTGTCGGAAGTAACTAAGAAAAAGTTTGCGTCGGATTTTATATTAAAAATATTTTCAAACCTCTTCTTTTCTTTCTTTATATATTCAACAGTCTCATAAACAAAATTATAATTTTTTATTGCATATTCTGCAAATTTACATCCAGTAATACCCATTGACCATGGAATCGAGAATTCCCTCATTTTTTCAATGTATTTTTTGTTTCCGAAGGCGTATCCTGCCCTAATACCTGGAACTCCAAATTGTTTTGTCAGACTTCTTAGTACTATTATATTATCTGAATAATGCTCTTTTTTAATATCTGAAAAATCAATGTATGCCTCATCTAAAATAACTATGGAATTTTTTCTTTCGGCTGTTTGAACAATATCATCTAAATCAATATATTTACCTGTGGGATTGTTTGGGTTTGATATAAAAACTATTGCATCTGACTTTATTAATTCTGATGGATATGGATCTATATTTTTCAAAACATCCTTCTTCATATTAAAAAGGTCTGCTATTCTTTCATATTCCTTGTATGTTACATCCATAAACCTAGCGACTTTACCAGAGAATGCATATCCAACTTGGTATAAAAGTTCAGTAATTCCTGCAGAGAAAATTACATCATAATCTATTTTGAATTTTTCCTTTATCATATCTTCAATATATGAGCAGTATGGATATCTTGAAAAATCGTATTTTATTTCATTTAAAAATTCTGGAATATATGGATTAACATTTGAAGAAAAATCAATCATATCGTATTCAGACGGTCTTGCACCACCATGGAAAATTGAAGACATATATCAACACCCCCGTTATAATAACAATTGTATAAGAAATAACAATGGTTATCTTTAAAGCTTTTATTACATCTTCTCTTTCTGGCAATGGACCAAAATCAATTCTATAATAACCTATCTTTTCAAGGGTTCTTTTCAAGATTGCGGCCATCGGGGCCATTGTATACATTCCATTAATCTTTAATTTTCTGTATTTTTTAAGGGCGATTTTTACTTCTCTGAAAGAAAATGGTAAAAATAGAATAGAGGTTAATCTGGCAGGTATAAAATTTAAAACGTCATCAAGTCTTGCAGCGAATTTTCCAAAATAAAAATATCTTTCATTCTTGTAACCGATCATTGAATCCATTGTGTTTACTATCCTATAAAACAGTGCACCAGGAATTCCAAATATTAAAAAATAAAACATGGGTCCGGAGATTGAATCTGTAATAGATTCTGCTGATGATTCTATGGCAGCTGAATATAAATGATTTTTATCTAAATTTTTTGTATCTCTGCCTACAATCTTTGAAACATTCTTTCTTAGATTATCAATGTTGTCCGTATCGCAAGATTTTACATGCCTGATCAGGGAACCTATGGAAAATGTCGATTTAAATATATAAATATCTAACAATATTTTTATATATATATTTAATTTCAAACATTCAAAATATATAAAAGGTATTAAAAAAATTATTATCGTAAATATTGAAAATATTGACCCAAATAAAATGTCTATCTTTCCCTTTCTTCTGTAAATCTTGTCAAAAAATCCTATGGTTTTTCCGATCCAAACAACAGGGTGAAAATATAATGGATATTCTCCAAATATATCAATAATTATTGAAAATAAAAATACTATAAAAATGTAGTTCATGGATATATCTGTATTGCATTCTTTTCACTTGATTTTATTCTAAATGCCCTAACATTTAATTCATTATTTATCTTTTCTATGCATTTATCAACCGATTTTTCACTGGGCCTTGGAAAATTTGGGGAAACTTCAATCATCATATCTATCCTTAAAATTGGGTTTTCAATCAATCCCGAAATAAATTTTGAAATTTCATATGAGTTATCGCATCCAAGCATATTTTCAGAATATACCGTTTCAAATGTAAACTTTTCATTCACCAATCTTTTTAAATTTTCTAATGATTTCGTATTGTCCCTTTTTGTTATTTTAATATGCTTTTCCCTATCAAGCGTTTTTATTGAAAATGATATTCTATCTGATAATTCTACGATTTCATATGTTAACAATTCTCCATTTGTCAATAAATTGATCTTAATTCCAAGATTCTTTAAAATTTTGATGAGATCGATCAATTCTCTATCTAATGTTGGCTCACCACCTCCTAAAAATACCTCTTTTATTTTATTATCATTTAAAATTTTAATGATGTCGCTAATCTCTAAAAAATTGATACCTTTGAAATCTATTTTCTCAGAATGTATGTCATATCTTGATTTTTTTAGTATGCAAAATTCACAGTCCCAATTGCAACCATAAAAAAATAAATAGGCGGAAGAGTCTGGAAATTTTGTTATATGATATACGTTTGTCATCTCAGCTCGATAGGTATATCTCATTTATGGTTAAAGGACTTACCTCATTTGCCAAGTTCGGATATAGTGTAACGAAAATTTCATAAATACCGATGAAAAGCTGTGGACCTGGTTCCTCAATGTAATAATCCGGTAAGATTATGAAATGTTTCAACTTTACGGCTGTCAAATTGGAAAACATGCTGTTATTTACAAATTGTGATAATAGAGATTCTTGATCTTGGGAAACTATAATCCAATTAGGATTTGCATTTACTATATTTTCAGGATTTATTATAAAATATCCAACACCGAAAGATGCGATGTTTATTCCACCTGCACTTATGATCATATCATTTATGAATGTGTTTTCTCCTGCTGTCCATATTGGATTATACCAACCCAAGTAAAATACAGTTGACCTGTTTTTAATATTATGTAAAACATTGTTTAAATTATTTTCAAATTTTTCTAATGCATTAATTACCTTTGTTGCATTGTTTAAATCATTGGTTGCATAACCCAATAAAAATATGTCATGTATGATTCCATCCAAATTCTCCGGATACATAAACAGAACAGGTATTCCAGCATTTTCAATCTGTTGTATTGCGTTGGGATCATAAATTCCTCCAAATGCCAATACCAAATTTGGCTTCAATGACAAAACCTTTTCCACAGATACATTTGTTAATCCTCCTATTTTTGTTATATTCTTAGCTGATGGTGGATATGTGTCATATACAGTATCACCAACAATATATTTACCAAGGCCTATAGAATATGCAATTTCCGTGCATGATGGTGCTAATGACACAATTCTATTTACAGGTTCTTTTATTTTTACAATGTTATTTAAATCATCGATTACTGTTACATAAGTGTAATTTGTGGTTTTATTTTGCATTGTAGTATTGTTTTGCATATATGTTTTATTTTCCATTGTATTAAAGAAATATCCGGCTGAAAAAGAGACTATTATAACTAAAACCAAGATTATTGCAATGATCCAACTTTTCATATCTTTCACCGAAACTAAAATAAACTTTAATTATTTAAAATTTATTTGAAAAAGTTTTATTAATATTATTTATTTAGTAAAAATCATGAATGATACATATTCACTCTATAAACTTGCGGAATCGACTGTTTGCATGATGAAGTGGAATGATTGTGTTTATTTTTATTCAATATTGTTAGAAAGGAATGATATACCCGGTGAATTGTTAGCTGGAGCATGGCATGGGTATGGGGATTGTTTGGAAAAAATAAAGAAAAAGGAAGAAAGTCTAAAAGCATATGAGAGGGCGCTCGAATATCATATGAAAGATGCAGTTAAAAATAATAAAGCGAGCTCATACCTATGGGGTTCATGGGCTGCATTAAAATTGAATAAAACGGATCTGGCATATGACATGATTAAAAAATCCTTGGACCTGGATCCTGACTATGCATATTCATGGCTGACATATTCCGTTATTTCTTCAAAATTGGGTAAAAAGGAAGAATCAGAATATGCAAGAAATATGTATAAAAAACTAATTGAAATAAGACCTTACAAAGACAGAATATGTGAAGGTCTTGAAATGCTTAAATCGGTTATTGATAATCTGGATGGGGATATAAGAGAAAGGGCTGAAAATATATTAAAAAATACGAAGTGCAAGGAAAATGTTAATAAAGAGTGAAAAAAACAGGGAGTATTTTACTATTTCAATCATTTTTCTCTCTATTCTATCAATAATATTTTCAATGGCGATAGGGCCTGTTAATATAAGCATATCAGAGATTTTGGAATACCTTTTTCTTTTAAGGGATAAAGGAACTGTTGGTATTATATTGTGGGATATAAGGATTCCTAGAATATTCTTGGCATTTTTGGTAGGATCTTCTCTGGCATCCGTTGGGGTTGTTATGCAGTCTATTTTTAGAAATCCACTTGCCGATCCATATATAACTGGGACTGCATCAGGAGCTGCTTTTGGTGCTACTTTGGCAGTAATAACGAATTTGTATTTAATCTCATTCTTGTACCTTCCATTTTTTGCATTTCTTGGCGCAATGTTTGCAACCACTCTTTCATTTTTCATATCTTATTTATCTGGCAACAGAAGAAATGAAAACTTACTTTTAGCGGGCCTTGGCATTTCTATATTTTTGTCTTCTTTGGTATCTTATATGATGTATATGGATGGAAAGGATTTGGATTATTTGTTCTATTGGCTTATGGGGAGTTTCAGCGGTGCACAAATGTATATGGTATACACGGTATTTTTAATATTCATTCCATCTATAATAATATTGATAATATTTTCAAGGGATTTGGATTTATTCATGATTGGGGAAGAACATGCAAAGACCCTTGGAATGGATGTGAATAAAAAGAGAATTATGTTTTATTTTATTTCATCACTACTTACTGGAGTCAGCATATCATTTGTAGGCATTATCGGATTTGTTGGTCTTATAATACCCCATATAATAAGAATAATTGGTGGTTCCTCAAACAGATTTGTTTTATTTAATTCAATTTTTCTGGGAGGTTCATTCATGGTAATTTCCGATACAATTGCAAGATCATTCAACATCATTGAAGAATTACCTGTAGGGATAATAACATCATTGATTGGGATACCGTTCTTTTTATATTTAATTGCCATTGAAAGGAGGTACTGGACATGATAAAAATTAAAAATCTTAATTTTTCATATAATAATGAATTTTCATTAAATAATATTAATATGGATATAGAGGATGGAAAAATAGTATCAATCCTTGGACCTAATGGATCTGGAAAAACTACAATTTTAAAAATTATTTCAGGAATAATTACAGATTACAATGGAGATGTTTTTATAAACAATAAAAATTTGAAAAAATTCAGTAGAAAAGAATTATCAAAAACAGTTTCATATGTTCCCCAGGACCTGAATATTGCATTTGATTTTACAGTAAAGGAAATAATATCAATGGGAAGATATCCCTATTTATCTCCAATTTCAAACTTCAATAAAGAGGATTATGAAATAATTGAGAGAGCAATGAAAATTACAGGAACTAAAAATATTGAAAATAGATCAATAAAAGAAATATCAGGTGGAGAAAAACAGAGAGTATTGATAGGAAGGGCCCTGGCACAAGGATCAAAAATTATTTTACTTGACGAACCGACCTCGAATCTGGATATAAAATATCAATTGGAAATTTTAAAAATATTAAGCAATTTGGTTAAAAATGAAAATAAGACGGTAATAATGAGTATGCATGATATCAATCTTTCAATAAGATTTTGCGATGAAATATATCTAATATCTAAAGGTAAAATCGTAGAAAAAGGGGCCCCAGATGATATAATAAATGATAAAACACTTAGTGATGTTTACAATATAAAGGCAAAAGTTTTAAGGAATGAACATGGAAAAATCTCGTATATTTTTCCCGAGGAAGTTAATGGGCATTGATAGATGTCTTCTTGCTACATCTGGAACTTCATAATAAATTTCATTTAAATCTCTTTCTAACTTCAATTTAACCTTTTCTGGAGAATATGTGTTACATTTCTTACACCTAAAACCTTTATCCTTTCCCATAGATTCCATTGATCTATTGCATATAGGACATTTTGGATTTACTAATACGTATTTTTCTTTTAACTTTAAGATTTTTATCTTTTCTAAATTTAATGTATTATTATACTTTTTAACAGATCCGTATAAAAGTAAACTATCTCCTATATCCAATTTTTTAATTATTTGCCTGAATTGTAATGTATGATCATATGCTATAGCATATATTTCCCCTGTACCGTCAGAAACCTTAAAAATAACGTGACCACCCTTTATCGTTTTTGGCTTTTCTATTACCTTGGCCTTTATTATATAAGATCCATACTCCTTTATTTCTGAAATTTTTGATTTTACTAGATGATCATCTGTGGCCTGATTTGTTTTATATATTATATATGAATCGAAAGGATCTGAAACGACAATTTTCATAGCCTTTTCTAAATCTTGAAAATTTGTACCCCTTATACCATATAGAACTGGTGTTAAAGTTTCCGGTTTAATCATGACTTTTTTATTTAAATAATCATAATTTTCAAATGTTGTTTTTATCATTTTATCCATCATTATAACGGAATTTTCGTCTACATATCTATCTTTATTCCAGCGATCCTCAGGTAAATATGTAATCAATTCATAAGTAAATTTTCTAGGCCTCCATGAGATTGCGGCCAAAGCCCCTATTAACCCAGTCTTGTTTTTATAGGCCTTATAATGAAGGCCATTCAAATATCCCTCAACATCGTTCAAATTTACTATTTCCCTTACTGCTTTCCAATATAATTTTTCACTCACCTTATCTTTTGTTATTATTATTCCAGGGGATGTTTTTTCAACATCAAATCTTGCATACCTTTCAACAATATTTGATATCGATTCCATTAAATCTTCAATATCAGGCTCTTCTTTTATTTTATAATAAGCATAAATATCTTTACCTTTTACATTCCCAATCTTTATCTTTTTACCTTTTCCTATTCCTAATCTAATGGCTATAGCTGCATTCCCCCTGGTTTTCCAGGGAACATTTGGATTCAACCTTACAAGTCTTGGAAGTCCAATGAAATCTAGTTTGGTTTCCTCTGCAATCTTTATAGTAATATATGTAGTACACATTCCTTCTGGACCATCTGTATCATCTATGCCTACCCACATTTTATTAAAATTAATAGTTGTAAAATTTATAATTTACTCTTTTTATTATAAATATAATGATAAGTGAAATATTGGCAGGAGTTCAATTCATTCTATCTCTATTTTTTACAATAATTTCCCTTAGGTCATTCATAATTAGGAAGGATATGAAATATGGATTTTTCTTGGTATCTATGTTATCTTTTATGATTGAATCGATATTAATTTTATATAATTACACGTTTCAATATTTAACTCCAATATGGTGTTTAATTTCATTTAACCTGGTAATCATGGTATTTCTATTCCTATCCTTGGTAAGGTGATCACTTGGTATTGGACTTAGAGAGTAGAAGGAGGATTTACGAAGCAATAGAAAAAAATCCTGGAATACATTTCAGAGAATTATTGAAAATGCTAAATATTAATACGGGAGAATTACAGTACCATTTGGGAGTCTTGATTAAAAATAATTTAATTTCAGAAAAAGAAGTAAACAACATGAAGGTATATTTTCCAACCAAAATGCCAAACCAGAGAATGAAAGATGTTTTACCATATCTTAGAAATTATATAACAAAGGCAATTATAATAAATATTGCGATGAATCCTGGAATTAGCCAAAAAGAATTATACAATAATATTAAGGCATCAAACAAAACAATAGCTAGCAATATTTTAAAATTAAAGGAAAGAAAAATAATAAAGGAAGAATTTATAAATAACCTTTGTAAATATTATTTATATGATGAAGATTTAATAGTAAATACACTTGTGACTTACAAAGAATCACTTTTCGATGAACTCGTACAAAAATTCATAGAATTTATGGAGAAAAATGAAAAATGATTATTTAAATGATAAATAAAAAAAGAAATTTTTTATATTTATACATTATTATTACTACATGTTTATTGAAAAATTTTCGGAAATTAGAATTGGGTATACTTTTGATGATGTATTGTTAATACCATCAAAAACAGAGGTAGATCCAAAGGATGTAAATACAGAAACTAAGCTAACAAGGAACATAAAATTAAAGATACCGATAGTGAGTTCTCCCATGGATACTGTAACAGGACCTGAAATGGCAATAGCTATGGCGAGATTGGGTGGAATAGGAATAATTCATAGAAATCAGAGCATTGAGAGTGAAAGAGAGAGTGTTAGAAAAGTCAAAAGGGAGGAAAGCACAATAATAAGGGATGTTTTTACAGTTTCTCCTGATGATACGATAAAGAATGTTTTAAAATATATGAGAGAGAAGAACATAACAGGATTTCCGGTTATGAAAAACGGTGTTTTGGTGGGTATAATCACAGACAGAGATGTGAGATTTTTGAAAAATCATGATATTAAAGTTGAAGATGTTATGACTAAAAATGTTATTACTGGTAAAGAGGGAATAACGCTTGACGAGGCTTTGGAAATAATGCAAAGAAATAAAATTGAAAAGTTACCAATAACAGATGAAAATGGAAAGTTGACAGGATTAATAACAGCTAAGGATATATTAAAGAGAAAAACATATCCAGATGCAGTCAGAGATGACGATGGGAGACTTCTCGTTGGGGCTGCAGTTGGACCATTTGATGTTAATAGGGCAAAGGTTTTGGAGGAGGGAGGGGCAGATGTACTTGTGATAGATACGGCACATGCACATAATAAGAAGGTAATGGAAGGCATAAAAGAGATTAGAAAAAGTGTAAATATTGATATTATTGCCGGGAATATAGCAACATCCTCGGCGGCTGAAGATTTAATATCTCTTGAGGTGGATGCTCTCAGGGTGGGAATTGGCCCTGGATCAATATGCACAACAAGAATAGTTGCAGGGGTAGGAGTTCCACAGTTAACGGCTATTTCTGATGTTGCAGAGGTTGCAGAAAAATATGGTATTCCCATAATTGCAGATGGAGGTATTAGATATTCTGGGGACATTGTAAAAGCATTAGGTGCTGGAGCACATACAGTAATGTTGGGAAATTTATTGGCTGGAACTGACGAGGCACCGGGTGAAGAAATAACAATTGGAGGAAGAAAATATAAAACTTATAGAGGCATGGGCTCACTGGGAGTAATACAAAAAGGTATTTCAGACAGATATGGAAAAATTGGTGAGACAAAATATGTACCTGAAGGTGTTGAAGGTGCAGTACCATATAAAGGTAAGGTTGAAGATGTAATATATCAATTGGTTGGAGGCCTTAAATCAGGCATGGGTTATGTTGGGGCAAAGAATATAGAAGATCTGAGAAAGAACACAAAGTTCATCAGAATGACCGGGGAAGGCCTTAGGGAATCACATCCACATGATATTATGATAATTACAGAATCTCCAAATTATCCAAGATTATGAAAAATAAAATTTTTTATAAAGCATTTATTATTTTAATAATTTTCATAATGTTTTCAGAAACATACATAAATATTAATTTATATATAAAAAACAATAATAAAATTTTTAAAAATTTAAATTTAAATGTTTCAAATTTTTCTGTATATTATGGAAGCGTAAACGATAGCATTATAAATTACTTAAATAAATATGATTTGGTTATATTGCAACATTGGGCAGTTTCTTCATATAATCTCTCAAAAATTAAAGCGATAAAGATTGCTTACATCGATCTTGGGGAATATGATAACTCTACATATCCAAACTGTACAATAAATCTTACAGGAATTGTGATTGGTTATGACAATCAATGGAATCAACCAATTGTTAATGTTTCTTCACAAAAATGGATAAACTATACAATTTGCAGGGTAAAATATGACATAAAATTAGGTTTTAATGGAGTTATGTTTGATGATTTGGATGTTGTAGAGGAGTATCCTTGGGAGGCAAGTGGATTTATTAAGATAATTTCACTCATAAGGCAAGAGTTCAAAAATATATACATTGGTATAAATAGAGGATTTGAACTAATTAAAAACGTTTCTGAATACATTAATTTTGTATTATACGAAGATTTTGGTACATATTATAATTTTAATTCCAATGGATATAATTTTTTGAACTTTTCACAATTGGAAAATTTAAGTAATAATATAAATGAAATAAAATCATACGGAATTCAGGTTCTTGCACTTGGATATTCCCCTGCAGACTGCAACTATTATACATATTTTGATAGTTATATTGCTAATAAATTAAATGTGCCTTTGTATATAGGTAATTGGAATTTAACATCTTTATATAATCAATGCAATTTTACATTTAATCTTTATGAAATCATGAAAAATTACAATGAGATGATAGTGGAACAGGCAAATTATATATTGAATTCCCAGCTGGATGATGGAGCAATTAAAATATCAATAAATAGCAATAAAATAATACCATACATTTCGAATATCGCTTCGATTGGCCTTATATATGCTTACGAATTGACTGGAAATGAAAGTTATTTAAATTCTGCTAAGAAATGGATTGAATGGTATTCCATTCACCAAAATATAAATAAAGATAATGAAGGCATAGTCGGAACAATATATAATTATAACATTTCAAATGGTTTAGAATTATCAACAAATTATTACAATAGTAGCGATTCATACGCCGCCACATTTTTAATATTAATATATGATTATTACAATTTGACAGGAAACATAACCTTCATTAAAGAGGAGTATAAAAATATAAAACTCGCTTTAAATGCAATATTTTATACTATGGATAATAATTCAACCTATGCTAAGCCAAATTTAAAAGTAAAATATCTAATTGATAATTCTGAGGTTTATTTGGCTCTGCATGATTCAGCAAAAATTTTCAAATTGTTCAACGTTTCATATTCAAATTATTTAAATAACATATCAAACTCTGTTAAATACAATATTTTAAATTACTTTTTAATAAATAACACATTTTTCGATTGGTCTATTAATGGTACAATAAACATTTCTAATTATTATCCCGATATTAACGCAAATTATTGGCCTATAATTTTTGGTGTGATTAAATGGAATTCATCAATATCAAATAACATTTTCAATTTTTTATTAAACGTTTCATATTATAATCAGGCCATTAATATAACAAATTTAGACCTGTCAGCAGCATACTATTCAACAATCATGGGTCGCAACAATATATCCCAAATTATCATAAACAGTATTTTATCAATGGGAAATTACACAAATTGCTGGAATGTTGAGGATAGTTCCTAGATAATTCAATCATACTTTTTAATAAAACCCGATAATACCGTTATAAAATCTTTTAATTTAAAATATTTTAAAAATATATTAATCTTGAATTTGACCATTTTAAAAAATAACAACTCAAAAATTTTAATCTATATTCCGTGGAATTTTTATTTGTATTCAAATTGTAACTATTCAAATGAAAAATTTAACAATGATAGTTATATTGATATAAATAATTTTGATTCAAATAACATTTCATTGTATTACTTTTTCAATAACAATGAAAAATATATGATAAAAATAATTGAAAATGGTATAAAAAACAAATCATGGGGTGTGATAATAAATAATAAAATTTTTTATTCAAATAATAATTCTATAATTATTTATTTGCCGGCTGGGTTATATAAATATTCCATAATACCTGAAAATGGTTTTTATGTTATGAATGCAACCGGTTATTTACTGTTATTTAAAAACGATACCATCTATGTTAATTTTATAAAAACATTATACTATTATAATGTAACTTTTATATTGAATGGATCAGAAAATTTAACATGGTATATTAAGATAAATAATATGACATATGAAGTAAAAAATATATCAATTACATTAAGGGAAATTAATGGAACCTATTTTTATTCCATAATTCCACCAGATGGATATATTGTCAATAAAACAAATGGTGTTTTTATCGTTAATGGAAGCGATATTATAATTACATTGGAAATTAAAAAGGTGGAGAATTATAATTATTTATATTGTATTTTAATATTTTTTGTAATTTTATTATCTTTAATTTTTATAATTAAAAGAATTAAGTTAGGAAGAGGCCCTTAATTCCTTCCACTACAAATTCCACCGCCATTGCTGCCAATATAAGTCCCAAAATCCTGGAAAGTATTTGGTTACCAGTTTTACCTAAATATTTAAAGAAAAATTCTGAAAAGTATAATAATATATATGATATTGCCATCGTTAATAAAATTGATACTACAACTAATGAAATTTCAAAATAATTTGTACTTTTTTCTGTTATGTATATAATTACAGTTGTGATGGCACCAGGACCTGCCAAAAGTGGAACTCCTAGAGGTACTACGCCTATTGATTCTCTCTCTTCAATTTCCTGTCTTTCGGATTCTGAAAGTCTAGATCTTGTATACTTACCATGCATCATATCGAATGCAATTTTAAACAGAAGTAGACCGCCAGCAATTTTAAAAACGTAAACATTTATGTTGAATATTGCAAATATGACATTTCCCCCAAAACCGAATATCAATAAAACAGCAAATGCAACCAGAATGCTGTTTTTTAATATTTTCAGTTTTTCTTCTCTTGGCATATTTTGTGTCATTGTAAAGAAAAATGGTATTGAACCAAAGGGATTTACTACTGAAAATATTGCAACGAAACTGGATATAAAAAATACTAGATCAAATACCACAAAGAAGAATTGAAAATTTATTATTTAAATGTTCTTTTCATTTATTTTCGTCCCCGCTTTTTGTTTCATTTGACTGCTGTACCTGACCTTAAGGCAGATTCCCCAGATGTAGAATGTACATGTTGAAATAGGGTGTTCCGAGGAATATGTTTGTTGCAGCTGGATCGACGGAGACTTCAGCAAAGATAAATGGAAATTTCAATATCAAGATCCTAGATTCATTATATTCTTCCAGCTTATCTTTAATCCAGGGTTATTCAGTATTAAATGCTGGAAATTATTATATAAATACAACGATGACACCGCTCCACGGACAGAATGTTAATCCTGACGGGGCTGGAATAATTCTTGCAGTTTATGTTTTTTCACCATCATATTTTTATTTACCAAGCAAATATAATGTGAATTTTGTTGAATCCGGCCTCCCTGCTGGAACAACCTGGACCGTAACCCTGAATAACATAACACAATCATCCCAGAACAATGTAATACAGTTTACAGAATACAATGGATCATATCAGTACAGAATATCCATGGCAAATGGAATGACACCAAATCCCGGATATGGGAATATTTTTGTGAACGGCTCATCATTGAACGTATCAATAGAATTCATGCCACCGGGAAAATATATGGTAACATTCCAACCGGAAGGTCTGAATCCAAATGATGAGTATTCGGTAACAATTGATAATTCAACACATAATGCATTTGGAAATCAAACAATAATATTTTCTCTGATTAACGGGACGTACAGCTATAAAATAGTAATGCCTTCAGGTTATATCGTATATCCACAATCTGGAATTGTATCTGTATCGGGTAAGAATGTTGTTATAAAGATATTCTTTATGCCTAAACAATACCGTATAACCATTATTGAAAACGGTCTTCCACCTGGGACTTTATGGTGGGTAACTTTCAAAGGACAGAATTATACTTCAACATCACAGGAGATAAATATTTCTGCCTCGGACGGAAATTATGCAATTTATTTTTCATCACCTCAGGGATATGAACCGGACAAAAATTATATCTCTGTTGATATAAACAATTCCAACTCTACGGTTAAAGTTTCATATTCATACATATCACCATCAAATATAAGTTTCCTGAATTCACCAACATATCTTCTTGTAATCTCATTATTATTATTTACAGTACTCACACTTTTTTTATATGTGATTTTTAGAGGTGTTAAGAATGTCCTATAATCCGATGAATAAAAATGTAAAACTAAGATCCAAGGAAAAAATGATAAAAAATGGAATACTATTGATTGCAATAGGTTTAATTTTTTCAGCTATACCATATTTGGGTTCCGTTTTGACTATCCTTATCCTTATTGGATTTATTTACATATTAATAGGATACAGGAATCATTCTCAAGCATACGCGAAAATAGCAAAATATGCATTTGTTTTATTTCTAGTAGCAATTGTTCTGGAAATAATAGGTGCATCTTATGACCTTTCTCTTCTTTTTGGACTGAACAATGTGAGCTCAATTTCTTATGGAAAAATAATATCATTTTTTGGATCCCTTCATTTTCTTTGTTGTTTTATCCTACATTTTTCTGGGTGCTTCAATGTTTATGGTTCTATATCCAGTTTTTCCAAAAAAATCTTACGTACTTCTTTGGATCATATTTCTCATTACATTCTTAATTATACTTTCTATAGGATATGAACAGATGTCAACCCTGAACACTATGTACTATCAGAACCTGACACTGAACAACGTTGGCGTTTTAAACTCTGTTGTAGGAAACATTGAAGGTTCCGCAGCACTGTTCAATATATTGTGGGCAATAATGTTCTTTCTCGGTTATGTTTTTGCAAAGAGGAAATTTTCCACATTAAATTATGGAAATGTTTCTAAGGGTCAGGTTCACCAGACAAATAAATGCCCGAACTGCGGGGCAGAAAATCCAATAGAGGCAAAGCACTGTATGAAATGTGGTATGCCACTTGCACCCATTTTTGGAGGGCAGGGAATCAGGTGCCCGAACTGCGGTTTAACAAATCCACCAAACGTTCAAAATTGCATAGTGTGCGGATATCCTCTGTACAACCAAAATAATTTGCAAGGAAATATCCAGACACAGAATAATAGCCAAGGATATTTTTCATCATATAGTAATCAGGGAACCGATAATCAGAATAATTACATTACATGTCCAAACTGTGGATATTTAAATCCACCAGAAGCAACATACTGTCTTAAATGCGGCTATAGGCTTAAATAATCATTACTTTTTTATATAAAATTTATTAATTATCAGAAAATCATGCTGATTAAAACCCAACTATTTATTTTTAAACAAACTATTTTGTTTTATTCAGTATTTTAATAAAATTTCAATATCTTTATATTTATAAATCATGATCCTTGAAAATATTAAAAGAATATCACAGAAACTATATTTTCCATATTATATAATCAGTACATAAAATAAAACAATTTCAATATAAAAGCATTTCAAAAGAAAATAAATTAGATCTTAAACAATTAGATTCATAGAATTCTGAGATAATGAATAAAGGCAGGAAAAATTGGCTGGATTGAAAGAGAATAATGGTAAAAATATACAGAATATGGACTAATTTGAATAATAAAATGGATTACGTTGCAACAGATGATGATAAATTAAGGCTTATAATTCAATTTAGAGGATATGAAAATACCAAAACGTGAATTATTAAATGAATTAATAAAAGAAATAAAAAATACGTAAAACAATTAAAAGAAAAAAGCAAACAATTTACATTATCAGTAGATTGAAAAGACTACCGAAAGAGTGAATTTTAGAAATAAAAAAAATTGATAAATATAAGGAAAAGGGTAAAATAAAGATAGTAAAACGAAAAATTGGAAAGTCTAATTTTTTCATTAAAATATTTAAAGAAATATTTTGATATGCGGGAAGAAGTAGTAAAATATTACAATTACTAAATGATTAATATTAGACGTATGAAGATATAATAATAATTTAGAGACAGGGAAAAGTTAAATGAATATGATGCTTTAAAATAAAGAATAAGGGGATAAAAAATAAAACGATTTTTTGATATTATATATTTCATTAAAATTCGATAAAGTTAAATTTATGAATTTATATTAATAATTATGTGGAATAAAAAGACTGAAAAATTGTATTTGGATGATTCCTATTTAAAAGAGTTCAATTCTAAAGTTTTAGAATATAGAGAAAATGAAATATTGCTTGAGAAAACAGCATTCTATCCAGAGGGAGGAGGGCAACCTTCTGATAAAGGAAAAATATTTACAAATTTAGAATACAACGTTATTAATGTTTATAAAGATAATGATGCGGTTATACATGTATTAGACAAACCATTCGATGGTTCTGAAGAGGTGAAAGGAATAATAGATTGGAATTTAAGATATTTACATATGAGGCATCACACAGCAATACATATCTTAAGTGGTATTTTTTATAATAAATATAAAGCGAAGATTACTGGTTCCCAAATATATCCAGATCGTGCGAGAATGGATATAAACTATGAGTTGAAAAGGGATGAAATACCAGAAATAGAAAATTTAGCGAATGAAATAGTTAAAAACGATTATGAAATAAAAATTTATTATATTGATAAAAAGGACTTTAACGATAATCTTGTAAGAGTAAGAGAAGACCTACTTCCAGATGTTGATAAAATTAGAATTGTTGAAATATCAAATTTTGACATGCAGGCTGATGGTGGAACCCATGTGAAAAGAACGTCTGAAGTGGGGAAAATAAGAATTTCAAAATATGAAAATAAAGGAAAAAATAATAAAAGAATATACATAACATTAGAAAAAGATTAGAATGGAGACTAAAATCTTAAATATTGATCCAAACAACATAGATATTGAGAAAATTTTAATCGCTTCAGATGTAATTAAAAAAGGAGGGTTAGTTGCATTTCCAACCGAAACTGTTTATGGCCTTGGTGCAGATGCATTTAATGAAAATGCCGTGAAAAAAATATTTATTGCAAAAGTGAGACCTAACGATAATCCTCTAATTGTCCATATAACAGAAAAAATTGACATAAATGATATCGTTGAATACTTCCCAGAAAATGCAATTTTATTAAAGAATAAATTCTGGCCGGGACCTTTAACAATGATTTTACCAAAGTCAAAAAGAATACCATTTGTTGTAACAGGAAACCTCAACACTGTTGCGGTGAGAATGCCTTCCCATAATATTGCAAAATCTTTGATTAACTATTCTGGATGCCCGATAGCAGCTCCAAGCGCGAATATATCCGGAAAACCCAGTCCAACAAAGGCTGAACATGTGATAAAAGATATGTTTGGAAAGATTGATGTTATAATAGATGGTGGTCAAACTGACATAGGTTTGGAATCAACGGTTATTGATTTAACAAAAGATATTCCAATAATTTATAGGCCCGGGAAAATCACAGTTGAAGAAATTGAAAAAGTAATTGGAAAAGTTGAGTTAAGTCCTATTGCAAAAGCAGAATTGAGGATGGATAATATCATAGCAATGTCTCCAGGAATGAAATACAGACATTATTCTCCAGATACCCCCTTAATTTTATACGAGGGGGAAGGTGATAAAGTTATAAATGCAATGGAAAATGATTTAAATGTTTTAAAAAATAATAATAAAAAGGTTGCTCTAATATTGTTAGATAATTACATAAAATCTGATATGACAATAGTATTTAATTCTAAAGATTTGGAGAATATTGCTAGAAATATATTTTCTACATTGAGGGAATTAGATAAATATAAATTTGATTACATATTAGTCCAGGGAGTTGATGATCAAGGTCTTGGCCTTGCAATAATGAATAGATTGAGAAAAGCCTCTACAAATATAGTTAAAGTGGAATAAAGGTACAAAAAAATAAAAATATTAGTTAATACTTTTAAAAAATTAGATTAGAATGAAATATTTAATATTATTAATATCCGTGGTTCTTATTTCGTCAATTTCATCGGCAGGAAATATTAATATTGGAATTAATGGCCTTAATTCTTTGATTTATAATAATCAAAAAATAATTGAATTTATCCATTTCTATCCGAATCCATATGGTGTTTGGATAAATGATTCAAACATATACGAATATTCAAATGGATATGTTGATATGCAAATTGTACCATTGCCAGGACCAATGATTTTAATGCATTTCAATGGTTCCGGTCGTTCCGTGATGAAATTTTTTGATTATGTTTATAAGGATATTACGTTTAATGGATTTCAAGATAACAATTCTTTGATTTATGGAAGATGTGTTGGAGTTAATATAAACGTTTCCAAGAATTATGTTAATGTATCGTGGTACCATAATGCCTCAATGGTTTTGATAATAAATCCAAATCTTGATTTTAATAAAAATACAAATTTATTATTTACACCATATAATATATCAATTACAGTGGTATACAATGGTATTACGTTATCATATCCAACTTCTGATGTAAAGTTGAATGGCACGTCTATAATGTATAATAAAAACAGGCCTCTATTGTTATATTCAAATATTAATATAAACAAATTTTATATCGATAATACAAACAAGGTGTTAAATCTAAAAGAAAGTAATTATGGATATTATGCATTAATCAACATTGAGAATAATAATGGAATAGATTATAATTGTTATATCTTGAGTCTTATATTGATAATAATTGTATCTTCACTGATCTACAGGGTAGGGAGAAAATGAAGGCTATTGTTTTTCTAATATCTTTTATATTATTGCAGGGAGTATTTGAAAATTCACATTATGTTACGATATATTCCAATAATATAAAAATAGAAATAAACAAAAAAAGCCCAATTTTAAATATTTTTGATGGAAATGATATATTTAAGGTAATTTTAAAGGCCTTCAGCAATAATGAGAGTTTTATAGATCCTTTTAATGATTCCTTTAATTCATATTTTTATGAAAATGATTTTTATGAAATAATAATGAATGAATCAAAAGAAAATAACTTTGTTAAAATAGATTATAGAATAAATAAAAATTTGAATGATATTTTAATAAATTTTAACATTAGAACTAAAGATAAATATTCTGACGTTATATTATATATATTTCACAACATAAATAATACTCATAATAATTTAATTTATTATTCCAAAGGATCCGTTATTATAAAAAAGATTGGAAATGAAAATATTGTTGAAAATAAAAATTCAACATATGCATATGAAAATTTGACTTCTCAAAATGGTTCGATATCAGGAATATTTGTTTTAAGTATATTTTCATCCCAAGTGATTTTACTTTATCCAATAATTTATTTTATTTTTGGCATTATATTGGGCACATTTTTAATATTAATCCTTATATTTATTTGGAAAAAGGTTAAATATTAATTTCATATTTGAGAAATGATATCTATGACATTCCAGGAAGCAGTAAATAGAAAATTAAACAAATTGATATGCATGAAATGTTATGCTAAAAATCCAATAGGGGCAAAAAGATGCAGGAGATGTGGATACAAGGGACTTAGACCTAAAAATAAGGAAAGAAAAGGAAATAAATGATTTAAATTTCTAATTTTTCCAATGATTTTAAGACATTTTCCCTGATATTATCAACATCTGGTATATCTTTTACGACATTGCCATTTTCAATGTATTTTTCCAATACATTTTTCATTTCTCTTCCACAATACTTACATTTTGGTGGTTTATCACCGTGTGGCACAACTGCATAATTTACGCAATTTTCACAATAATAAACATCTTTTCTTCCAGAAAACTTCCCTCTCTTTGTAATAGGTTTTTTGTCAATTTCAACTATATCTAATGCATAATCTATTGTTGATGCTGATGAAATTGAAGTACCAATTCCAAAACCGTCCGCCCCGGCTTCAATCAAGTCTTTAATCTCTTCCTCTTTTATTCCTCCTGAAACAATAATTTGCACTTTATCGAAACCCCTTATCTTTAATTCCCACTTAACTTCCCTTATTAAATATGAAAAATCACCTTTTCTGGAAGAAGGGGTGTCAAGCCTAACTCCGGAAAGGTGTTTTATGAGTTCTGCAGCTTTTATTGCCGAGAATTTTTCATCACAAAATGTATCGATCAATGCAATTCTAGGTATAGATGGATCTAAATCCTCATCAAACTTTTTCCACGCATCTTCTTCACCTATTAAAAGAATAAGTGCGTGGGGCATCGTTCCTCTCGGTGTCTTATTCAATCTTTCAGCCCCTATTACACTCGATACATAATCACAGCCTCCAATGTAAGAATATCTATCTATCATCGGTGCAAGAGCAGGGTGCATTCTTCTTACTCCAAAAGACATTAAAGTTTTATTTCCGATCAACTTTTTGAACCTTGCAGATTTTGTCGAAATTCCACTTGCTTGACATATAATGCCAAGTAATGGAGTTTCAAATTCTGCAAAATCTACATAATTTCCTTCGATCATCATAATAGGAACTGGTATTCCATTTTGGTCAAAAGGTTTGAATATAAATCCTTCTGGAATAGAATAAAGATTTATTTTTTTACCTTTCAATAATTCCAATACCTCTTCCAAACCTGAAAATACTATCCATGGATATTTATTGTCATGTGTTGTTATTTCCATCAATACATTCTTGTTTATTTTCTCCTTTTGCAATATCTCTTTTGTCCTTATAAAATAAATATCTGTCGTCTTTCCACTTTTAATTTCATCATCATTTGCTATATAGAACCTCATTGTAATACCCCCAAGTCTTTTAGCCTAATCAATTTTGTTCCATACATATTCATCATATATTTTAAGCCAAATTCTTTGTTTTTGGGCTTGATGGAATCCGTGCATTCTTCAACAACATATGTTTCAAATCCCGCAAAAAACGCATTTGAAACGGTGTGCAGAACGCATATATCTGTGCTTACACCAGCCACTATTAATTTTTGAATGTTCTTTTCCTTTAATATCCTTTCAAGCTCTGTATTGTAAAACGCACTGTATGTCCTCTTTTCTATAATGATATCATTCAATTCTGGTTTTAATTCATCAATAATCTCTGATGCATAAGAACCTTTCATTGCATGTTTCCCCCATACCTTTAGTTCTGGGTCATTCTCTTCGTGTGAATCCTTTGCATATACTATTGTCCAATTCATTTTTCTGCCATACTCAATAAGCTCCTTTACCTTTGGAACTATTTTTTTTACCCTTTCAGAACCAAATTTACCGTCCACAAACTCATGAATCATATCAACAATTAATATTGCATACATATGAAAGAATAATATCCATCAATTTAATAAGTTTATTTAAATGATAAAATATAATGTTAATTTTTATTTAAGAAAAATTTAATTTTAGTTTTACCATATTAATTGTTATGAAGGATGGGAGATATTTAATAATTCAAATATATGGTAAACATTCTAATGACAAATATAAGAAAATAAGATATGAAATTGAAGGAAAAAGTTATGAAAGTAGATTGAGCTCAGGTGCACTTTTACAACATTATGGAAATGCAGATCTTTTATATTTGATTCCCGAGAGCCTTTTTATAAATGATGTTAAAAATACAAATGAATTTGAAAATTTTATGAAAGAAAATTATAAGGAAGTATATAAAAATGCTATAATTAATCAATTGGATATGGAAAAAATAAACATAAACATAAATAAAATTTATTCAATTGGTTTTTATGACAACTCAGGAACTCAGGGAAATAAAAACACTCTCTCTGTTGAATTTAGGAATAATATAGATGGTATAAAATTAAAACTATTTAGAGATGTATTTAAAATAATAAATAATTATGATAATATTATAATAGATTTATCTACTGGTCTTAATTATTATATACCAATAATAATTGATGTAATTAGGAATATTATAACTTATCAAAAACTCTCTCACTACATAGATACAAATAATTTTGATAAAAAGTATAATGTTACTGTTGTACCACCAGTAGGGGATTCAAAAACAACAATACATTTTGAAACTATAGATGCAGTTGCATATTTTGATTTGATAGATGTAAAAAAATTTGAACTTTCTCCGTCTGACAGCACTAATACGGATATAATCATAAAAACGAGGAAGGAATTTGAAGACAATATAGATAGATTGAATAAAATAATGAATATAACAAAGATAGGTTTAAATGCTCTAAAAAACAATACACCACTGGTCTTTTATGATCAAGATATTTTAGATATTGATGAAGATAAATTAAATATGAGTTCTAACCAGATATTAGAAGATTATATTTTCAAAATAATAGATTATTTGACAGAATATAAAATTGAGATAAACAATAATCATATAATCGTATCGAGACCGAAAATTGATGGTTTAAAGATAATGAAGTTTATAATGGGGATTGGAATATATGAGAGTATTAGAAAGATTAGATATGATATCCAAAAAGATTTTAAAAATGTGTGGATAAATGAAAAAAACGCTGCAACAATCGAGGACATTGAAGCCAGGTTTACAAAAATTTATCAAAAATTAAATTATAATGTTAACATAAAATTTTTGGAAAGGGATTTAAAAGAAATAAAGTCATTAAAAATTGATGGTAGTTATAGATTAATTTCAGAGCTAAAATATGGAAATAATACAAACGACAATTCAGGTAATGATATTAAAAACTCAGATATTAAAAGAAACTTTTTTGCCCATAGCGGATTTGAATATAAAATAACTCAAGTTAGAAAGGATAACGATAAAATTTTCATCATGTATATAAAAAATGAAAAAAAGAATGAAATTAAAAGTTGGCTATTAAATCAATCTTGATTGTTTTAAAATTATTTACAAATTTTTTTACATTAATTATTAACGTTTATTGAGGTAAACAATAGAATAAATTTTTATACTAAAATTATTTTTCTCCACAGTAAGATATGGTGACCCATAATGGAAGAAGAGGCATACCGGTGTTCTGAATATTTTTTAGTATATATTATAAGGAGGTGTGGGGTGTATGGTTTTACCTAGGGCTGTCATTCTTGCAGAGGGAGTCTATGGTAACTTAAATGGAAAAACTGCACATGGACTTGTAAGATTTTCCAAAAGATTTTCAATTGTAGCAGTCATAGATTCGGAATTTGAGGGTATGGATGCTGGAGAGGTTTTGGACGGAAAGTTTAGAAACATTCCAATAGTTGGATCCTTGAAGGATTCTTTAAAATTCGAACCTGAAGTGCTAATAATAGGTGCAGCAACTGATGGTGGATTTTTACCTAAGAATTATAGACCCATAATAATTGAAGCTTTAAGGAATGGCCTAGATATTGTTTCAGGCCTACACGAATTCATAAGTGATGATGAAGAATTTTTAAAATTGGCAGAATTTTCCGGTTCCAAAATAATCGATGTAAGAAAAATGTATCTTAAAAAGCAGGAGTTCTTCACAGGAGAAATAGAGAATGTTCTTTCCACAAAGGTTGCTGTTTTAGGAAGTGATAGTGCAATAGGAAAAAGGACGACTACAATAATGATAACAGAAAAGTTAAAAGAGTTAGGATATAATGCTGTATTCATTGCGACGGGTCAGACTGGATGGATGCAAGGTGCCGAGTACTGCGCATTGATTGATGCAATGATTAATGACTTTGTAGCAGGAGGAATTGAGAGCGAGGTCGTCAGGGCATGGAAAGAAAAGAGACCGGATTTTATTTTAATTGAAGGACAGGGGGGTTTATTACATCCTGCATATCCGGGAGGTTTTGAAATAATTGCAGCTGCAAGACCAGAGGCTATAGTATTTCAACATTCACCAAAGAGAATTTATTATGATGGATTTGAGAAATATAGGATACCTGATCTTGATAAATTCATACAGCTCATAGAAATACTATCAGGGAGAAAACCTATTGGAATTACATTAAACACAGAAAAAATAGAGGAATTCGAAATACCTTATTATATCAGTGAATATGAAGAAAAATATTCAATGCCTGTAGATGCGCCTTTGTATACAGGTGTAGAAAAGATTGCAAAAGAATTGATTAAACTTCATGAAAATAGGCTTGATAAAAGCATTGCAAGGAATGTGTTTCACTGATCATGGATCTTATAACATTTTCTGAAATTAAGATAAACAAGCCAGAGATTGAAAAAAACAAAATATCTACAGACATAGTTTTAAACAACAAGGAATCATTTAAATTAAAATTTACATACCAAGAGAATATTGAAGATATTCCTGGGATTGAAAATTTAGCAAATATGTTAGTATCTTCACCTATAATTAACTATGGACTATTCACAGAAAAAATATATTTTGATTTTCCCCTTTCTAAGGAGGATATTGAATATATCAAGCATAACATGGACATTATTTCTGCTGATATTTATGTTAACAGATTTTTGAGGGTAAACAATCCCTACATTATAGAAGGATATTTACCGAATAAAGATCATGTAAATATAGAAGATTCAAAAACGAAGGCAAAGATTGAGGTAGAATCCATAGAAGATTTTAAATTCCAAGTTAAAACGGACGATAAAAAGGTCGCAATACTGTCATCTGGTGGAAAAGAAAGCCTTTTAACATACGGTCTTTTGAATGAGATGGGATTCGAAACACATCCTATGTTCTTCAACGAGTCAGGAGGCCATTGGAAAACCGCTCTTCCATCTTATAGATATTTCAGCAAAAATATTAAAAATACATCTAAAGTATGGTCAAATCTTGATAGGTTTTATTTGTTCATGCTTGACAACATGAAATTCATAAAGAAAAATCACAGAAGGATATGGAGTGATAACTATCCAATAAGGCTCTTTATCTTTGGGCCTTATATATTTGCATTTTTGCCATTGGTAATAAGAAGGGGAATTGGAAATATACTGCTTGGAAGCGAATATGATGATGTAAGAGCTGAAAAATATTATCATGGTATAAGGCATTATTATGGAATATACGATCAAAGTGCTGACTTTGATTATTACAATACTGATTATTTTAAATCAAAAAATTTGAATATAAGGCAGTGGAGTATAGTAAGGCCAATAACAGGACTTATCGTTGAAAGGATTTTGATGAAAAGGTATAATTATTTGTATAAATTGCAAAGATCTTGCCATTCATGTCATTATGAAAATAATGATGTCTATCCATGTGGAAAATGCTCTAAATGTCTAGGCATAATTTCATTCATATTGGCAAACGATGGTGATCCAAGGGATATAAATTATAAGGATGAACATATAGAAAATCTTGAAAACAATATTTCAAAGACAATATTAAAATTGGATCAGGATGAAAAGGAACATGTATTTTACATTCTATCTAAAAAAGGTTTTAAACTTGAAGGAAAAGAACATGATCACGTTGAAAAGATTCATATTGATGAATCATCACCATTGGATTTAATACCAGAGAATTTTAGGAGGGTATTTTTAATATACAAAGATTATGTAAAAGGTGTTGTAAAATATGAAAATGGAGATTTTGTAGATTTTAATGATTTTTTTGATAAATTGATACAATTGAAGCAATGAGAATTAAAATTGAGCCTATTATCATTAAAAAATTGAATTTTTCATTTGTTATAAGATAAGAAAATATTGCACCAAAAATAGGTTCAAAAACAAAGATAAAAGAAGCTGTTTTAGCATCTAAATCTTTTTGCCCGAGGATTTGCAAAAATAATGCGAGAGCGGTCGCAAATATTGAGATATAAATTACTATGAAAATCAATTCCAAATTCAATTTCATTTGAATACCATATAAAGGTAACAATGCTGCCGTAAAAATAGTTACAAAAAATAACTGGTATGATGATAATACCATAATGTCTATTTCCTTAGAATATTTGTCTATTAAAACTACCTGAAATCCATACGATATGGCCGAAATTAATGTGAGTATATCTCCAAAATTTAATCCATATTCATACGCCTGTGAAAATATTAGTAAACCTATTATTGCCAAAATAAGGGAAAAAATATTTTTTGTCTTTAAATCCTCTTTTAAAAAAAAGTAAGCAAGTATTGGAGCAATAACTATGTATAAACTTGTAATAAATGTCGAAGAATCAGGGTCTGTATATTTCAGGCCTATTATTTGAAAAATATATCCAGAAGTTACAAATATTCCCAATATTAATCCCTTAAAAAATTCATTTTTTCCGGATTTTGCAATACTTTTATAAGATATAGGAAAAAAAATGATCGATGCAATAATAAACCTTAAAAAATTAAAAAAGACTGGGTTTATATAATTTAATGATAATTTCATTAAAGGGAATGTAGAACCCCATATTATTGTTGCAATTAAAATATAAATAGGGGATTTTTTCATCAATTCACCTTTTCATATACATAATCTGCTATTTCACCTATTTGTTCTGGTGTTAACTCTTCAACCCTATTTTCGCTGTAGGGAACATTTCCAATAATATTTTTTATCTTTTTTCTTCTCTGGGAGAAGAGTTTTTCTGTTATTTCAAAAAATAACTTTTCATCTTTAACTGAGAACTTTTTATTTGGAACAATTTTCACAATAGCTGAATCAACTTTTGGAATTGGATAGAATACTGTTCTTGGTACGTATCTTAGTATGCTTACGTCTGCATAATAATAGACATTAACGGTTAATCTTGAATAATTGTTTGATCCAGGCTTTGCTACAAGTCTCTGTGCGAATTCTTTCTGATACATTATAATTCCTAGCTTAAATTGATGTTTTAACAATTTAAATGTAATTGGTGATGATATGTTATATGGTATGTTAGATACGATCTTATCAAACCTTGAAAATTCTTCCTTTAAAGCATCACCCAGTATTAATTTCAATTTGCCATCGTTAATTTCACTGAAAAAATATGTTCTTAAATATTCATAGAATTCCTTTGACTTTTCAATGGCATACACTTTTGCCCCTGATGATAACAATTCTGAAGTTAAAATTCCCATACCGGGGCCAATTTCAAGAACCTCTTCATTTTCATTAATTTGAGCATATGAAACAATAATCTTCACTAAATTTTTATCCTTTAAAAGAACCTGACCATTCCTTTTCATTCTTATTCTTTCTGATATCATTTTATTTTGCTACAAAGATCCTATATTTAATATTTCTGTCTTTTAACTCCTCTATTATCCTATTCACTATAAGTTTCTCAGGTGGATGTGGAAGCTTAACCCTGCTCTGTAGGTCTTGAAAACTCTTAAATTCACCCTTTTTCCTTTCTTCTATTATTGCCCACATGGTCTTTTTACCTAGGCCTGGTAACAATTCGAGCATGTGAAACCTCGTTGTTATTGGAGATGCCTTGTTGAAAAATTCTATGAATTTTTGTTCATGTTTTTTTACAATTTCCTCAAGAATATAAGGCAGTTCATTTTGTGCTGCAACGGTCAAATCATCGTAAGTTATTCTTCTCCTTACACTTTCAATCTTTACCCTCTTTTCAATATCTTTCCCAATGTAGATCCTTTCACCTATAGATATCATCACATTTATCTTTGGGATAAGTTCAAAAAGTTTGAATTCAGATTCACCAATTGCTAATACCAATGGAGTTCTCTTAAAAGATTTTTCTTCCAACCTACCTTGAGGTAAATAATCTAAAACGTATGCGTATTCCTCCATCCCCCTTCACTCCCCTCTGAGTATTTCCAAAATCTTGTTTATCTGTTCTTCAGTTAAATCTTTCTTTTCTCTATAAAAAATACTTCTTACTTGCTCTGAATTTATTGGCATTATATCAACTAATTTAACGGCCATTTTTTCATTTACAAAATCAAGCTTAGTCAACCTTTTTACCAGTTCTTTTGCTTCCTCGGGCTTTGTTTTACTCAATGTTTTAACATAATTTAAAACGTCTTTTTGAAATTCGTTAATCTCCCTTTCCTTTGCAATATTTTCTAAAATTTCTTTTGTTTCCGCTATTGTTAAATATTTTCTTTCCATGCCTCACACCTTCTTCAAATGTACAGGCATGGCTATTATCTTTTTCTTAACCCTATTTATATTTAATTCAACAATATATGCATCACCCTGCTTACCAGCAACAACGCCTACAAGACCCTGGAACCTATGGTGAGGCATTCCACTATGTATAGATGGCTCAATATCTATCGCCACCTTGTCACCTATTTCAAATTGCCTTAACATCCTTGTTATAGGTACAATCCCCTTTTCTCTAACGGATTTCATTAATTTCCTACCAGATCTAGACCTTGGTCCTCTCGACATTTCTGCCATTTTTATCGTTCCTCCGGTTCCAGTATTTTAACTACATCAAGTCTTATTATTTTTATTTTTTGGTCAAGTATCGATGATATAGATGGATTCGTTCTACCATTATCTCCATGCACAAATTCTTTTACATATGTTCCCGGATCTGTCTCTATCTCTAATATAATTTTTTTATCCTCAACATTTTTAATTTCTATCCTTCTTATACGTTTTTTTCTATGCATGTCTGACCTGCTTTTTATGACCCTTAAAGGGGTTCTCTGATCTATTATTACATTTTCAAGAGATTTCAATTTTTTTACTATTTCTTCATTTGGTATTTCTTTTTCAAGCTCAATTTCCAGTTCATATACCTTCGGGTATTCTTTCGATTTTATTTCTTCAACTTCTTTAGAGCTTGAATATCTTAGGTCAAATATTTCAATTATACCTTTATTTTTTTCATTCACTTCTTTTTCAATTTCCCTTAAATCATAATTCCTTATTTTTGGATTTGTTATTTCCAATATAAATGGCCTTCCATTTCCTAGCATTAATACATCAACATCCTCTCTTCCTGCACCATGCAAATAAAATTTGTTACCTTTGAAATATTTAATTGCGATTTCTCCTATCCTTTCTTCCACAGATTTATCACCTTTATTGTGTATCCATCTTGTTTGTGGGATATTTCTCGAATATTTTCTATATCTACCATAAATGTATATCGACTTTGCTTTTATTTCAACTGAATAATAATCAACATCTATGATGGCCGATAATTCTGGATCTTTTAAATCTACATTTTTGTTCATCCTATTACTGATTATTTTACCAATTTCTCTAGAAAGCTCATTCTTTATGCTTTCACCCATGTTTCCATATTTTTCATGTATCTTTTTTTCCTTTTCCAATACATTGTCATCTATTCTTATTCCAACTAGAAAGGTATTGAATTCATAATTCTTCATTTCATCAATAACTATTTCTGCATATTTTTCTAAATCATTAAAAATATTGTTGCATATGTAACATTTTTCTATTTTTAATTCACCTATATTTAAATTATTTTCCATGGAATATAAAATCCTTATGGCCCTTCCTCTCTCCTTATTTGTAAGACCATGCCCCATCATGGCATAAATCCTTCCTAAACATGAATCACATAATTCATTGATCTCTTCAGGGTATTGCATGATTTATAGATGATGTAAAAATATTTAATTCTATTTTATGATTTTAAGTTAATCAATAAAAAATTTTTTTAATTTAAGAATTGAAAATATAAATAAAGGTTGAATTAGAGGATTTTTTAATACCAAAGAAAATGTTTTGTTGTATTGGATATATAAAAATCTCTTTAACAAGATATTTAAAAAAAGGAATTTATAGAAAAATTAAAAACTTTGATTGAGCATTTTTCTAAAATACAAATATTTTTACAGAGATAAATCCCTTAAATGAAATGTATGAATCACATGCAAGAAATTTTTTATAAATATGTTTTTAACATTGAGAAATTTATGGAGAAATTAAGCCAATGGATTGTGATTTTTCAGTAAAAATACAGCACGTATATTCATTGGCAAAAATTTGATTATATGATAATAAATGCTGTAATAACAACAATTGTATTTACATGTATTTTACAGAAATTGAAAGATGAGAAAGAAATTCATTTAATATCTATTTTTGCCTGAATTCCTGAAAATGCAGTTTTATCGAAAAACAAAGGGGAACATGAAAATTCTTTGATGAATATGGAAAATGATTGTTCTAATGAAATTAACAGATTTGATAAAGTATTGGAAATAATTTCTTAAAACATTCAAATAACATAATTTTGCCATTTGGTATAATTAGGGGTTAAGTTTAAATATGATGGTATTATCAGGATTATCTGTTAAAATTGGAGGTGAAAATAATTTATGGAGGATGCTGAAGATGGCCGTGGGAATACATATAATTGCGGATTTTTACGGCGTTGATGAAAATACGATAGCATATGTTGAATCAATGAAGCCAATTTTTGAAGAATCTGTTAAGTATGCTAAGCTAACTAAGATTTCTTCAGATTATTATCAATTTAGGCCAAGGGGATGTAGTGGTATTATACTTTTGGCGGAATCCCATATTAGTTTTCATACTTGGCCTGAGCATGGTTTGATTACACTCGATATTTATACTTGTGGCGATCCAAATCAGGCTTTTATAGCTCTTGACTATTTTCAAAAGACGTTCAAGCCAACAAAGATTTCACAAATAGTGATTGAAAGGGGAACAGAAGTAATAGATGAAAAAAGTGTGGAGATAAAGATCTGAAATGTTAACGATAATACCAAACAAGGTTTTTTTTACAAAAGGCGTTGGAAGGCATACCAGCGAACTTGGATCTTTTGAAAGGGCCTTAAGGGATGCAGGTATTGCCCAATTTAACTTGGTTGAAGTTTCCTCAATTTTTCCACCAAATGCAGAGATAGTTTCTAAAGAGGAGGGATTAAAATATTTAAAACCTGGCCAGATACTTTACGTTGTATTGGCTAGGAATTCAAGCAATGAATTAAACAGGCTGATCTCAGCATCTGTTGGTTTGGCAATACCAAAGGATAGAAACATGTATGGATATTTAAGTGAACATCACAGTTTTGGGGAAACTGAGCAAACAGCAGGAAATTTTGCAGAGGAACTTGCTGCTGAAATGCTTGCATCAACGCTTGGAATAGATCATCACCTCGTATGGGACGAGGAAATAAATACTTGGAAACTTGATGATAGGATATTGTTAACTCAAAATATAACATCTACAGCCGTAGTTGAAAAGCCTGGAGAATGGACTACGGTGATTGCTGCAGCAGTTCTGATTCCATAAATTTTTTAGCTAAATTGTGAGCGGGCCTGATTGGGTCTATGTGATTTAATATTTCTTTACCAATTTTATATGCTCTTCTTAAAGAAATGTGATTTCCTGGTGAAACATATCTATTTTTAATTTTAAAGCCAATAATTTCTTTTTGATCATATATCATTTCATCGATCAATTTGCCAAATAGAAGTGATTTTGCAATACCTAATGTTGGTTTATCCCATAATATGCCCAGAAATGATGCAAGTCCTATTCTACGTGGATGAAGAATCCCGTTTCCGTCCAATATTCCCAATCCTTCAGGTATATGATCTAATAAAAGAATTCCTTCTCTATATGACAAATATGTTGGTATATATGGAAAATTGACAATTTTTTTTATGAGTGTATAATCTTCAATTTTGTAATTTTTAAATTTAACAATAGCAATATATGCATTTCTATCATTATATGATACATCGTATGAATAAATATAATCAAAATCCACATCCTTCAATTCAAGCTTTTTTAATAGTTCATTTTCGAATTCCCTTATCTTTTTTAATGGATAGTTTGTCCTGAATTCTCTGAATCTTATCTTATCAAATCCTACTATTCTGTTATTTTCTACCTTGATTCCTTCAGATTCTAATAGTTCAATCTTTTTCTTTATACCATTTGGATGTGTGAAACCTCCGATTGTTCCATCGCTCTTTACTACCCTATGACAGGGTATAACAATTGGGTTCGGATTTTTTGATAGCATTTCACCAACTGCCCTCGACGCTATTATGTCCCCTAATGCAGTTGCAAGGTCACCATATGTTGATACCATTCCTCTAGGTATTTGCTTCACCAATTCATAAAAATATGAATAAAGATCGATTTTTATTTCTGAAATATCCATCATAAAAATATGTTATTCAGAATATTTCATTTTTTCCCATCAATTCTATTTCATATTGTGAGAGGGGGATTTTAATAGGGATTCTAATATGCTGAGATATCATGAATGCTTCACTTCCATCTTTTCCAGGGCCTTTTAAATTTTCTATATATTTTATTTCATTTTTATTTAAAGAATAAAAATTTTCCATATCTTCTGAAACTTCATTATGTCTAAATATAACATGAATTAGGGAATTGTGCATCATGGTTTTCCCTTTTTCATTTTTCAATAAATCATCCGATTTTTGCGTGATTAAATTTATGGATGTTTTATATCTCCTTACATGTCTGAACATCATGTCTAAAATATTCAATAATTCCTCATCCTTCATTATTTTCCATGCCTCGTCTATTACTAAGAATTTTCTTGAATCATTTTTTAAAATTGGGATTATAGAATTTAATATTATTTTGATTGATATATAAAAATCCATTTCCTTGATTTTTGAAAAATCAAAAATTATTCCATTTTCCGGTATTTTATTATTACCAAATAAAAATTTCCCGTATTGGGTATCATAAAAATCGGATATATATGATTTCAAATTTTTTCCTATACTATCTTTAGAATTTATTGACTTTAAAATCTTTTGAGCATTACAGTTTACACAACTTTTTATACTTTTTGAAAAATATATCTTTTCTCTTTCACTTAAATGGAAAATGGATGAAAATAATGACGATATTCTTTCAACATATTCATCCAGTGATTCACTTTCAAACCTTGTAAATACATCTGGAATATCATCATCGTTTAAATTTGAATATTTAATATCCAAGAATTTTGATAAATTTTTATATTCTCCCAATGGATCGATTATAAAATATTTCGTGTTTTTGTAGGATAATTTTTCCCTCATCATTACCATTTTTACGAAATGGGATTTACCATAACCTGTAGAACCTGTTATTATGCCATGAGAAGCTGGAAATTCCCATCTGTTAAAGATTATTGGCATATTGTTATAATAATGAAAGCCGATTAAAATGCCATTTTCCATTATTATTCCATTTCCAGGAAATGGAAATAGGTATGATATTCCATGTGTATGTAATTTTCTACCTTCACTGTTATCTGGAGGCATTATGAATTTTTTGTGCTTGTTAAAAATATCGAATTTGTATCTTTTTATTTTAAATTTTTTGGATTTGTATTTGTTTATTATATTATGATATTCTTTACCTTTGATATAAATTATAAAATTTACATCGTATAAATGGCCCTTTCCGGATATTATATACTCCAATAACGATTTGGCAGAAACTAATTTATTTTTGTTCTTTATAATGCTGGAAAAATTTTTACTATTTATTGCAGGAAAAATTCTCTGCGATTCAGACTCTAAAATTTTTATTGAAAAATTGTCGCTTATGCTCTTAATATCAATTCTCATCGAATGTGGTTCCTCTGTCAGTATTTCAGATAATTCCGAAAATTTTATCCTTGCTGGAAGGTCCAATTCAAAATAACTTATATTGTTTTTACCTTTTTCTATTCTATCCTTTAATATTTTCATTTTTATCACCCAAGATTACAATCAAAATATATGTTAGAGAGACAAAAATGAATACATAATTTATAAAAAAGAAAAGAAAAGTTATGAATATTAAGAAAGAAACTATTGAATATAAAAATTGATTTTTTAAAATGAAATATAAAAAGATTAAAGATGCATTCATTAATATTATTCCAAATATGTTTTTCGATATATAGGAATATAAAATCGAAATTGAAAGGGACAATAGTAAAAAATCTCTATAAAATTTCAACATAATGACCAAAGCCTCCATATAGAATATGAAAATTCATCAACTTTCATTTTATTAAAATTAAATTCGAATGATGATATATTTGAAATAATTTTTTCAAGAGATTCCAATTCTTCAACGTTTCCGTTTTTTGATGAAAAAACAATGAATGTTTTTAAAAATACCCTCTTTTCAAAATTATTATTAATTAAAATTTTAATTTCATTAGAATATTCATTTTCAATTTCGAATCTAATGTCTGGAATTTCATCGTATAAATTAAAAATAGTTATGTCAAAGTTCGTTAAATTTAAAATCTCTATGAATTTTTCCTTTAATTCTTCCTTCTTTTCATCATCTAAAAATTCACTGCCTACATATTTTACTGAATATGAAACAGATAATTTATCATTCCATTTAAATATAAATTCATTTACTTTTCTTATAGATGCATATTTTTCAATCTCAAATTCTTTAACGTTTTTTCTTGATAAAATATAATAAAAATTTTTGTATAATGTAACATCAATATATTCTCCTCTCACCTTTATTAATGGTATTAATATTAAAATAATTATAATTATCAGAATTACAAATTCTTTTGTCAAATAAAAAAGCAAAATAAATGGAGTTGATAGAATTATTGAATTTTTAATTTTGGATATTGGAAAATTCATTATAAAAATATCGTTCATTATATTTTCTGGAATATCTATCTCCTTCATTTTAGAATAACACCAGCGAACCAATCATTTCAATTCCATTTGAAATAATATCCTTGGCTTTTAAAAGTATACCAAACCTTGGAAATAGAGAATATCCCGTGGGATAACCCATCCTGGACATTGAAAATGTAACTACATATGGTATAAGCATTGATACCAATAGTATCGCTATCCAAAACAATGGATCTTGAATTATTCCCATCAGCATAATCAAAGGGGCCATAAATATTATTTCTATACTTCTATCTATGAACGTAAGCCACATTCTTTTTCCTATTTCATATGTTCCATTGAATGTTAAAAATATTGAGAACAGAGGGAGAAACATAATGAAAAAATATATCCACACAATTCTCATAACTAGTACAATTGTGAATGCTAGCACTACTGTAAATAACGTTAATAATATCAATAATTCCAAAAGATTGTTTTCGGTATATGCAAAATATATATAGTTATTTAAAAAATAGTTGAAAGGCCATAATTCTAGATCTGATATTCCTTGGTATGGATTTGGTGTTCCTGACCAATTTATCTGCATTCCTGAATAAAAATAAATATATATTGCTCTCAACAATGAAAATAAAAGATCTGATATTATTAAAGAAAAATAGGCCAAAATGATTCCTAAGACTATATTAAATAAATAGTCGTTCCTTTCATGAAAAATAAATTGCTTTTTCCAAAGATAATAGAATCCTGAAAATATTATGAATATAGAAATTGAAGGAGACACTATATAATTTAATATTAAATAATTGATGTTTACTGCAAAGTCCATACCTATCTGAGAAAATATTGGATAAATCGATGATTCATTTTTATAATACAATGGATTTAATGGAGGTATTTGACCATTTATCAATATTTGTGGAAATGCAAAATTTGGATTAAGCAATGGAAATGTAAAAGAAGCCCATATTATTGCCAATCCAAAAATTAATGCAGAATTTATTGTTGATAAAAAATCGAATAAAATTAAATTTATTGCTGTTGATAATGCCATAATTCATCCTGTTGCAATGAAACTTATTATATTGACTATGGTTGAGGCACCTAGAACTATGAATGATGCAAGCAACATTATAGGCAAATCATGTTTAAATTTCATTATACCCTCTCTATCATCTTTGTGGAAGAATAAAAATAATCCTTCATATATCCAGAATATAGCAAGTATGGATCCAGCAATTGTGTTAACGACTATGGTTAATCTCGATATAACTTCTTTTAATTGCTGTGTGGCATTTTCTTGAATATTTATAGTATAATGGCTGCCTTCATTGAACACATATTGGTTATTCCCTATTGTGGATAATATAAATAAGGCTATTATTAAATAATGAATCATGATTTTTAGATTAATTTTATTTATATAAAACTTTCTTTATAAATTTTATAATTTTTATGATTTTTATAAATTTTATATTTCACGTTTGAAAAATTTTCAGAAAAATATTAATTCTTGTATTTATTTTTCATGATTTTTTCCATTTTTCTAAAAATTTAAATATTATTTTTTATAAGGTATATTATGGTTGAATCGCGAGCGTCAATAGGGGTAAAGCATTCAACTAAGGAATTATTGACATATGTATCTGCACAGGTCCAGAGCGAGGTTGAGAGGGGAGATATAACATGGGACGAATTTCTGATTTATTTAGCAATAAAATATTTGGACAATAAAGGAATATCATTTAATGAAATATTAAAGAAATTAAATATTGATGTTGAAGAATTTGAAAGGGTAAGCAAAAGAGTTCAAGTGATGAAATGACTTTTATATATCAATTTAAGGGAATTAGATATAATGAAAAATTAAACCCCCTGGATGATCTAATAATTCCTCCCTTTGATGAAATCAATGAAGAACAAAAAGAAAGATATAAAAAAATAAAATTTAACTTTGTACATTTTACTCTTCCAGATAGTTATGAATATCCAAAAATTTTGGCAGACAGATTTTTAAAAGATGGGATATTTAAAATTGATGATGATTCTTATTATCTAATGGAAATCAAATATGAAAATAAAATTTTAAAAGGCATTGTTGCTGCTGTCGATCTGAATGGAAAAATATTTCCTCATGAAAAGACCTTCGATTTTCCAGTTAAAGATAGATACAATCTACTTCAAAATTCTGGATATGATTTTGAGTATGTATTCTTTCTAACAAAAAAAGATTTAATATACGACGATGAAAAATTGCTTTCTTTTGGAACAATGGATAATAAAATTTATAATTTATATAAAATAAATTTAAAGAATAATGATATGGGTGATTTGGTTATAGCTGATGGCCACCATAGATTCCGGGCGGCCCTCCATTTCCACTCGAACTTTAATGGATATGATAAAATTTTAGGATTTATTATTAATGTTTTTGATAATAATTTAATACTTAAAAATGCTAATAAAATGGTCCATGATAAATTAATAGATTTTGATAAAATAAGAGAATATTTTGATTTATCAGATCATGGTCTTAAATTTATTTATAAAGATAATATTTATTATATAATTCCTAAGGATAATGATTTGTACAAAATGCCTCAAATCTTCTGGTTTAATGAAATTTTAAAATTATTGAATATTGATTATAATATAAATAATGTAATTACTTATTTTGATAATTCCTGTAAAAAAGATATGGCCTGCTTTTTTCCCATCCCTCCCAAACCTCAAGAGGTTTTTGATCTGGCCGTTAACAATATAATATTTCCACAAAAATCTACATACTTTTTACCAAAACCTGCTTCAGGATTGGTTTTTATGAAAAAATGATTATAAATATTTTTTTGAAATCTTCTTATCTTTTAATTCAAATATAAACCATGTTGAATCACCAATATCTATTTCTTCAGTTACAAATGCTTCATTTTTATCAAATAAAAATTTTTTATCTTTTTTGATTTTTTTCCATATGGGTTCAGTTATTTTTATTCCTATACCAAATTTAATAGGTTCTTCAGACATTATACAGTAATTTTTTTCCGCCTTATCATTATCTATTTCTATCAGCACCATAATATTCACCTTAATATCTTTGGTTTACTTACATTTGCCTTTAATAATTTATCTCTTATCTGTATATCTACTATATCACCCAATTTAATATTTTTATCCAGATAACCTAATCCTATACCCTTCTTTAATATTGGAGACATTGTACCTGAGGTAATATATCCAACTTCATTTCCATCTTTAAATATTTTATATCCATGTCTTGGGATACCATTATCTATCATTATGAATCCTCTGAATATCTGTTTATAATTTTCTTTAATTTTTAGTAATGCCTCTTTACCTATAAAATCATGATCCCAATCAATAATCCATGATATAGATGCTTCTATGGGACTTTTATCCATATGGAAATCCTGACCCGATAATAACATGCCCTTTTCCATCCTTAAAGTATCTCTTGCGCCTAGACCGGCTGGTTTTAAATTAAATTCTTTTCCTTCATTTATTAACATATCCCATATTTCCTCTGCATATTCATTTGGGAATATTAATTCATATCCATTTTCACCTGTATATCCTGTTCTTGAAATCATTATCTTATTATATGGAAAGAAATCATCCTCTCTGGTCTCTAAATTCTTTATAGATATAAAATCAAAATAAAAACTATTCATATTATCATAATTATAATTTGTTAACTTTTTCATTACATCAACGGATTTTGGACCTTGTACCGCTATACTAGCATATAATAGTGTTCTATCTATAATATTTATATCATATCCATTTGATTTGCTTAATATCCAATTATATATCATATCTGCTGTAGATGCATTGGGAATTAAAAGGGCCTTATTTTTATTGATTTTGTAAACTATAGTATCATCCAGCATAATTCCATTTTCGTTTAAATATGCTGAATATTTTGCCTGTTTTTCTACCATGTTAGAAAATTTTGTTGGTAATAAATAATCCAAAAATATTTCAGTATCTTTTCCTTCAATTATTATATCTCCCATATGAGAAACATCAAATATACTTACATTTGTTCTAGTATTAATATGCTCATCTATAATACCTGTATATTCTAAAGGCATTTCAAAACCAGCAAATTCTGTCATTCTTGCCTTCAATTCGATATGCTTGTTATACAATGGAGTTCTTTTCGGCATATTTTCACCTAATATAATAAATGTTTATAACAATTTAAATTTTAATTATTTTTTCCAGTGGAAATCAGGGGGTGAGGGATACAAAATATTCATGTATTTTAGAATTGTTAGATAATTCAGGATGAAATGTTAATGCCAAATGTTTACCATCTGTGATAATTACAGGATCTGTGTTGAAATAACCAAGAACATCTAGATTATTTCCCACCCTTATAATTTTAGGTGCCCTAATAAAAATTGCATGAAAATTGTCATCTATATTTTTTATTTTTATATAGGCTTCAAATGAATTATACTGTCTTCCATAAGCATTTCTGGATACGTCAAAATCCATTAGGCCCATTCCGACAACCCTTGAATCATTCGTATTTTTTGAAATTAAAATAGCACCAGCACAGGTACCCATTACCCTTAATCGATTTTTGCTTACCATTTCAACTATTTTATCATAAATGCCTTTTCTTTTTGAAATGTTATATAAGGTTGTTGATTCGCCACCAGGTATGATTATTCCAGAGAGTGTTTCAAGATCTTCCTTATTTCTGACTGAAATGACTTGACCATCAACATTCCTATTTTTCATCGCTATTTCAAGCATTCTAAAGTGTTCAGAAACATCCCCTTGAATATCTAAAACTCCATAATTCATATTGGGATGTTAATATCAAAAAATATTTAAAAATTTTAGAAAAAATTTATTCTTGAGGTTTTTCATCCATGTTAATATTTAAAAGCCTGGAAATTTCTTTGTATCTGTTTCTAATGGTCACTTCTGTAACTCCAGCAACATCCGCAATTTCTTTCTGAGTTCTTACCTGGTTTTTAAGGGTAGATGCAATATATATTGCAGCGGCTGCAACGCCTGTAGGCCCTTTTCCAGAAACTATTCCCAATTCAGATGATTTTCTTATTATGTCCTCAGCTAATTCTTGAACGCTTTTATCTAGATTTAACTTTGCGCAGAACTGTGGTAAATAAGATACTGGATTTGTCGGTTTTAAAGACAATTTCAATTCCTTTGTCAAATGTCTATATGATCTGCCAATCTTCTTCTTGCTCAATTCAGCAGCCTTTGCAATTTCATCCAATGTTCTTGGCATATTCACTTTCCTGCATGCAGCATAGATGCTGGCTGCAACAATGCTTTCAATACTTCTTCCCCTTATTAGATTGTTTTCTACAGCTTTTCTATATATTATTGCCGCATTTTCTTTAATATCTTTTGGAAGGCCCATCTTTGTTGCTATGGTATTCAATTCCTGCAATGCTATCGATAAATTTCTTTCTGCAGAATTGCTCACCCTAATCCTTTGGTGCCATTTCCTTACCCTATACATTTGTGCCCTATTCCTATGGGGAATCCTTTTTCCATAGGAATCTTTGTTTGACCATGAAATTTCCGTAGCCAGACCCTTGTCATGACTTAAGTAATTCGTTGGAGCACCAGTCCTTGCCCTTTTCTCTTCCTGTTCACTATCAAAAGCTCTCCATTCTGGTCCTTGATCTATATATGTGTCATCTAAAACGTGGCCACAATCTTTGCATATTAGTTCGCCACGCTCATAATCATATATAAAATGTGTTGAACCACATTTTGGACAAACATGCTTCTGGCCCTCTTCAAAATTATCGGTCATCGGAACCACCAGTATCGGAAAATTTAATAAAAGGAAAAAAGATATAAAGTTTTTCCAGATAGAAACATTTTAATACATCTTCAGAAAATCTTCCCTTTTTCCTTTTATTGTTGCGTCAAATCCTATTTTTGTTGTAATGTCATTTTCATATCTTGAAGGATCAAGTGAACTTCCCTTTTCTCTTTTAATTATCATATCTCTATCTCCCTGGAATCTTGTAGCAAGGGACCATTCAACATCTTCCATATTGTTTATGTCTATATCCTCATCTACTATTATAACATGTTTTAAGCTCTTGTGCCCCTCGAAAGCACCTTCTATTGCCTTTTTTCCATCTTCTTCATGTTCCTTCTTTATTTTAACTATTGCATGAAGCCATGAAGATCCTCCGTATGTTAATTTTACATCTAATACATTCACACCCTTCTCTTTTACTGATTTATATATCGTTGGTTCCCTTGGCATCCCCATAAGGTTATAGTGTTCATAATATCCGGATAATAATACATGGAATACAGAATCCTCTTTATAATGCATTTTCTCAAAATAAACAATAGGCTGATCGTATTTTATGTCATAAGTTCTTGTAATGTCAAGAAATGGCCCTTCAACAGGATATGTATCCAATGTTATCTTTGCCTCAAATATATATTCACTTTCAAGAGGTGCATAAATATTATTTGATAACTTTATCATTTTTTCTCTCTCATTCATTGTTATATATCTAAGAGATGATGCTATTTTTGATTCATCAATGTTATAATCAACCGATGTCGCTGCGGCCAGAAGGAATGTGGGGAAGGCTCCAACAACAATATTTATTTTTAATTCTTCACCGTTAGATTTTGCATCATTGTACATTTTAAAAAGATCTCTTGGAACCAATCTTATTGCAGCCCTTTTTTCATCAATTACCATCATCCTATGAAATGATACATTCCTCTTGTTTTTATATTCTGAAAATACGATTGCAGATGTTAAATAATTTGAACCTTCCTTTTCAAAGTATTTTGGTATCGGTAATTCCCTTAAATTTACATCTTTTGTGGTTTTATATGGAAATGAATCAACAACATCATAATCCATTGGATTATCTATTGCATATAACATGCTTTTTAGAATATCCGAATTATTCAACACTTTTGATATATTTTTTCTATCTGCCCATATATTTCCGGCAGCCATATATCCATCAATATTTTCAAAGAAGACGGGTTGGAAAGGATATTTTAAAAGATATTTTGTAACCTCCAAATTTTTGCTTACCTTTTCTTTAACATATATGGTATTTTCAAATCTTTTTATTAATTTATAATACATATTTTACAATATAACAATAAATTTAATATTTTTATTCCTCGAAATTAATATCGATTTGATCATATCCTTTTTTATACAATTCCTTTCTATGTGCTTCAAGCATTAAATTATCTTCATTGTTCATTTCTGCATATGTGAAAACATTGCCATTTTTAAAAATTTCATATAGTATCTCTCTATATTTTAAATCCCTCAAAAGATGATGGTCAATTACCACCTTCCCTATTTCATTTGAAATTATTTTTAAATTTTCGATAGATCTATCTAAATCCCTTCTTGAGAATTTATATCCAAGAAAGTATGTTGGTGGGCCATCAATCACAACAACATCTGGGTTTTCTCTCAAAATAAAATCTCTTACATTCTCAACTATGGGTCCCTCTACATCTGAAGTGTACAAAATTTTCTCATCACTTTCTATAACAACAGAAACTACGTAACCAAGTTTTGAATCCTCATTTCCATGGTGAAATGGTTCTGAAAAAAATATTTTCGTATTTTTAAATTCATATTCTTTAGAATCTGCAATTGAATAATCTGATATTTTTGTAAGAAAATATTCAGCCCTTAACCTTTGGCTTCTATTTATTTTATTATTTGGATCCTTTAATATGATTTTTTTATCTTTATAAAAATCATCATCTGGATCGTAATGATCATAATGGTAATGTGTAATTATTATAACATCCGAATCTTTTGCAATTTTATTTATTTTCCTTTTACATTCCAATAATTTTTGATATTCAATTTTTGTAGGCCTAAGGCCATATCTATAAGGACCTAAGGATGCAGATGGATCGATGATAATCTTTACATCACTCCTTATAAAAACACTCATAGATCTTACTCCCATAGAATCTGAACATAGATATTCTATTTCCATTTTTATCAAAAAAATATCAGAAATTAATTTATTATTTTTATTTATTTTTAAAGAGAATAATTAATAAAAATGTCAAATTAGCAAAAAATTTTAAATATATAATTTAATATAAAAAAACTTGATGCGATTGTTAATAAATTTAACATCCGATAAACATGTTCCAAAAGAATATTTTAACAAATATTATTTTCAGAGTTCTATATATTTTAATTTGATAAATACAAATTTTGAAAATCTCCATAATAAGAAGGGATTTAAATTTTTCACTTTTAGCGATTTTTTTCCCTCTGGCGATCTTGAACCAAATAAGATAAAGAGTGTAATCATATCTTCACCGAATAAAGATTTCATCAAAACATTGTTCGATAAGATGAATGATAATGGATTAATATATTTGTCTGAGAAAAAACTGAATATTTCATCTCTAAAAGTTTATGAGATTAAAAATGTGCCAAAGATTTTCGAGACAGGAAGTCCAATAGTTTTACAGGTGGAGAAAAAATATAACAAATATTTTTCCTTTAAAAATAATAATAGCATTTCATGTTTCTTAAGGCGTTTAAAAGAAAATGCAATTAAAAAATATACCACATATTATAACATTGAAGAATTTAATTTTGAAGAATTTATATTTGATGAATTAATGTTTAAAAGAGAGGTTGTTGTAAATTTAAAAAAGAATGGAAAAAATTTCTTAATGATAGGATCTACATGGTATTATTTAAAAAAGATTCGCATATCTAATGATCTGTTGAATTTTTATAGATTTATAATGGAAGCTGGTTTAGGCGAAAAGAATAGTTTGGGTTTCGGTTTTATAAATCCAAAGAAAATTAAGGATAAAAGAATCAAATAATTTTATAATAAAATTGAAAATGAATAAAAAATAAAAATCATTGTGAATATTATAAATGATATGAGAAAAAAAATGGTCGGCTTTAAAGAAGACGTTAAAATTGAAGATATGCTGGAAGAATTCAGAAAATATATAGGAAAATCTGATAGGTATGAAACGATCGATGTTTTAGAATCTTTAAACAGATTTTCATTTTCGGATATATATTCTAATAATAATATACCAGAATATGATAGGGCTGTTGTGGATGGATTTGCCGTAAATTTCAACGATGTTCTCGGGGCATCAATAAACAATCCTGTAAGATTAAAAGTTTCCAATACAATATATCCAAATGATAAAAATGAATACATTTTGGAAAATGGACATGCCTATAGGATATTCACCGGAGCTAAGATACCCAAAAATGCAGATTGTGTTATAATGGTTGAAGATTGTATTGATTATGGAGATGAAGTGGATGTGCAAAAATCATGCTTTAATTATCAAAATATTTCTAGAAAAGGTGAAGATCTATCAGTAGGCCAAAAGATAATTTCGGCTGGAACAAAGATCACACCTTACCACATAGCATCATTAATATCTGCGAATTTCGAAAAAATAGATGTTTTCAAAAGAATAAGGGTAGGAATTATAAATACTGGGGATGAGTTGTTTGATAAAGATTTTAAAAATACCACTGGAATGATGCTCTATTCTTTATCCAAACATTATGATATGGAACCAAAGTTATACATGTCTCGTGACAACGAGGAGGAATTAAAAAGAAAATTGATTGAATCCTTGTCTGAAAATGATATAGTATTTACAACTGGCGGCTCTAGTGTAGGAGAGAAGGATATCGTTCCTGAAGTAATCAATTCAATGAACCCGGAAATTTTTATGCATGGTGTTTCAATGAGACCTGCAAGATCCACAGGTTTTTCAATCATAAATAAAAAACCAGTGATATTACTATCGGGTTTTCCAGTTGCATCTTTCATATCTTTTTCTCTTTTCATAAATGAATTTATGAAAAAATTTTATGGATCATTACCTATGAGGTCTCCGATAATAAAGGGAAAGATTACTAGGAGATTTACGAACAACCCAGGAATTAGGAGTTTTGTCAGAGTGAAAGTATATAAAGATGGAAATCAAATATTTGTAGAACCTCTTAGATTGACAGGTTCTGGAATTCTATCTACATTGACAGAGGCCAACGGAATACTGGTTTTAGAAGAACATGTGGAAGGATATGATGAAGGTGATGAAGTAACAGTCTTTTTGACACAACCAGTAGGAGATGAAAATAGTTTTATCTTTCCATATATTCAGTTCATGTGATAAAAATGAAAATTTATCATAATCTAATAACATTAGAAGATGCAAAAATCATATTAAGAAATCTTTTGGATAAAATAAAATTGGATGTTGAAGAAATAGATTTAAAAAATTCTTATGGAAGAATTTTAGCTGAAGAAATATCCTCAAAGATAGATTCCCCTCCATTTGATAGGTCTGAGGTTGATGGTTATGCAGTAAACCATTTATCTTTAATAGGCGCTGAGGAAGATAATCCAGTAAAATTGAAGGTAAAATTTTCAATAAACCCTGGAGAATATGTAAATGAACATATAAATTTAAATGAAGCTGCTGAAATATCAACAGGTTCAATGATTCCAAAAGGTGCGAATGCTGTTGTTATGGAGGAATATACTAAAAGGGTAGGAGAATATGTAGAAATATATAGATCTGTATCTCCTGGAGAAAACATTGCATTCACTGGAAGCGATGTTTTAATAGGCGATATAACGCTTTCTAAAATGACCAAGCTAGATAGCGCTAAGATAGCACTCATAGCATCTCTTGGTTATTCAAAAATTAAGGTGTATAGAAAAATAAGGGCTGGAATATTATCCACAGGCAATGAAATTTTACCACCAGGGGAAGAACTGAAACCAGGAAAATTATATGATTCAAATTCCTATTCAATTACTTCATATTTAAATATGCTCGATATTGATTGGAAATTCTATGGAATAGCAAGAGATGATGAAAATGATATAAAGGAAAAAATATTTAAAGCATTAGAAGAACAGGATATTGTTTTTACGTCTGGAAGCACATCAGCCGGAAAGGGAGATATCATTTATAAAATAATTGAAGAAAATGGAAAACTTTTATTTCACGGACTTTTAATAAAACCAGGTAAACCCACGCTCCTCGGTATAATGAATGATAAAATTGTTATTGGACTCCCTGGATTTCCATTCTCATCTTTATCTGTTCTTGAATTTTTAATTAAACCGGTTTTCATGGATTATTTAAAAATTCCGAATAAACAGATAAAATTAAATGCTAAAAGTATGATAAAAATAAAATCATCCAAAAATGTAGATGAATTTATACCAGTAGGAATAATTAAAAGAATGGGCGAATACTATTTCTATCCCGTGAATTCACAGTCAGGATCAATAACATCAATGATATTTTCAGACGGCATAGCCATTATACCAATGAATAAAAATTATATTGAAGAAAATGAAAATGTAGAAATAAGTTTAATAAACAATGAGTTTGAAAATTACGATATAATAGGGATAGGAAGTCATTGCCCTTTATTAGATGATATATTAATAGACTATAAGAGGGCAAAATATATAAGAACAGGATCGACTGCAGGGTGGGTCTCAATTGAAAAAAATATAGCTGAATTTGCCGGGACCCATTTGTTGGATGAAAATACCTTGGAATACAACATACCTTTTATTGAAAAGTACAGGCTAAAAGATAAAGCCAAAATAGTAAGGGGATATGGAAGAATGCAGGGGTTTGTTGTTAAAAAAGGAAACCCAAAAGATATAAAGGGCTTTGAAGATTTATTGAGAGAAGATGTTGTTATTGTAAACAGGGTTAAAGGTTCAGGTACTAGGACACTCTTAGATATAAATCTTAAAAAGATCGCAGAAAAGGAAAATGTAGATTTTAAAGAATTGATACAGGATATAAAGGGTTACTATTTTGAAGGAAAAACTCATTCCTCTGTTGCTGCTGCAGTTTCACAGGGAAGGGCAGATGTTGGCCTTACTATAGAATATTATGCATATTTATACAATCTGGATTTTATACCAATTCAGTCTGAAATATTTGATCTCCTGGTCTCAAACCAAAGTGAAAAAATAGACGAATTTATAGAATATTTCATAAATGCCGTAAAGGAAAAGTATAGTAAATACAAAGGTTATAAATTATTGGAGGATACGGGTAAAATATATTATTAAATCAATATATTTAATAATTTGGCCAAATCCTTTTCGTATATTGTAAAATCGGCAAAATCCACAATTTTTTCAGTAAATGGATTGAAGGCAATCGAAATATCTGAATTTACAAACATGGGTATATCAACAATACCATCCCCTACTGAAACAATTTTCTTAAATTTTATATTTTGAGAATAAATGAATGAAAGCATTGCAATATCTTTTCTATATGGATTTAAATTTAAAATTCCTCTGCCAGTTAATCTTCCATTCTTTTCATCTATTACGTTCGATATTTGATAATCCATACCCAATTTCTTCAGAATTAAACTAGCAAGTATATCCGGGCTACCTGTAATTATAACCGTTATATAACCATTCTCTTTCAATTTTTTAATCGTATATTCTGCATTTTTCATTGTTGGAATATTTTCATATATTTTTTCAAGTTTTTTTCTATTCAAATTTTTGTCTTTTTCAATCCAGAGTGAAATGTCCAATTCAACAAATTTTTCGTAATCTATTTTTCCACTGTTAAAAAGTTCGATATTTTTCGAATTGTCAACCTTGTAAAATTTGTGTATGAAATACCAACCACTTCTGCAATCGGTCAAAACTCCATCCATGTCGAAGAATATCACTTTATCTCTTTCCATTTTAATTTAAATTAATAGATCAAAAATAAAAATTTATCTTTTTAATAATGAAAAACCTTTTTGACATATCTTGATTCCATTAATTGTAATAGGCTTGGATAAAGGGGATAAAATGCAAGTCTATCACCCACCTTAATATCTCTTTTTATATTCCTTATATCCAATATCATGTGATCTCCAGAACCTCCCAAAATTTTAACATCTTCCAATGGTATCAACGCATCAAATTCCACATCATGTTTCCCCATTGCCAAAATTGCCCTTTTTATTAAGCCAATATTTTCAAACTTCGGTATTTTTCCAAATGCATCCCTTCCAATTTCTCCATCAGGTATCGTTGGCTTTTCATCAATTTCTATTATTTCACCCTCAACTACGAACGTATCCTGTCTCAAATAATCGATCTTCCTATCATTTGTAGTGTCTCGACCTAAAGCTATTGCCTCACCTATTCTTAATTGATTTACCCCCTTTAAAAGACCCATTTCATAAAGTATTAGGGTATCAGTTGCACCTCCACTCATTATATTTATATTAAATCCATGTTCTTCCAGCATTTTACCAATTTCTAAAAATTCTTCCAACTTTTTTACAGTAGGTTTTACACCTCCATAACATCCTAGGTTCATTGCTATTCCTTCAACATTTAAATTTGGAAGTTTATATATTAAATTAAAAAATTCTAACAACCTCTCTTTTAATACTCCTTCTCTTAAATCACCCATTTCAACCATAACAATAATCGAATATTTTTTATCAAAATTCCTTGCATATAATGATAATGATTTTGCAACATCATACTCAGTTATTATTGCACCATCCGAATATTTCACACTTAACTTAGATTCAGAAATCATGGGAGACCTTATCTGATATATCCTTTCCCTAATACCACCTTTTCTCAATCTGTAAATATTCTGAATCCTTGAATCTCCAAAAAGTGTTATCCCGGATTCTAAGAGTGTTTTTGCATAATATGGGTGGCCACTCATAACCTTCGTTACACCCATAATCTCTATTTTATTCTTAGAAAGCCTGTTATAAAGTTCAGTAGAATTAAACTTAATCTTATCTAAAAAAATATGTAAAAGGGGATACATTATTTTTAAATAATTTCCTTGATACTCTTTTCAATTATTGATATTGCTGTATTGATCTCCTCATTTCCTATTATGAGAGGAGGCCTGAATCTTATACCCTTTTCACCCGTCTTTAATACTAGTAGGCCATTTTTATATAATGTTCCAAACAGTTTGTCCCTTGTGTTTGTATCCTTGAGGTCAAATGCATCCATAAGTCCTCTTCCCCTAACATTGTTCATTAAGGATGGATATTTTTCCTGAACTTCCCACAATGCCTTGACAAAAACATCTCCCATCTTTGCGGCATTGTCTACCAATTTTTCTTCATGAATTATTTCTAATACCTTTGTACTTTTTACCATATCCACAAGGTTTCCTCCCCATGTGGAATTAATCCTGCTAGAAACCTTGAAAACGTTATCTTCAATATCATCCACCTTTGGCCCTACCATTATGCCACATACCTGAGTCTTCTTTCCAAACGCTATGATATCTGGAATGACATCAAAGTGTTGGTGAGCCCACCATTTTCCAGTTATTCCTAGTCCACTTTGAACCTCATCAACGATGAACATTATATCCCATTTCCTTGTTATCCTTTCAATTTCTTTCAAATATTCTTTCCTGAAATGGTTATCTCCACCTTCACCCTGAATTGGTTCCATGATAAATGCTGCTATATCATCCGGATTTTCTTTAAGTGCATTCTCTATCTCCTCAAGACTCCTTTTCTCCAATTCCTGCACTTTTTTAAGATTTTCTTCATTTAGTGGGAACGTAATTTTTGGATTCGTCACTCTAGGCCAGTTAAATTTGGGGAAATATTTTGTCTTGTTTGGATCAAAAGTGTTTGTCAAAGACAAAGTATATCCAGATCTACCGTGAAAAGCCTCCTTTAAATGTATTACCTTGAATCCTTTTTCCTCTTTATACCCCTTTTTAAAATTTTTTCTTACTTTCCAGTCAAAGGCAGTTTTAAGTGCATTTTCTACTGCCAAAGCTCCACCATCTATAAAGAAGAAATATTTCATGTAATCTGGTGTCGCATATCTGGACAAGGCATCTACAAATTCTGCCATTTCAACAGTATATACATCGCTATTTGTAGGTTTATTTATCGCGGCATAGTGCACTTTTTTTAAGAATTCTGGGTCAAACATCTTTGGATGATTCATACCTACAGCATTTGTTGCAAAGAATCCAAAGAAGTCTAAAAATTTTCTATCATACCTGGAATCGTATATCCATGCTCCTTTGCTCCTTTCAAGGTCCAAAACCATATCAAATCCATCTGTCAATATTCTTCTCGATAAAACCTCATGAACTTCTTTTGGAGTGATCATATCTGATGATAAGTCAATCATAAATAAAAAAATTTTTAATTTTAATTTTTCAATAATTACCAGAAAGGTTATCCAATATGTTAATCAATTTCAAAATAAATTATTATAGAATATGTATATGGATCCAAACCATGATAATACAGATCTTTGAATTTCTATTTAAAATTCATAGGAATATGGTAAGATGAATTAAAGGATAAAACATTATCATTATCTCAATTGATAATAATTTCTAACATATTCAAATCAAATATATTATTTTCCATATATATTATATAATTTTAAAATTTAAATTAGGAATTTTTTTGTAAGCATGATATCCATGATTGTGGAAATGCTATAAATATAATATTTTCATTTTTTAGCAGTATTACATAATTTTTATATGATATGTCAAATAAAATATTATAATTACAGGATCAATTTTTATTTTATATTTTTGACATTTTATAAAAATTAGATTTTCAAGTCCATAATATGATAATATTCCAACGATTTATCATTTATTTACCAAATATTCATTTATATTAAATCTTGATTTTTTACCTCCATTTTCAGTATATTTATTAACAATTTATTGTTCTATTATTCATTATAAAAGGAAGTAAAAAATGAAATATAAAAATTTCAATAATTTCCATTCAAATTATTTATCAAGGTGTTTGCAACATTTTGGTCCTGGAAATAGCAATATCCATGATATGTGTAATTCACAATAGTAATTGTGTGCAGGGCATGGAAAACATATTGATAATTGTGATATATGTCTGTGGCTGACTGAACTGTGACTACACCATCATTCTGCATACCATGGAATAAAATCTTTGCCCACCAGGGTGTGCAATCTCCTGCATATGTCATAATTACAGTGTTTGGATAATTATTTATTATATTTTGTTCATTGCTCTGAAGATTCATGATGAATTGTGACCCCGGCGACATTTCTTTAATCTGATATCCATAATTATCCAATAGCCCAAATTCTTGTAAATATGATACTACCTTAGCGTATGGAGTTCCTCCAAATGGAGTTCCAATGAAAATTACATTTTCCAGGTTTGCTGAAATTAAGTAATTTTCTAGCATGTATGCCACTACAAGACCTCCCATACTATAGCCAACAATATCTAGATTTATATTTCCATATATGCTTGTTAGATTATTAATACCAAGATATAGTTGATATGAAATATTTTCTATTGGAGTATTATTTGTTCCATAAAAGCTGTTGTTTGTTATTTGTAGTCCATTGCTAAGATTTATTACAAATGGCCCAAGGTAGAAAGACACAATTCCCACTGTAAATCCAGCATTAACTAACTGTTGGTATATATTAACCCCCATCATCCATTGCCCATTTCCTGGGTCATTAAAACCATTTACAAGTAGAACAAAAGTTGGATTATTAACATCTGCAAAAGTTGCACTTGGCATTAGTGATAAAACAATCATCGATATGCCTACCAATATAACTATTCCAATTACTATCTTTCCTGCCATCGAACCGTATATTAATTAATCCTTTATAAAATTTTCTAAAATATTCAAATTAATTTAGAATTTTTTTAAAAAATTTAAGGAAATTAATTACACAATTGGGTAAAATTTATTAATGTTTAAAAAATAATACCCTCAGGATCAAATATGAGAATTTGTATTGCAACATCTGGTCCTGGTGGAATGAATGATTATGTTAGCCCGGTTTTTGGTAGGTGTCCAACATTTACTATTGTTGATGTTGAAGGTACACAAATAAAAAATGTAAAGGTGATCCAAAATCCAGGATACTATTCATCAAGCGGTGCAGGTGTTTTGGCCGCTCAGGAAATTGTTAATGAAGGATGTAATGTATTAATATCTGGATCGGTAGGACCAAATTCATATCAGGTATTGAGCATGGGTCATGTTGATATGAGGTCATGTTCACCTGTGACTGTTAAAGATGCTATAAATGCATTTTTGGAAGGAAGGTTGCCAATTTCTGTTCCTACCCCAGGCGGAAGGCACGGTATGGGAAGAAGGTTTGGCCAATGGTAGCATTATGATAATTGGAGTAACTGGCGGTAAAGGTGGTACAGGAAAAAGCACTTTTGCTGTAAACATATCTACAATATTATCCAGGAAATACAAGGTAAAATTGATTGATGCAGATGTTGAATGCCCAAATGACCATATACTTTTGTCTAGAGAATTAAAAAATGAGAAGAGGGAACATGTATTCATACCTTCTTTCAATTATCAAAAATGTATCAAATGCGGTCTTTGTCAAAAAAATTGTGGTGAAAATGCAATTGTAATGTTCAAGAACGGTTATCCGTTCCTTTTACCCAATTTATGCTCTTCTTGTAAAACGTGTTATTTAATTTGTCCAACGGATGCCATAGAAAACGGTAAAAAAATCATAGGATCAACATTCATAACAGAGATCAATAATAATCTTGTATTAATAACTGGAATGCTAGATCCAGGACAGGAAAGATCATATCCAATGGTATTGAGAACTTTGGAAAGATCAAATGAAATAGAATCAGAAATTACAATAATAGATACATCTGCAGGAACTGGAAATCATGTAGCCGCATCTTTAATGGATGCAGATTTTGTTTTCATAGTTACAGAACAAACACCTTTAGGTCTACACGATTTGATGATGATTGAAAAGCTTCTAGAAAAAATGGAAAAAAAATATTATGTTATCGTAAACAGATATGGAATATCGGATATAAAAATTGAAGATAAAGTTGTAGGAAATATACCATTTGACAGTAGGATTGCTGAAAGCTATTACAAGGGAATCCCTGCAGTTGATTTGTTTAAGGATACAGAAATTGAAAGTTATTTTTCCAAGCCTTTAGAGGTAATAGGAATATGGCAGAAATAGTTGTCGCAAGCGGAAAAGGAGGAGTTGGTAAATCCACAGTACTATCATCATTGGCTATATTTTTCAAAGAAAAGAATAACGCAATAGTAGATGGGGATGCAGAGGCTCCAAATTTACATTTATTGTTTGATGTTGAATGGTTGGAAGATAGAGAGTACAAGGGTAAAAGTATAGCCGTTGTTAATCATGATAAATGCAATTTATGCGGTAAATGTGTTGAAGTTTGTGAATATAAAGCTATAAAGCTGGAAAAAAATAGAATAAAAATTCTAGATTATATTTGTGAAGGTTGCCGTGCATGTGTGGTTACATGTCCTGAAAAAGCAATAGAGATTAAAAATGAAATCTATTCTGGCAGGATAAGAATTGGTAGAACAGAATATGGTCCTTTCATATCTCCTGAATTAGAACCCGGTCAATCAAACAGTGGAAAGCTCGTCACAGAGGAAAAAAATATTGCAAGATCTTGGAAAGAAAAGGGTATAAAAAATATACTGGTGGATTCTGCCGCTGGTATAGGTTGTCAGGTAATAGCATCAATGGGAGGAGCAAATTATGCAATTTTAGTCGTTGAACCAACCAAATCAAGTTTCTCGGATATGTTAAGAGCCTACGATCTTTCTTACCATTTCAGAATTAAGAGTTTTATAATAATAAACAAATATGACATAAATCCAGGATTTGATTTGATAGAAAAATTTTCAAGGGAAGAAGGTATTGAAATAATAGGCAAAATTCCATACGATAAAAATATCCCAATATCAATGGCAAGAAACATGCCAATATTTTTATATGATCCAAACTCACCTTCAGTAAAAGCAATGAAAGACTTTTTCCCATCAATATCAAACATATTCGAATAATAAAACAGAGTTAAAAATAAAGTAAAATTAAAATCGATTAAACATTTTATCCAATTTATGGGAAATGAAAATTTGAAAGTATGGCTAGATGGTAAAATCATTAATTATAATGATGCAAAAGTTTCAATTTTAACGCATTCTTTGCAATATGGTTCAGGCATTTTTGAAGGCATAAGGGCATATATGGGAGAGCACGGTGTTTTAATATTTAGGTTAAGGGATCATATATTAAGATTTTTGAATACAGCCAGGATATATTACATGAATTTAAATTACACATTACAGGAGCTTGAGATGGCTGTAATAGATACTGTAAAGGCAAACGGGAAAAACGATTTTTACATAAGGCCATTCGCATTTTACAACGACGATAATATAGGTTTATCACCATTTAAAAAGAAGATTTCAGTATTTATAGCAGCGGTTCCATTCAAAGAGTATTTGAGTGAAAAGAACGGTGTTAGAGTTAAAATATCTTCATGGAGGAGAATGAATTCAAATATTCTTCCAATAAAGGCAAAGGCCAGCGGTAATTATTTGAATTCAATAATTGCTCACATGGAAGTAAAGGTAGCGGGATATGATGAAGCAATTATACTGGATGAGCATGGGTATGTGGCGGAGGGACCCGGAGAAAATATATTCATTATTAAAGATAATACATTAATAACGCCGGGTGATGAATCCAACATTTTGCAGGGAATTACAAGAGATACAATAATCAAAATCTCCAGCGATTTAGGTCTATCTGTGAAGGAAAGAATGATTCACAGGGAGGAATTATACACAGCAGATGAATTATTTTTCACAGGCACAGCTGCAGAAATATCGCCAATAGTAGAAGTCGATAATATAAAAATAAACGATGGTAAGATTGGTGAAAATACCAAAAAGATCAAGGAAATGTACATGGAAATTGTTAGGGGAAGAATATCTAAGTATAAGGATTGGTTGATAGAGGTATGAATTACGTAATTATAGGCCTGGGAACCGCTGGGGTTTATGCAACAAGATATATTTCCTCTATTGATAGGGAATCAAATATTATAATAATTGAAAAAAATAAATATGAATCATATTCTCCATGTGGTATTCCATTTATAATAGAAAAGGGAGAAAATTTGGATTTGCTAAAACATCCATTCCCAAGGACAAAGAGAATTAATGTATATATAAATCATGAAGCTAAGGAGATAGACATTATCAACAAAAAGGTAATCTTTGAAGATTTAAATTCGAAGGAAATAAAAGAAGTTCAGTATGATAAATTGCTTTTTTCAACCGGCGCAGAACCTTTTATACCACCAATCAAAAACGCATCGGATTATCTCAATAAAGGTGTTTTTGTAATCAAAAGGCTGGAAGATGCTGAAAATCTAACGAATTACATAAAGAAAAATGAAGTTAAAAATATTGTTATCGTAGGTGCAGGACCTATTGGTCTAGAAATGGCATATTCAATGAAGAGTTTTGGCCTAAATGTAAATGTTTTTGAAATGCTGAATCAAGTATTCCCAAAATCCCTGGACCCAGATATGGCTGAAGAAGTACAAAAATTCATGACCGAAAATGGAATAAAGATAAATCTCTCATCTCCGGTTGATGAAATTGTAGTAGATGGAAAAAAGGTAGTTGGAATAAAATCTAAAAACAATTTTTATCCTGGAGATGTAGTAATTTTAAGCGTTGGTTTTAAGCCAAACACAGAACTTTTAAAGAATAAAGTAGAAATGGAAAAGAATTTCATAATTGTGGATGATCATATGAGAACATCAAATTCTGACATTTACGCGGCTGGAGATAACGTAATGATAAAGAATTTGATAAACAACGAAAAGACAGTTTTTCAGATTGCCACAGTTGCAGCAAAACAGGGAATGGTGGCAGGAATAAATATGGCAGGTAAGGAGGCAATATATTCAGGAACAACATTTACATTTGTTTCAAAGATTGGTTCTTTGGAAGTCGCATCAACCGGATTGACAGAATCAGAAGCATCAAAGAAAAGCAAGGTTTATTCTGCAAGGGCTAAAGGATTAAACAGGCCTAAATATACTGGTGGAACTGAGATTATCATGAAAATTATATGTGATGAAAGTGGTAAAATTTTAGGAGCCCAGGCCATAGGGGATCAGGCATCACAAAAGATAAATGTTATCTCTATGGCATTAAGGAAAAATTCCAATATTATGGACATATTAGCAAATGAAATGGCATATTGCCCTGAAGTATCTGAACTGTATGATATAACTAACATGGCCGCAGATCTCCTTTTGAAAAAATTAAATATACAGAAATTTATAATATAATTAGGAATTTAAAACATTTTTTAATTTTTCACATATTTTTTTGATAATTTTCCAACTAATGTAATGTTTGATAAAATTATTATAAAGTAATTTTAATAGGTATAGTAATGTCAAATTTATTGTGGACATTTATCATCGTTTTTATTTTAATTTGGGTAGTATTATTCATTTTAATAAAATTAATAAAAAATAGGGAGAAGGAGGAGATTGAAAAAAATTTGGAGGAGGAGGCAATGAACAAAATAAAAACGATGGAAGGAATGGTTAATGAAATAAAGAATCTCAGTTTAGAATATATCTCCTTGGAAAATATGTTAAACAAGGCAAGGAATAAGCTAGAGGTAGAAAGTTATCAAGATGTATTTGACATTTACAACGATTTTCTAATCTCGTACAGGAGAATCAGGGAGTCCGGTAATGTTGTATTTCAAGAAAAAGGGGAAACAAAAGAGGAAGATAAGAAAAAGGTATTGGAGGAATTACCTAAAGATTATCTACCTGCTAAATTCTGGTTAAGCAAAGCGGAAGAGGCAATAAAAAACATGGATGAAAATACAAAGAATGAGGCGATGAAATATCTATCTTTAGCAAAATATTATTTTGATTCTAAGGAATATACAGAATCAATAAAATATTCGAATAAGATTGTTAGGATTTTTGAAACAAAAAAGGAAGAAAAGATAGAATTTGAAAGGTCAAAAGAGGGAATGGAAGAATATTACATGCCATCAAAGTTTTTGATAGAAAAGATAGAGAGCAATTTAGATAAAATACACGGAAGAAAAGAGATTGAGGAACACCTGAAAAAGGCGAAAGAATACTTTGACCAAGGATATTACAGGGATGCCATGATAGAAGCTAGAAAGGCAGAAGAGAACTTTGAAGAATTCATTAAATTGAAAAAGGAAGTAAAGGTGGAGGAGAAAAAGGAAGAAGAGATCGTTTTAGACAAATATTATTTGCCTTCAAAATATTGGATATCCAAAGCCGAAAAGGATTTATTATTGCTTCCAGAGGAATATAGGCAAAATTTTGAAAGCAAATTGAATGTGGCAAAAAATTCCTTTAAAGATAAAAATTATTTTGATGCAATGAAAATATCTATAGAAGTGGACAGAGAGATTCAATTAATGCTTGAGAGCATCCAATCTTAATTTTAGCTCACACGATTTGCATATTTCAGAAGTTGTTGGATCCCCACATATCTTGCATTTATTCAATTTAGTATTTTTATAATTTTTTTCCAAATTCCTCTTTATTTCATCATAAAAAGAGATAATTGAATGCCTGCTCCCCGGATGTCTAGATTCCCATAGATCCACGCAGTATCTAAAATCGTTTCTCAAAGCTCTGGATGCATAAGGACATTCTCCATGGTAAAATTTGATATTTTTTAAAATTGCATATAATAATACTTCCTTTTCTGGTATCATCCTCAATGGCTGAATTCTTGGAATTAAATCCTCTTTTATTAAATCGTGTGGTCCCAATCTTAATAATCTCTCGACATCACCCCTTACCATATTCATTACGATGCTTTGAGCTGTATCATCAAGGTTCAAACCTGTCGCAACATAATTGGCCCTTAATTCCTTTGCTGCCATGTTTATAATTTTTCTCCTGAATACACCGCAATATGTGCATGGAACCAATTCTCCATCAATTTTTGATGCCTCATCTATCGAATAACCGATATAATCCTTTATTTTATACACATGATGTTCTACACCCAATTCTTTAACAAATTCTGATAGATATTTCAATGCAATGTCCCTATATCCCTCTATTCCCTCATCTACAGTTATGGCTATTATTTCCACGTCCTTTCTTACAGAAAATATCTTTTTCATTAAATATAACGCTACAGATGAATCCTTACCACCTGAAACTGCAACTGCAATTCTATCACCTTTTTTAATGTTTACCTGTTTTCTAATTTCATGTTTCACTCTTTTTTCCAAGAAGTCTATAAAATGCTCCTTGCATAAATGCTCACCATTGTATCTTATGAATATCACGGCATCCCTTTCGCATCTATCACATTTCATTAGAATTAAAAACATTAATATTTATTTATGATTTTCCAAAATTATGGAAACTTCAACACCCACAGATTTCTCTAGAATGGCGGAAGAGATACAAGATTTATTAAAAATGATAGGACTAACGGATTATGAAGCAAAGGCATTTCTGGCAGTTGTATATTTGGGAGGAAGCGATGCCGAAAATATTGCTCGTGTAGCTCAAATTCCAAGGACATCTTCTTACAAAGTTTTGGAATCATTGGAAGAAAAGGGATTAGTAATACCCGTTGAAGGGAAACCCAAGATATATAAGCCGAGAGATCTAAAAATTTTGGAGGAAGGATACGTAAGGAAGATCAAAGATCTATTTTCATATTTGAAACTTGCCCAGGAACTTTATGGAGAGAAGGGGGAGCCTCAAATTGTATATACGCTCTATGGAAAAAACAAGGTATTGCAAAAATTGGGAGAATTAATAGATAAAAGTGAAGAGGAAATATACCTTTCTTCACCAAGGCTTCTTGATATTAAAAAAGCACTCTCTGAAAACATAAAAAGGGCATTGCAAAGAAACGTAGAGATTATAATTGTGACATCCAGAACACAAAGGGCCCCTGCTGGAACAAAAGTTCATTACAGAGACTTTTTGATTGCCACAGATTTTGTATCAGATAGCAAGAGGGCTTTCATTGCAGATGCAGAACTAAATGCATGTGGTTTTACAGAAAATCCAGTGTTGGCCGAACACCTCAAACATTTTATAGAAATGTTGATGCATTTATAAAAATTAAAAAATTTTAAATTATATTTATTAACTGATATACTATGGGAGATCCTATGCCTGTTACTTCATCGTATCCTGTTGTTGCATAATAGTATCCATTATATCCGACAGTAATATCATGGAATGCTATTGAATAGTTTGCGCTGCTGTATATGTTATATAAAATATTATGAACATTCTGTCCGTTAATTGTAGTTGTCCCCTTTATTGATTGAATATCTGCGAATATTGCAGCCCACTGTGGTGCCGCTGCACTTGTTCCACCTACCACAGCCCATCCATCTATTCCTTGATATGGCGTTGTATCATAAACCCATACCCCTGTATTTGGGTTTGCATCATATGAAACATCAGGAACGCCTCTACCAGGTAATGATATACCAGCATTTTTCTGGTATGAAGGCTCTGCGAAGTATTTGCTTATTCCTCCTCCAGAGTCGTTCCATGCATATTCTTCTGAATATACGGCATTTGTTGATGAAAGATCTGCTAGATAAAGTGTTGTTCCGCCTGCTCCCACAACATATGGGTCTGCAGATGGATAATCAACAGTGGGTGATGTTGTACTATCGTTTGCTCCATTATCCCCAGAAGCTCCGACAAGAATAACGCCGTGTTTTGAAGCATATTTAAAAACTGAATCATAACTAAACAGCTGTGAATTTGTTAGGAGGGATTCTGCCTCTCCCCATGACATTGATATGATGTTTGCATGAGTCACATTAACAGCATAATTAACAGCATCATTTATTAAATATGTGTTTGATGCTGATGGTGTTTCAATAAGAACGATATTTGCACCCGGTGCCATGGCATGCGCCCATTCCACATCCAACGAGGTTTCCAATGCCCAACCACCATTCTTTGAAACTTTACCAAAAGGTTGTACAACCGTTAGGTTTATTGGAGGAAGGTTGAAATATTTGTCAAAGTAATTTACGTCATTTACTATTGTTGGACTTCCATATGCGTCTATGATTGCTATGGTTATCCCTTTACCATACGAGGCCATATATGTTCCGTTTGAAGTATACTGGTAAGATTTCCATATCTGAATGGGAATATATCCCGGATATGTTGTTGGAGTCTTTGTGGTTCCCTTTGCATTCTTATTTGATTTTTCTAAGATATACAGGAAAGGAATTGCATTTACACTGTAATGGTCTGATGTTATGGAATAGGTCAGGGATGTTATCGAAAAGAAAATTAGCATTGAAAAAATCGATAATACTAGGCCTTTTTAAAAAACATATTGTACATATGATAACAAATGTCATAGAAATATTTTAATATTTTTAATTTAAAATTTTATCCCTAACTCTTTATTTTTTTACGTAATATTTCTAGACTTATCGATAAATCCTGAACTAATTTTTTTGTCTTCACTGAATATCTCCTAAATTTTATAATCTTAAATTTGTAAATCTTATTCCGGATAATATTAACAAAATATCTAGCACACCATATTTCCATCCAATATATTCAGCATTTAGAAATATAGGTATAACGATAAAAGATTTAGAAACATATATAATGATATTTTATCTCCTAAATATGTTAATTTGTCAATAAGTTTGTGTAAGGTAAAGGATACTTCATATCAAACATTCTCATCATATTATCCTTACATATATTGAATTCAGGAAGATATCCCCTCTATATTTATTATTTTCCCCAATGATCCTCAGGTATATAATCTATCTAGCAGATCCTTCATCCAACAGAGAATCTATTATCTTTATTCTTCTTCTGATCTCTTTGTTCAACAGTTCTATCATATTCGTAGATCTTATAGCTTTTCTCACCGTTTCAGATTATTTTTAGTATTTCAGGTGAAGACCCAGTATTGTTTCTATTTTGTATACTTGCTTATGACTTTGCCAAGGAGGTATCCTTTCCTTTTACCAAAATTTACGGATTTAAGGTTGAATGCTATTTTATTGTTAATTTTTTGCAAATCAATTAACCTAGCTTTTCTTTAAAATGTTCTAAAATTTGGAATATCTTATAAATAAAGAAAATTTTTTGATTCATCTCTTATCTTATCTGAAATACCAAATATTCCTATTACCTTTGAATTATAGGCTACGATTATAAATGCTTTTCCTTTTACCTCAATATCTTTTATTAAATCTTGATAATTGAAATCAATTCCTTCATTTCCTATCATATTCAGGTTACCAACAATTATCGTATTCTTATTATAAATGGCCTTAACACCCATTCCGGGTATATACTGAAAACTTTCAGGAAATTCTATTTTTCCCCACGAACTTCATTTATGATTGCTTTTCCAAATAAATGTTCACCTTGTATTTCAGCTATAGCAGCCAATTTTAAAACATCTTTTTTTGAAAAATCGTTGAATGTGGATATATCTGTAATTTCCGGTTTTCCCACGGTCAATGTACCTGTTTTGTCAAGGATAACCGTATCTATCTTGCCTGCATTCTCAATGCTTTCACCATTTTTAAATATTATACCGTTTACTGCAGCTTTACCTGATGAAACTATCAAAGCTGCGGGATTGGCAATACTGAGTGCATATGGACATGCAATTATTAAAACACTTACCAGGACTAAAAGTGAATATGTGAGACCTATATCCCCTATAAAATAACAGAAAAAGAATGAAAAAATTCCCGTTAAAATTACTAAAGGAACAAAATATGAAGAAACCTTATCTGCGAGCCCTTGAATTGGAACCCTCTCTGTAGTGGTTTTTTCAACAATGCTTATAATTTCTGAAAGCGTGTTTTCCACACTGGTTTTGCTTACCTTTATTTTTACTGGATTAATTATATTTAGAGTACCACCTATCACCGTATCCCCTACCCCTTTTAACACTGGAAGACTTTCTCCGGTAATCATGGACTCATCGACCTCTGTAATCCCCTCTAAAATTTCGGAATCGGTTGGAAATCTCTCACCGGGTTTAACGAGAAGTATATCATCTTTCTTAATTTTATCTACATCGATATCAATTAAACTTCCATCTTTAATGAGATGTGCAACTTTAGGTTGCAATGAAATTAATTTATGAAGGGCATTCGTTGCCTTTTGTTTCATCATGTTTTCCATAAATGTGCCCGTGAGAACCAGGGAGATTATTAATGAGGATGTATCAAAGTAAATTCCTCAAACAATAAAAAAGATGGAAAAATGTCATAATGGCACTGTATAACCCTGCGACCGTAGTACCCATGGCAATGAGTGTATCCATGTTTCCAGTTCTATTTTTATAGAATTCAAAAGGCCTTTATAAAATCTAAAACCTGGATAAAATTGAATTATTGTTGCCAAAGCAAAAATTACATATTTTGAAAAAATAATATTTGAAAAATATGTTAAAAATAATAACGATAATGTTAATGACCAGGATAAAATTAATAAAAATTTCAATTTTTTATATTCATTATCTGGTTTTTCAAACTGTTCTTTACATTTTTCACTACAAAAATAATATTTTTTCCCGTTCCTAATACTCTTAATTGCATTTTCATTTTCTTCCACGTACATCCCGCATACAGGATCTTTTGCCATTTTAACATCGATGTGTTTTCTTTTCTTTTATATATTTTCCAGGATTATTATCAAACTGTTTTTTGCATGTCATGCTGCAAAAATAGTATATTTTTCAATTATATTCGCTTTTGAATTCAGAATCCTCTTTTACTTCCATTCCACATACTGGATCCTTTGCCATATTTTCACCATATTTAAAATAATTAAGTAAAAATTTTTAAAACTATCATTTTACAAATGTAAAGATTTTTTAATATAAACTTAAGATTCAATAATCTTTTATTACAAATGTTATACATATAAAAGGTAACAATCTTAAATATCAAGTTCAAAATTAAATAACAAAATTGAAATCTTACAACATTTATATCAATCATGGCAAATGAAAAAATCGCAGTAATAACAGGCTCCTCCGGTGGTATAGGCCTGGCCACGGTAAAACTATTTTTGAAAAATAAAATAAAGGTATATGGGTTGGATATAAATCATACTAAATTAAAAAATAAAAAATTCAGGTTTATAAAATGTGATGTATCTCAAAGAGAATGTCTTGAAAATATTGAAATTCAGGAAAATATTGATATTATTGTCAATACAGCTGGATTATTATATTATGATCATCAGAAAAGGTTTGAAGAAATGATGCGGGTGAATTTTTATGGAACCGTCAATACGATTGAAAGATTTATAGATCATATGAAGAAAAATGGCGGTAAAATCGTAAACGTTGCATCCACCGGGCCATTATTTTCATCCACAGAAAATATCACAGATTATTCCATAACTAAATCTATGATAATAACATACACAAGGAGACTTGCCTATGAACTTGGAAAATATGGTATAAATGTTAATGCTGTGGCACCGGGATTCATTGAAACGGGAATGACAAAAAATAATATGGATGAAATTTCATGGAAAAATAAAAGGGATGAAATCAGCAAGAAAACCGTTCTTAAAAGGATAGGATACCCTGAAGATGTTGCAGGTGTAATTCTGTTTTTATCATCCAGTTATTCAGATTACATTACAGGTCAGGTTATTGTTGTGGATGGGGGTAGAATGGATTATTTCACCCATTCACTGTAAAAACTTTAATAGAATGATTAAATATTTATTTTAGGTGATTTGATGATAGCATTTCTTCCCCCTGAGATTGAAGAATTCAGAAACAGGATAAGGAAATTCTGTGAATCCTCACTTGAAAAAAATGCACAGAGATGGGATGAAAACGAAGAATATCCATTCGAATCCCTTAGGGCAATGGCAGAGGAGGGAATCCTAGGTCTTGGAATTCCAGAAGAATACGGAGGACAGGGAACAAACAGATTAAAATTGGTGATAGCAATTGAAGAAGTTGCCAGGGTAGATCCCAACAGCGCATTTATATTGGAAGTTGAAAGCCTATTCAATCAAACTTTGGTCATGCATGGAACCCATGAGCAAAAGCTCATTTTAAAAGACATAGCATCCGGAAAGAAAATTGGAACGTTTGCTTTGACTGAGCCAACAGGCGGTACAGATGTGGCAGGAATAAAGAGCGTTGCAAAAAAGGAGAACGGAAAATATTACATCACAGGATCAAAATTTTTCATTACAAGTGCGATGGTGGCATCATATTTTATAATTTTTGCAAAGACCGCACCAGAATTAAAGGGAAAGGGTATAACAGCATTTCTTGTTGAAAAAGATACCCCAAATTTAAGGATAGGTCCTCCAATCAGGTTGACAGGTTTTAGGGGGTCAGCCATAGGCGGAATCAGATATAATAATATGCCTGTTGATGAAAAAAATGTTATTGGGAAAGAGAACGAAGGTATTAAGGTGGCTTTGTCAACGCTTGAGAAGGGGAGGGTCAATATTTCATCACTTGCATTGGGAATGTTGCAGAGAGTATACGAAGAATCGGTCAAATTTGCTTCAACAAGGAAAAGCATGGATCAGCCAATAATCAATTATCAATATATACAGCAATATTTGACAGACATGTTGAAGGATCTGGAAGCATCCAGATTAATGGTTTATAACACTGCAATGCTAATAGATCAAAATCAAAACGTAGGAATGAATGCGGCAGCTACAAAATTATTTGTGAGCGAAGCGCTGATGAATCATGTTGTAAAATCTGTTGAAATTTTAGGTGGATATGGATATACACGCGGAACAGTTGTTGAAAGATTGTTCAGAGATGCACATAATACCACAATCAGCCTTGGCACATCAGAGGCTATGAGGATTGTGCTATCTAAATATTTAAAGATTTAAGATATTTATCTTTTATTTTTAATAAATATCTATACATGTTTACCATAAGACATGTAGGTGTGTTTATTTTAATATTTCTTGACCAGACTAGTTCATCTTTTTGGTAAATTATAGGGCCGATGTAGTTCCTAGGAAGAATGTTTGCAGAATCATGAGGAACCATGTTTAAGAATTGTTCAATTATCTTTAACCTTTCAACATCATTCGACAATCCTAAATCGATCTTCATCTTTGCAATCAAATATCCTGCTTCAAGACTAACCTTTCCTATTTCCTCCCTTGTCAACCAGAACGTTTCGTAGTTCAATGAATCAATCCAGGATTTTGAATTCTCAAGTAAATTGTAATGGTCAATAAGAGTCCTTGCAAATATTCTATATCCATACTTTTCACCCAGTTCAAAAGCTAAAGAACCTGGATCTACAAATGGCGCTATAGGGGATGTGAATGCATAAATCCATTTATTATAAGTTTTATAGAACTTTTCCATATATTTTATGTCATTCAATACATCTTCTCTCTTTTGTTCTGATAGTCCGATTGAGAAAAATATGTCCATTTTTCTGGCATTGTGTTTTTTCGCATATTCAACTGTTTTTTCCAATGCCCTGTTATTATAAAATCTTCCCGCCTTTGCCCTGATATGCTCATTAGAGCTTTCTGGAGAAATTTCAAATGTGAATTCTGAAACATTCCTTTCTATATTGGTATAATAGCTTTCGGGAGCAGGGTTGAACATTTCAAACATAATTGGTATGTCAATACCATTTTCCTTTATTTTTGTCAACAATTCCTCCTCATATTTTTTACCAGCCTCATGAATATCTCCTATAATAAACGTTGGTGCTCCCAAATTTTCCTGAATTGATATTATATCTTCTATAACATTATCAACTGGTCTATAACTTAATACTTCTCGGCCATAGAATCTTGAATATGCAAATTTTGACCCTCCACATATCGTACAATTATGATGGCACCCTTTTTGAATATACGTCATGCCAGAAGGTGAAATAAACCAATCTGAATATGGCAAGGATGATTTTATATCCATATTTCTTATGCATGTCTTTATTAAATATTTATAATTCAACCTAATCTCTGCGATATGTTTAGATGGAGGCTCAATTTCATTTACTTTCACCATGTTGTTTTCCCTGTAGGCAAGATTTGGTATTTTTGAAAAATCCCCTTTGCCCTGGAAAGCATCTATCAAAAGGGGAATATAAGGTTCTGTTGTATCACCAATCAAAACATAGTCTATATAGTCCAAATTTTTGATAATTTCTTGATAATAGTAAGATGCAGACAGGCCACCCAGAAGAACGGCAGAATCTGGATGGTATTTTTTTATGATTTTTGCAATGTTTAAAACGCCATGAACGTGCGGCAGCCAATGTAGATCCAAAGCATATATATCAGAATACGTTTTGCTTATTCTCTTTTCCACGTCAAAATTTTTGTCCAATAACATCTGAACCGCAATATTTTCTATCTTTGTTTTATATCCCTTCGGGATTATAGTTGAAAGAATGCTTATAAATCCTATTGGATACATTTCAAAAATAGGTGTAGATGGTATAACATCGCTAACAGGGCCGTAGTTTCTCTCTCTTTTTCTGAAATCGTAAATGGAAGGGGCATGTATTAATACAATATCGTACACGAATAAGATTAACATTTCAAAAATAAATAATTTTACTAAAAATCTGTTAATTTTTATTAAAAAGTCATAATACTAAAGTGTTAAAATTTTAACATTAAATTATATCTTAAATTAAAATTTTTCAATTTTATGCAAAGGGAAAATTTTATTCTTATTGCTATTTTAGTTATAGCACTATTGGGATTTTTATTTGATGGTTATGATCTTTTAATCTATTCATACACATTGCCTCAGATCATGTCATATTATAACGCAACACCATTACAAATGGGTCTTGTAGGAACGATAATGCTTTCAGGGACAATTGTTGGAGCAATAATGTTTGGCCTTGTTTCAGATTTCATAGGTAAAAGGCTTGCATTAATATTAACAATATCATTTTATAGCTTAGCAACAATATTTACAATATTTTCTCCCAACATTTTCATATTTGGAATCATGAGATTTTTATCATCGCTTGGAATTGGTGGAGAATGGGGCGTTGGATATTCAATAATTTCAGATTATTTTAAATCCAGAAAGGGATTGAGCGGAGGTATATTGCAAAGCGGTTTTTCCATAGGTGCTGTTCTGGCTATATTTGTTTCAGTATATTTTGTTTCAAACTATGGAATATATGGATGGAAATACGTATTTTTAAGTGGGGGAATTCCTGCATTGTTAATTGTACCAATAAGATTATTTATTCCCAAGGACAATGTAAAGAAAAATATAAAAAGTAAAATAAAAATTTCAATGGAAACTAAAATTTTCCTATTTTCCTTAATATTAACATTTGGAGAATTTTTCATGGCCTACGCCACAATAATCTGGTGGCCGACAGTTTTGGAAAAGATATACAATATTAAACCCAGTCTATTTTCTGAAATATTGATATTTGCAACAATAATTCAAGTTCCAATACTCTTCTTCATCGGTTATTTGGTAGATATAATCGGAAAGAAGAAGGTGGCATTGACATTTGCAATTTTAACATTTCTGTCTTTGATATTCTGGCTAGAGGCCATGAAATATTACGGTATACCACCAAAAAACTTATGGACATGGCCGGTCATGGAAGGATACATCCTATTCCAGGCAACTAGTCTTTTCGTAGGAGTTTTTGGAATATGGTTTTCCTCAATATTCAATCCAAAAATCAAGGCAACATTATCCAATTTTTCATACATGTTTGGAAGGGGTGTTGGTGGAGGTCTTGCCTCAAGTGCTGTGGTTTTGTTGATGGAATATACAATGACACCTCTTCAATTTTCAATGATTTATATTGCCATAGTGGGAGCCATAATTGCCATAACAGGAATAATCATGCTGCCGGAAAAAAGGTCATGGGAAGAAGGAAATCCTTCCCCCGGAAATTAAATTTTTTTCCTTTGCCATTTCATACACTTTTTTTATGGAATTTATACCTTCATCCCCCATGTCAACAGTTAAATCATTAACATACTTCAAAGCAAATTTTTTTATTATTTCTCTACTATTATCCCTAGAATATTTCATTGCAAAATCTAATGCTTCTTCAACGTTATTCAAAGAATATTCAACGCTTTTTTTTATTAAATTGTAAATTTTATTTTTAATTTCATAATTTAAATCATTTCTAATCACATTTATACCTAGGGGTAGAATTTTGAAGCCAGTTGCCTTTTCCCATTCATCATAAAGTGATGAAAACAATTTTAGATTATATTTTTTGTAAACGTCTTGCCCTTCATGGATTAGAAGGCCATAATCAGCATGGCCTGCCAGAATTTCATCGATTATTTTATCAAACCTTATTTCAATTTCTCTTTTAAATCTATAAAAAAGCTTATAAATTATATAAGAGGTTGTTAATCTCCCAGGAATTGCAATTATCTTATTTTCATCGTATTTTTCCATATTTTTTGTTACGATAACAGGGCCATATCCTTTTCCGAAACTTCCACCTACCCTCATTATGCTGTAATTTTTTAATAAAAAAGATGCATATACACTTGCAGCGCTTACATCAATATTATTTTCAAACAATTTTTTGTTTAATGTTTGAATATCATCCACACAAAATTCAATATTCAAATCATGACTTATTTTTCCAGTTTCTAAGGCGTAAAACATGAATGCGTCATCTGCATCTGGGGTATGGCATATCTTTATCATAACGTTTTAAAAAATTGAATATTAAAAAAAATTTTTGTTAAATTTTAAACATTTATTTTGAAATAATATATATGGGAAAGGTATACACGTCAATTTTATATATTTGAATATTAAATATCACATAAGGTGAAATTATGTCTCCCAATCTTCAAGTTAAAGACCAGAAAATATTTCCAAATGGAGGAAATACTGAATTAAGCGAGGAAGATAAAGATCTTTTAGAAATATTAAAAGGAATGAGAACTGTAATAAAGATAATAGGCTGCGGTGGCGGAGGTTCTAATACTATAACAAGATTAATGGAGGAGGGAATTGTCGGTGCTGAGCTAATAGCGGCCAATACTGATGCTCAACATCTTTTAATAACTAAGGCGCAGAAGAAAATATTGTTGGGTAAAAGATTGTTAAGGGGTTTTGGTGCTGGGGCTATTCCAAACGTTGGAGAGGAGGCCGCAAAAGAGGCTGAGGAAAATATAAAAGAGGCATTAAGAGGTTCGGATATCGTTTTCATTACATGTGGCCTGGGTGGTGGTACGGGTACAGGTTCAGCCCCGGTTGTAGCAAAGATAGCAAAAGAACTTGGAGCTTTGACAATAGCTGTATGTACTTTGCCATTTTCATCTGAAGGAAAATTGAGAATGGAAAATGCCGTTTATGGACTTGATAAATTGAGGTTGCATGCAGATACAGTCATTACGATACCAAATGACAAATTGTTGCAAATAGCCCCAAGGATGCCACTTAATTCTGCTTTTAGATTGGCAGACACAGTGTTGATGAGGGCAATAAAGGGATTAACTGAAATGATCACAAAACCAGGCATAGTAAATCTTGATTTCAATGATCTTAGAACAATAATGAAGGAGGGAGGAGTGGCTATGATCGGAGTAGGTGAAAGTTCTTCAGCAGGAGATGCAAAGGCAAGGGAGGCCCTGGAAACTGCAATCAATTCACCTCTGCTTGAGGTCGATATTTCAACAGCCACCGGCGTGTTGATACATGTTATTGGAGGCCCTGAGATGAGCGTTAGTGAAGCCCAGTTGATTGTCTCAGAGATACATAAAAAGGTAGGAGATAAGGCCAGAATCATATGGGGTGCTGCGGTTGATCCAGAATATGAAGGAAAGATAAACGTAATGATCGTTGCAACAGGTGTTAAATCAAATCAAATAATGGGTAAAATTTCTCCGGAAGATATAAATAAGAGTATTGATAAAATAAAATGATAGTTTATGTTCAACGGTCCTCTTGAAAAAATAGATGATTTCAGGTGGAGGATACCAAAAACTTATAAAAAGGGGATGAAGGTAGACGGTATTATTATTGCAAGTGAGCACATGCTCAACGATATTAGAAATGACAATGCCCCAGAACAGGTAGCCAACGTTGCAACACTTCCAGGTATTATAAGGGCATCATATGCCATGCCAGATATACATTGGGGATATGGTTTCCCAATAGGAGGCGTGGCCGCATTCGATTTTGATGAAGGTGTCATATCCCCTGGAGGCGTCGGATATGACATAAATTGCGGTGTAAAGATGGTAAGAACAAATTTAACGATAAAAGATGTGAGACCAAAGATAAAAGAGCTCGTTGATACAATTTTTGAAGAAGTACCCAGCGGTGTTGGGTCAGAGGGAAAAATCAAGCTGAATAGGAACGACCTGAACGGGGTGTTATCCGAGGGTGCTAAATGGGCTGTTGAAAATGGATATGGCTGGCAGGAGGATCTTGAGAGAATCGAAGAGTATGGAAGGATTGAGGGGGGCGATCCTAGCAAGATCTCCGAAAAGGCCAAATCGAGGGGGGCGCCACAGCTCGGCACCCTCGGAGCGGGAAATCATTTTCTTGAGGTTCAGGTCGTAGATAAAATATTTTTGCCGGATGTAGCAAAGAGGTTTGGAATTTTCGAAGAGGGTCAGATTACTGTAATGATACATACAGGGTCTCGTGGCCTTGGTCATCAGGTGGCAACAGATTATATAGAAATAATGGAATCTGCTGCAAAGAAATATAAGATTGAGCTTGTGGATAAACAGCTAGCCGCTGCACCAATACATTCTAAGGAAGCTCAGGATTATATCTCAGCAATGGCTGGTGCTGCAAATTTCGGTTTTGTCAACAGGCAGATGATTAACCATTGGACAAGGAGAGCATTTGAAAGGATTTTCAAAACGGATGCCGAGAGTTTAGATATGCATGTAATATACAGTGTAGCACATAATATTGCAAAGATCGAGGAATATGAAATAGACGGAAAAAGAAGAAAGGTTGTTGTGCATAGAAAAGGTGCAACCAGGGCATTTCCAGCGAATCATCCATCACTTCCAGATATATACAAGGATATTGGCCAGCCCGTATTGATACCGGGTGATATGGGAAGGGCATCTTATCTGTTGGTCGGGACACAAAGGGCGATGGAGGAAACGTTTGGATCCACATGTCACGGTGCAGGAAGGGTTTTGTCCAGGAATGAAGCACTTAGAAGATATAGGGGTGAAGCGGTAAAGAGGGAACTATTAAACAATGGAATATATGTAAAATCTGCAACATCAGAAGTTGCAGCCGAAGAGGCTCCTGGAGCATATAAAAACGTTGATGATGTGGTAAATGCCGTAGAAGGGGCAGGAATATCTAGGATAGTAGTAAGGTTGAGGCCAATAGGAGTTATGAAAGGATAAATATTTTTTAAATTATGGAAAATAATGATAATATATATGATAATATAAATGCCAATGTTATTGAAAATATAAATGGTGTTTCATACTTTTTATATTCCCCATTTGAATATATGTGTGTAAACGAAATTTTTGCACCATTTTTATAATTTTTATATGATACATAAATGCCAAAAACGATGGCATTTATTATTAAGGCGTAGAAGAGTATTTCAAGTGAATATGGAAATAATATATTTACGATATTTTTAACGTTCGTCAAATATGTAAATCCGCTTGGATACTTTGGTGAAATTATGGTTATGGACATAATTGCCCTCGCATCAGCCTTCCCCTGAATGAGATTTAAATTGAATAGATATTTATAGATCATTATTAAAAACACATCTATGTTAAATGAAATATCACTTGAATTTATCATCAGGTATATGTTTATTATTAAAATAATTGCGTCTATTATATATTCATAAAACATTATGTCAAAGTACCATAATATGATTAATATATACATCAATGTTAATTCTGGCCAAAAATTTATATAATAAATAATAGATAATATAAATCCTATTGTTGCCAATATTAGCCAAAGTATATTATCTATATATCTTGTCTTTATATCCTGGTAAGATGCAATAGACAGAATTATCAATGATGAAATAAAAATCAATATCGAATGTAAATCCATAAAAATGAAAATAAAAATTTAAAAATAATTTTTACTGTTTGTTTCCTTTTGATTTCTTTGAGTTAAGATAGAACAGTGCGCCTCCAATGATTGCAATAATTACAACAATTATGATTATAATGTATATCAAAGGCATTGATGTTTGTGTCTGTGTGCTTGTTGAGCTCGGTGATGAATATATTGTTACAGTGTTATTATCTGGTACAGCATATCCGGGCACAGCTATGTATGCAACCGGATCGGCAATGATCTCAAATGAATATGTTCCTGCCATGTTACTAGTGAAATTGTTCATGAATGGCATACTTTCGAATGAACTGTTTGATATTGTAAATGTTTGATTGTATAATACCTGAGGTGGGAATGATAATGAGAAAATAGTTTCATTTAAAGTTTTGTTGTATACCCTATTCCAATCTTTCAGGGGCTTTGAAAATATTGAATAGTTAAAAGCCCAGATCCTTGGGATTTTAAAATTTGCCATTTGTTGTGAATTGATGCCAAATTTTGAACTTATATTTTCTATCATGGAAGTATTTTCATTCAATCCATTTATGTCATACTGCTCATTTTCATACGTAATGTTAAAGTTCTTGTCAATTTCAATGTCTCTCCAGGATAAATTTACCACAGAATTGCTCTTGCTCTTGTTGAAAATTCCAGTTAACCAAAGGTCCATTGAAACATTTCTATATCCCACCATCTCTGTATTATTTGCATGCATTGTATATAGATAATCAATCGTTAGGTTTTCTATTGTAACATTCTTATAATGGCTTTTGAAGAAACCTTCTAGAAATGCAATGTATTTTTGAGATGGTCCAGAATAATTAACCTTAAAAGAAAATGTCTTGCTGGTATTTGCAAACATTGTTGAAAATATAGAATTCTTTGGATATTTGAATACCATTTCTATTGACGATGACATTACCACGTGAGCCAAATTCTTGTTGGTATAAATTCTGACGTTCAATGATCCTGCACTGGCTATTGAGGCAAGTAACAAAAACGATACTAATAAAACAATTATTATATTATTTTTCATAATTAAAAATTAACATTATCAATATTTAAAATTTTTGATACATCTTAAAAGGGAAATTTTTTTAATGACAATTCATTTTCTAATTTTAAGCCCCGGTGGTGTAGTGGCCTATCATATGGGACTGTCACTCCCATGACCTGGGTTCAAATCCCAGCCGGGGCGTTTTTGAAAAAATTGATAATAAGGTTAAATAAATAAAAAAATTTAAATTGGATGATACAAAATAGTATTTAGGTGACAAATATGATTAAATTATTGATATCAACATTAATCGCAGTCATATTGGTAATCATATTTATACCCAATGCTTCATTCGCTAATCAGAATTCCCAGACTGTTGTTTTATTGGTGAATGGATATACAGTAGGGGGAAATGGAGATTGGGTATATGGCATAAACATATATCAACAATTGGCAGATGCAGGATATCTTGTAGGAATAGTATCGTACTATGGTCCATTTGTGATCAATTTCAGCAATGGATATCAATACATAATACCAAACTTTGGTGGAACAAATAATACCCCAATAGAGAATATTTCATATCAACTTGCTATGGCAATTGTAAATTTGACATATCTATGGGGTAATTTTAATTTGGATATAATAGGCCACAGCATGGGCGGATTAATAACGATGTACATGCTTGAAAATTATGTTCTGCCAGTAAATTTGCTGAATGTAATAACAATTGGGACGCCTTTCAAAGGATCTAATTTAGCAGTATTTGCACATTTTCTCGGTGAATTGGGTGTGAATATAACTTTCAACGGAGCAAGCGGTTTTACGAACATGGGATATCAGGATATAGAACTTGAGCCACATTCAGCATTCCTAAATAACCTGAATGAATATCAATCAAATGTTACATCAAATTATCCAGATGCTGTAATAATTGCATATGCTGGAAATTATGACCCGTGGTGGGGATACATAGCATTTCTATTTCAGGACAACGATGGTTTGGTATCTGTTCCATCTGCGCTTGGATTTTATCATGATTATGAATATGTATTTCCAGATCTGCATTCCCCATACTGGGATCAATATACTCTTTGGGGAATATGTTACTTTGAGGACCAGAATGTTGCAAATACAATATTGAACAATCTGTCTGGAAATTATTAAAAACACTTAAATTTTTAATTATTTTTATTTGAATAGTTATGAAAGGATCAAGTATAAAGTCATTGGATTCATCTGAAATTTATAAGAATCTGTTAAATGAATTGCTGAGAGATTTAGAAAATTTAACAAATTATTCCGTTATTCAGTCACAGTACATAAAAAATCTAATAACAAAATATAAGGAGCAGATGATTAATATAGAAAATATTTTGGATAAAAAGATAATGCAAATTTTGCAATTTTCATCATCTTATATGATAAATACCGATAAATTCGAAGAAAATAAGGTATACAATATTTTTATAATTTCAGTAATAGGTAAATATTATAAAAATGGATTGTTCATATTAAAGGAAAATCCTCAAAACCATTTTTTAATGAAAATGTTAAGTTTAAAAAAAGGCATTAATGTAAAATATGTTTGGCTGACAAATATAAAAAATGCCGGAAATTTTGATACAGTATCTCCATCAAACATGGTGGAAATATCCAGATTAATTTCCGATTATTTGAAAAATATAAAAGACCAAGAATCGATGATCCTATTAGAAGGATTGGAAACAATTAAATTCTTTGCAGATAAAAAAGAGGATTGGCTAAGATATCTTACATATATAAAGGATCAAATATCAACATCAAAATCAATTCTATTAATACCCTTCAAATACTCCGCATTTACACAGGAGGAATTGGGATTGTTGAAGGGAAATTTTATAGAAATTTCTTAATCCTTTTTAAAAGGCTTTATCAAAATTTTCGTTGGTGTTGGCAATTTATATGATGCTTTCCTTAAACTTTCCCTCGCCTGTTCAATATTTCCTGAATTTACCCTCACAAACATTATTACTTCTCCAGGTTTTACCCTTGCAGCCGTTCCGACCGGTTTACCAAAGGCAAGGCTCATACCACTCGAAATTCTGTCCGCTCCAGCTCCGGTTGCCATTTTGTGCTCTCTTAAAACATGGTGTGGATATACTCTGATTTTAAGGTAATAATTATTTGTTCCAACTGCTGTCATCAAATATTTGTTTGCTGAAACCCTTGCCGCCTCCAGCGCGGTGTGCCTGATCTGGCAGGCTTCATTTGCAACCAATTCCAGCTGATATTCAAAATCGTTTTGACCGCTTAGATTTCCATGCTCAAATTCATGTATTCTTGGTTGAGGAATTCCAGCAATATATTCCTTTCTTGTGTACGCCGGTCCAGATATAGGGGTATACATCCTTCCAGGTTTCCTTACCATATGATCCACCTGCCGTAGTAAAAAAAGATAAAGAAAGAGGTATTTTAATTTTTGTCTATGGTTTTTCAGCCGGGACAAAGTATAATGAATTTGCAGTTATGCTCTCTAATGGTACATCTCTGAATTTTGGCTTTACTTTCATGCCTATCCTTATCTCTTCCGGCTTTATGTTTATCTCTCCAGGTTCATTTATTACCAATGTGCTTGTTAGCTTTGAATATGAAGTATCGTATCCGACAACTTCAACATTTATTAATATGTAAGGTACTTGATTTAAAAAGCTTTCTCCAGCAAAATATGCTATTGTATATGTATATATTCTGAATTCATTGTTTGTTAAATCCACCCATTCTTTAATTTCAGCCATGCATTCAGGACAATCTGCCCTAGGTGGTAGGAACAGTAATTCGGTTTTTGACCTGTGCTTTTCCTTGTTTCTGCATATCGTTCCAAGCAACTTCTTATTTTTTAAGCCAACAAAATATGGAGAAACTTTACCATATGAATGTTTGTAATTTATGTGGTATGGCAAATCAACGATCAGAGGATTTGGATTTAAACTCTCTGCCATTTTTACCACCCCTTATCCATTATAATGACAGCCACATCCGTTCCTGTTCCAGCGTGACTATGAACCAACCCCATCCTTGGATTTTTTACTTGCAAAACCGAATTTCCATAAAATTTCGGTATTTTTTCCTGCAATTGCCAGAATACGCTAACTGTCTGGGCAATTCCAGTTGCACCTACTGCATGCATGCATCCAATTAGTCCTCCAGATGGATTTATATGAACCTTTCCAGCCAATGCAGGATTTATCTCTTTGAATATGCCCTTTTCATCATCAAATGGTGCTGAGTCTATCAACTTTCCACCCTCTCCATATCTTGCAAAACCAAGATCTTCATAAGTCTGGAGTTCACTCGATGTATAAGCATCATGCAATTCTACGACGTTTATTTCTTCAAGAGGATTTTTGATCCCTGCCATTTGGTAAGCCATTTTTGCAGCCTTTCTTCCAGCTCTAAATGAATGAAATCCAGGGTATACCATATCTTCATACCATTCTGGTTTTTCATGCGGCAATAAAAGATCTTCCATTAACAATCCTCCCTTCCATGTTGGTCTATCGGCTAGCCTCATGGTGTCAGTGCCACTTCCTACGCCTTTTATTAATACCGGTTTTTTTGTTAGCTTTTTAGCCAAGCTTTCTTCTGCCAATATTGCAACAGCAGCACCATCACTCATCAAGCAACAATCAAGCCTTTTTAAAGGATATGATATTTTTTCAGAATTTAAAACATCATTTAACGTGATAAAACCTGATGTTGACCTCGTCGCATATGGGTTTTTGGCGTTTGTTTGAGCAAATGGGTTGTATTGTGCATTGTTTCTATTCTTTACAGCAACCTTTGCCATCTGTATTTCCGTAATGCCAAATTCATACATGTACCTGGTTGCCATGGCTGCATAATAAGCAGTATAATATCCTCCTACCGGGAAATCAAAATCGGTATCGGATGCGAGAGCTATAAATTCATTACCCTTTGCAGTTGAAACTTCAGACATCTTTTCGAACCCTGCAACAACTACTAAGTCAGCATCACCAGATTTTACCATTTCGTATCCAGCTTTTATTGCTAACCCACCGGTTGCCCCACCTCCTTCTATTCTTACACCTTGGTTTGGATTTAAACCTAGATAATCCCTAATTGTTGCTCCAAATAACAGTTGCCTCTCAAAGTGGTCCGAAAAATATGAGACCACAACACCATCAACCATTCTTTTAACATCCAGTGGATCTATCAAGAGATCGTTTTGGAAAAAAGCCATCCTTGCTGCTTCCATCACCAATTCTTCCTGGGTTGAGTCTTTTCTGGCTTTTGCAAATGTAGTGAGACCTCCAGCAATCATTGCCACTTTTCTATCATTTCCCATAAAAAATTCCCCCTTTATTTCAGTAATTCTTTTGATATTATTATTTTTTGTATTTCGTTCGTCCCTTCACCTATTTCCATTAACTTTGCATCTCTCAACAACCTTTCAATTCCAAAGTCTCTGAAATATCCATATCCTCCATGTATCTGTATTGCAAGCCTAGAACAGAACATAGCTACCTGGCTTGCCTTGTACTTTGCCATGGATGAATACAATCTAGAATGTATATTCATATCATACAACTCTGCAGCTTTTTCTGCCAAAAGTTCTGCAGCTCTTATTTCTGTGGCCATTTCTGCTAGGTAAAATTGTATTCCCTCAAAATCTGCAAGCCTTTGGTTGAATGCATATCTTTCTTTCGAATATTCAATGCTCTTTTGAAGGGCATATTTTGCTATACCTATGGCCACACCAGATATTGCTATTCTTCCACCTATTAATATATCCAAAACCTGTTTAAACCCCTCTCCAGGTTTTCCAATTACTCTACTTTCATCTACCTCAACGTCATTTAGAAAAATTTGAGCAGTGTCGCTGCCCCTCACTCCCATTTTATCGTTTAATTTGTTCCTTTCAATGCCATTGACTTCGGCATCCAGAAGAAATGCATTTATGCCCTCTTCACCTTTTGCCATGAGAACGATATTTTTAGATGAAACCCCATGCGTAATGAATATCTTTGAACCATTCAATATGTATTTGTTTCCATTCTTTTTATATTCCGTTTTCATATTTTTTGCATCGCTGCCAGATGTAGATTCCGTTAAAGCCCATGCAACAGGTCTATGATATTTTTTAATATTTTCCAAAACTTCTTTTTTCTGTTCCTCGCTTCCAAATTTCATAACATGCTCGAGCCCTAGGCTATTGTGTGCCTCGATGCTTAAGCCAACCCCTCCAGAATAAAAAGAAATAATTTTTAGTATCTCCAGCATAGTTTTCATGTCTGCATTTATTCCACCATACTTTTCCTCAGCTCTTAAAGTTAACAATCCATATTCGTAAAACATGTCAAATAGTTCATCTGGAATATGGTCTTCCAAGTCTATTTTCTTGGCATTGGGCTCTATATATTTCTTCGAAAATTCATCAATGTTTTTTATTATAATATCCAAATCTTCACCCATTATTCCTCCCATATTAAATAAATAAAAAAAGTATATTTTATTTTTTCATATTTTCATACATTTCTCTTAATGCCTTCTTATCTGTCTTTCCGGTACTTGTTTTTGGAAATTCTTCGATAAATATTACATCGTCCGGAATCCAAAACTTTTGTATTCTTCCTATATCGAGATATTTCTGTAAATGTCTATAAATATCCTCTTTTGTAACATTCGATATTTTTTTAACAAAAAGAACAGGTCTCTCTCCCCACTTCTCGTTATATACACCAACTAAGGCCACTTCTCCTATTCCCGGCATTTCAGATACAATATTTTCTATTAAAATGGATGGTATAAACTCTCCACCCGATTTAATTGCATCTTTCTCCCTATCAACTATGTGAACATATCCATCAGGATCTACAAAGGCAAGGTCCCCTGTGTGGAGCCATCCATCCTTCCATAATTGTTCGGTTTTTTCTGGATCTTTGTAATATTCTTTTGTAAGCCATGGTGCCCTGACAACTATTTCACCAATCGTTTTTCCATCCCAGGGAACTTCTTTACCATATTCATTTATAACCTTAAGATGTACAAACAAAATTGGTATTCCTGTTGATATCCTATATTCAAATTTTTCTTCCTCTTTCATTTTCGATATTTTATTTTTATACAGAGCCAGAGTTAGAACAGGACATGTTTCAGACATTCCATATCCTGCAATTATTGTTATTCCATAACTTTCTGCCAGTTTTGCCAATCCCCTTGGAAGTGCCGCACCTCCAATAACGACTTTCCACCTCGACAAGGCATCCTTATATTCCTTTGCCTTGGGATGGTTTAATATCATATATAATATAGAAGGTACCATCAATGATAGAGTAACCTTTTCCTTATCAATTAACTCCAATATTTTTCCCATATCATATCTACCAGGCAATACGTATTTATTCCCAGTCATAATGGTAACATATGGTAGCCCCCATGAATGAACATGGAATAAAGGAACTAAACTCATGAAAACATCTTTATCAGAGACATACAGAGGTTCTCTATGTACGGAGGATGCTAGTGCAGTGGCATGCAAGATTAAATCCCTATGTGTAAATGTTACACCCTTTGGCAACCCTGTTGTACCTGATGTGTAAAAGATTGTTGCCTGAGTATTTTCATCCAAATCTGGATAATTCATAGGCTCATTATTTTTTACAAGCTCTTCATAGTTATAAGAAGGTTCTAATGTTGTTTTTACATCCTCATTTTCATCAGAATATACAATCCATCCCTTTATAAAATCAAACATGGATGCATATTTTTCAATCAATGGCAGAAACTCATCCCTTATTATAACGAATTTGTCTTCTGCATGCTGCATTGTAAGATATATCAATTCCGGTGGATATCTTATGTTGACTGTATGCAATACTGATCCCATCATCGGTATTGAAAAATAACTTTCCATGTAATGGTTTGTATCCCAATCCAAAACAGCTACCTTATCACCTGGACGAACACCTATCTCCTTCAAACCATTGGAAAACCTCGAAATTCTATCATAAAATTCATTAAAAGTAAACCTCCTTTTGTCTGAATATACTATTTCTTGATCCCCAAAATTTCTTAATGATGTTGGGAAAATATTTTTTAATATCAGCTGATAATTATATGCTGCCATATAGGTTATAGCAAAAATCATATTATTTAATTTTTCCCGATTTTGCATACATTTAATTTTAAAAAAATTTAAAATTTTAAATCGAAATATTTATTTAATTAAATTTAAATATGATAATTTATGGAAGAAAAGAGAGGGGCAATAAAGGTTTTTTTAAAAATACATAGGCATGGCATTTTTGGATCCAAGGAAATTAAAGAAATGATTCAATTTTTGGAAGATTATGTTAAGAGGTTTTCTGAATCAAAAAATCTAAAATATCATTTTCACGAAGAAGAGAAGGAGTATTTCGGTTTTTGCATGGAGGGGGATCTAGATCCAGAGATTTACAAGAAAAAATTTTCAAACCTTGATGAAATCCTTGACGAATTTGGACTCAGGAAATATCTGAGGGATATAAAAAAGATTTCCGCATTTATTTACATTGTTAGGCCTGGAGAAGAGGATCCGGAAGATAAAAGGCCTCCTGACTTTTTTTACGAATACGATCTATCAGAGAAAAAAATTCCATTTAATCCTTGATATCCTGTAATAAAAATAAAATATCTTTGTTATTTATCCATATTCATGATTTATGAATTTGAAGGTAGAGTACCAAAAATATCTCCAAAAGCCTATGTACATGAAACTGCAGTGGTAATAGGAGATGTAACAATAGGTGATGGTGTATGGGTTGGTCCAAACGCCACAATCAGAGGTGATTATGGAACAGTAATCATAGGAAATAATAGTGCAATAGAGGATAATGTTGTAATACACGCCAGACCCGGTGAGAAAACTGTTATAGGAAACTGGGTTACAATAGGCCATGGAAGTATTATACATACTGCTACAATACAAGATTACGCTGTTGTAGGAACAGGGTCGGTAGTAACAGATTATTCTGTGGTTGGTACATGGGCGGTTTTGGCTGAAGGTACAGTTGTTAAGATAAGACAGGTAGTTGAACCAGAGACGATCGTTGTAGGTATACCTGCACAACCTAAAGGAAAAATAAACGAAGATTATAAAAATCAGTGGATGTCATTCAAAAGCATATATGTATCATTTACAGAAAGGTACAAGAAAAATTTAAGGAGGATTGATTGAATGTATAATATAATAGTTTTGTTTAAACAGATTTTGGATATAGACCAAATGAAGATTGATGAGAAGACTGGAGAACCTATAACGAAGAATCTCCCATACAAAATTGAAGATCTTAGCAAAAATGCAATAGAAGAGGCTGTTAGGATAAAGGAAAAGCATGGAGGTAAGGTGATAGCAATTACATTCGGGGGAGAACAGGCAACAATGTCTATGAAGGAAGCATTGGCAATGGGGGCCGATGAAGGAATTATATTGAAAGGATATAAGGAAAATAATCCATCATTAACTGCAGAAGTACTTGCCACAAAAATAAAGACAATGCAATATGATTTGATAATTATGGGGAATCAGTCAGCAGACAGCTATACCGGCCTTCTTCCCGGGAAATTGGCCGTAAAACTTAATCTTCCTTTGCTTGGAAATGCGATTAAGCTCGAATTGGAAGGAAGAAAGGCCAGAATCACAAGGAGTGGCGATGAAATGGATTACATCATTGAATCTGAACTACCTGCTATAGTTAGCGTTGAACAGGAAATTAATGAGCCAAGGCTCCCTCCACTCGTTCAGATCATGATGGCTGGCAAAAAACCAACGAAAGTGGAGGAAATAAAAGTTAATGTTAATTCATCTAAAAAGGTAATATCTAACAAAGCACCAAAGAGTGATAGAAAGAGGGTAATATTTGAAGACATAGACAAAGGCGTTGAGGAGATAGCAAAAGTGATAAGGAGTGAGGTAAAATGAAAGCGCTTTTATTTACAGAAACAAAAGATTTGGCTGCACAAATTCTCACATTATTAAGGAACAATTACGATATAGATCTATATACATTGTCTAAGGAAGATGTGAGCGATTATGGTGCAAAAAATGTATTCCATATAGAAACAGACTTCCCCTATGCGGATAATTTATCACAATTCATCTCAGAGGAATTTAAGAAAAATAATTATGATGTCATTTTTATGGGTTCATCCTCCTTAACTAGGGACATGGCAGGAATGCTTTCCGAAATTTTAAACCTTGAGGCAATAACAGAAATCATGAAGATTGAATTTTCAAACAACAAATTTTACACGGAAAGATTCTTTTATGGCGGAAAAACAATAATAAGGGAAGAATCTGATGCTCGTATATTCACATTTTTGGCAGGATTGATTGATCCACAGAAAGTGGAATATAAATCAAATGTGAATAAAATAAGATTGGATAAGAATTCAAGGGTTTCATTGTTAAAAGAAATAGAGAAACCAAAGAGCAGCGTAAATCTAGAAAAGGCAGACATAATTGTATCAGCAGGAAGAGGTATTGGAAAGAAGGAGGGTCTCGCAATAATACAGCAATTGGCCGATTTATTGCATGGAGAAGTTGGAGGTTCGAGGCCGGTTTGTCTGGATTATCATTGGCTCAGTGAAGAAAGACAGGTAGGACTTTCCGGAAAGAGGGTTAAGCCTAAAATATATATTGCTGCCGGTATCTCCGGTCAGGTACAGCACATTGCAGGAATGAGAGGATCAAAAACTGTAATAGCCATAAACAAGGACAAAAACGCACCTATATTTAATGAATGCGATTATGGCATTGTCGGAGATCTATACGTTGTAATACCGAAGCTAATTGAAAAGCTCAAAAAATGATCAAGGCAAACTTTAAAATTATGCCTTCAAATCCCTATATTATTTTTAAATCCCTTAGCGTTGAAACTGAAAGGGATATTCCAAAAATAAAGGTTCATTTAGAATATGATGAAAAAAAATTAATGATAAATATAGAATCTGAAAATATTAGTTCCATGAGGGCTGCCATAAATTCATATATGCGATGGATTAATCTTATTGAGGACATATTGGGGTTGATTGAAAATGGTTGATATAAATCTGACACCCTATTTGCAGGAAAAGGTAAAGCAGGCACAAAACATACAGCAGCAGCTTGAAAGCATTATTGCACAAAAATACCAAATAGACCTAAAAATAAAAGAGATTGAGAAGACTCTTGAAGAGCTGGAAAAGGTAGAGGAAAATCAAAAAGTTTACAAAATTAGCGGTTCTATATTGGTAGAAGTTAAAGACAGGGAAAAGCTAAAGAAAGAATTTGAGGATGAAAAAGAGATGCTTACCATAAGGTCCAATACGCTAGAAAAACAGAAAAAGTTGCTAGAAGAAAAATATGCAGAAATTGAAAAGGAATTTGAGGAAGCATATAAGAAGCAATGATAGAGATTGGTAATATAAAATACATACCATTTTCAATGGAAGATATCGATTTTGGGTACTCCTTAGAACAGGATCCTTTAACTACATTTTATTCCAGAGGCATTACAATAAATTTTCAGAATAAAGAAGGATACAAAAAATCGATTGAAGATTCCATAAATAGCGGAAATAGAAAAATGATGTTGATTTTGTACGATGGAAATAAGGTAGGTATAGCAAGCATATATGAAAATACCGGAATGCCAAAAAGGGCAGGAATAGGATTAATGTTAGAACGGGAATACTGGAATTCGCATATTGGTTCTATAAGCACGGTATTGTTGACAGAATTTTTATTTTATTATATGGATTATTATAGAATAGAGGCATGGTCAGCTGAATACAATACAAGAGCACACAGAGTATTGGAAAAGGCAGGTTTTGTAATGGAAGGAAAATTGAGGGAATCATTATATATTAATGGAAGATATTATTCTTGGTTTATATTTGGAAATTTGAGAAGAGAATATTATGAAAATAGGGAAAATATCTTAAAAAGAGGAATGGGTGAATATTATATATACTATGAAGAATTTTTAAAAAGATTCCCAAAATAAACTTAAAAATATGAATTTTTTAAATATATTTTTTTAATTTTTAAAAAATATTTTAAAATCCAGATAGAAAAAATAATATATTTAATTTTTATAAACCGATTGAAAGAGGGGAATTAAATGAGAGGGAAGAAGAGAATGAGGGCCATTTGAAAAAGCTAAATTTTTTAAACAAAATCTTTTATCTTACATTATGGAAAGGGAAGAAGTGAAGAAAATCATTGAAAAAGAGAATATAAAATATCTCCAGATGCAGTTTACAGATATTTTAGGTTCAATAAAGACCGTTATGATTCCCTCCTTCAGGTTCGATAAAATTATGGATGATGGCGTTCTTTTTGATGGATCTTCTATCGTTGGATACGCCACAATCGAAGAATCCGACATGAGAGCCATACCAGATTTATCAACATTTCAGATACTGCCATGGTATGATGATAGAAAAACAGCAAGAATAATATGCGACATTGCAACTCCAAGCGGTGAACAGTTTCAAGGTGATCCTAGATATGTTTTGAAAAGAATGTTGAAAAAGGCCCATGATAAAGGTTTTCAATTCTTCGTTGGCCCTGAATTTGAATTCTTTTTATTCAGATTGAATGAGGAGGGAAAGCCAATACCAGAACCTAGTGACAGGGGAAGCTATTTTGATTTTACTCCAATAGATAAGGCAGAGAATGTAAAAAAAGAAATATTGTATTATTTGGAAATAATGAATTACAATCCAGAGGCATCGCATCATGAAGTTAGCCCAGGCCAGCATGAAATAGACTTAAGATATGCAGATGCATTAACAATGGCAGATAGGATCGTTACTTTAAAATCTCTCATAAAATCCATTGCAATAAAGTATGGATTATTTGCAAGCTTCATGCCAAAGCCTTTGTACGGAGTAAATGGTTCAGGAATGCATATACACCAGAGCCTTATGACTGCAGATCAGTCAAAAAATTATTTTTACGATGCTGAAGGTAAATACGGCCTTAGCAAAATAGCATTCAATTACATTGGTGGAATTCTGCACCACGCTAAAGAAATAACTGCAATTTTAAATTCATCTATAAATTCTTACAAAAGGCTTGTCCCTGGATTTGAGGCTCCAGTATACATTTCCTGGGCGAATTTAAACAGGAGCGCACTTATTAGGATACCGCAGGGCAGAGGACTAAAAACAAGGATAGAACTCAGAAATCCAGACCCGGCTGGAAACCCATACTTGCAGTTTTCAGTTATATTGGCTGCTGGATTAGATGGAATAGAAAAAAATATCATGCCTCCAGATCCCGTTGAAAGGGATATATATAGGCTAAATCCAAAGGAGCGCGAGGAACTAGGAATTGAAAATCTTCCAGGATCACTTGGAGAAGCGCTTAATTATTTCAAGGAGAGCAAATTGATGAAAGAAACACTTGGAGAACACATATTCAACCATTTTTACATAGTAAAGTCAAAAGAGTTTGATTATTATAGATCAGAAGTTACCCCTTGGGAGATTCAGAATCTTTTGCCTGTCCTTTGACTATGTCTATCAAAAACTTTGCCTGGTCAGCCGTTAGGGTGGAATTTTTAACCAGCCCTTCCTCGTCAAAATTTTTTAAATATACCAGTAGACTTGGTTTGCCGCCTGTAAGTCTGTAAATAATTTTCAGTTTTTCCTCTTCCTTTATATCATTGAAAAATTCCCTCACCGCATCCAAAGGCAGATTCCTAATATAAAGCTCATTTACCTTTCCATTTTTTATGTCTTCTAAATGATAAAACCTCATATATACGGGTATTTCCTCCCTCATTATTATTATCATTTTTCCTCTGCTTTTTTTATACAATATTGAATTTAGAAATTCGACAAGCTCCTCTGAAACTCTATAATAATTGTCCAAGATTATCAGATTGTCCGTTTTCAATATAATTTCCTCGAAACTTTTAGATTTTTTGTATATTTCCTCCAATTTTTTCTTTAAAAATTCTATATCTGCATTCTCAGTTAAAGAAATCATTATAATGTCAACATTGTCTATATTTTTTATTACAGATATAAATTTGCTTATAATCGCTGTTTTACCAGATCCCCTGGCGCCTATAATCACCAAAAAAGGTATTTCAGATTGATACCATTCATTAATCTTTCTCAGTTCAATATTTCTATTTATCAATTTTGTATTTATTAAATTCTCAACGTGGTATATGTTCGAAAATTCACCATCCTTTTTCTGTTGTATTAAATAATTATTAAAATAATCAAGCCATGTCATAAATTTATATTTTTCAATAAGATCCTTTACCTTGTAAATTTTATTGTTAAATTCTATTTCTCTATTACCAATCTCATTCTTTATTTTATTTACCTCTGCTATGCCCATTGGAGATAAAAAATAAACGTTAATCCTTTTGGTCCTATTTTTTACCCTCCCCTTAATTTCTTCTACCAAACCATCATTTATCAGGTCTTTTAATTCCCTTGGAACATGAGATACTGTAATACCAACGGCCTTTGCAATACCTTCCTGTGTAATTTCTTCAGGATATATTGCAATTTCATCCCCATTTTCATGTATACCTCTATATTTTGAAAATTCTGACAAGTAAAGAAGAATTTTCAATTTTAGTGTGACTCTAAACATCTTGTTTATTTAAAATAATTTGATTATATAAACATATTTTATAATGTTAATTATGAAATATACAATTTTTCTATTTTTTTAATGTCTTCCTCACTTTTCATGAAATAATCATCCAAAGGCTCCTTGTTCATTTCCAGGAACGTGTGACCCCAGGAAAATAGACCCATTATTTTTTCAGCAATATCTTTGTATCCAAGAATGTACAGTGCAGATGATATTGCCTCTGCAGTTGACAACATGTAGGGTTTACCAAAATTTATATTGTTTCCAGGTACGAGATATGGCAATCTTCTATATTTGCCTGAAATTCTTTCAAATATCTTTTCCCCGTTCTTCCAGGAACCATCTACCGCATAAATGCCGTGGTTTAAAACATCTTTTAAATCAGAATATGAAAATATTTTATCCGTAAATGGAGATAATAAAATGCCATTTACATGTTTTACATTTTTAACCAGCCTTGCATAACCGAATTTTGCGAGTCTGTGTGCTGTGCATTTTCTGGGATCGTCTTGTTCAAGATCTATTATGTATATTTTTATCATTCTTTAGGTTTGAATATATAATAAACAATAACAATCGATATGATGAGAATTACAATTGTGATGATTTGCCAAGGTATTGAATATGATATAAAATGTTTTTGAGGTATTGTGACATTTGCAAAACCCGGCAAGATACCCATATCAAGCAGTTGGCCGTTAGTGTATCCCTTTATTGGAGAAGGCAGTTGAATTGCCTGCAATAGAGCATCTGCGATTGTTTTTAAAGTGATGTTGCTATAATGCTCTAGCTCAAATACAAATTCTGCACCAAACAGATTTAATGAAGAAAGGTTATAATCAAAGAATACGTATTTATATTTCGGGTCTGAAGACCAATTATATGTAGTTATGCTCTTTGTAAAGAATATTGGAAATATCTCCTCTTTCCAAATGGTATCTGTTATGGTTAAATTTTCCCCATTTAGCATATGTATAACGATGCTTGGGAATTTAAGGTTTCCAAAAGTATACCCATTACTAGGTATTGACGCCAATGATAACATAAATACAGACAGTATGACTGATATAGCCAATATTTTCCTCATTATGAGACAAAAATAGATTTGCATATATAAACTATTTTAAATTAATCCCTCTCCTTTTAAAGACAAGAAAATCATCACATTTGCCCTGTTCATATTTTCTTTTATTTCAAGCCCTTTTCCCGTCTCATCCCTTATCCTCTTTATCACATCCTCAGTGATCTTTATGAATTTTAAAACAAAATCAGACAGCTTTTCCATGCTTCCTACTGGTGGGGACATCCAGTCTATTCCCTGACCAACAATATGGAAGGAATAAATATAATCGTTATATCCCCCCTTATACCTCCATAACCTCACTATATATCCTCCCTTTTTTTTTGAATCAAGCCAGACCTTTACCAATTCTTCCATTTTATCATCATATGATTCTTCCGTTTCAAAATATTCTCCCAAAGACATTATATTTCCTTTTATATCTTCGAAATTTTTCAAATGCTTTATTTCACCATAGGTCATAAAATCGTAGGTTCCATCATCATTTATAGATATTGCAAAATCAATAACTGTATACATAATTATCTCCTTCTATTTATTTCAATATAAAATGAATGATCAAAATTATTCTTTCTGATATTTTTTATTTGCTCCTTTATCTCCTTTTTCTTTTCAGGATTTCTTTTAATCTCTTCCCTTAATCTATTGATTTCAAATTCTATATAAAAATCTAATATTTTTTTCATTGCCTTTTTTGATTCCCTCTTTTTGCAGTTGTTCATTGCACTAATAAAATCCTTTATATTTATTATTATAAAATCATCGTATATTGATCTTTTTAGATATGATGCAAGACATTCAAATGCATCATCATCTAAACTTCCTAATCTCACAGAATAAGAAAGATTCCCAAATTTCCTAGTAATGTATGAATCTATTGGCATATTAAATTATAATTCCTTTTTTGATATTTAACCTTTTTTTTTCCAATTTTGTTCTATTAAAAAATTTTTTATATGAATATTAATTGAATAATCCATGGAAAATATTAATGAGATTGATTTTTCAACAGGAATATTAAAGGAATATAAAAAAATACAAGAAAGAAGATTGAGTGACCTTAAAGATTATTTTCATGATCGGAAGGAGGCAGAAAAAATATTGAATAAAGAAGATCCATTGATTTATAAGGTATATGATGTTATATATGATTATCCAGGTGCTTTGTCTTATTCCGTAACGGAGATTATGCCTGGAAAAGTTGGAGATGAGTATTACTTTACGAAGGGCCATTTTCATTCAAAATCCGCAGCTGAAATATACATAGTATATAAAGGAAAAGGTATACTATTGACAGAAAATAGGTCAGGAAACGTTAAAAGTTATAATATGTTCAGAGGAGCAATAATAAATGTTGAGCCAGAATATGCACACAGAAGTGTGAACATAGGAGACGAGCCCCTTGTATTCCTTGCAATATACCCATCCGACGCAGGACATGACTATGAATCCATTAAGGAGAGAGGTTTTTCATATATTGTGGTTGATAAAAATGGCCCCACTTTAATAAAAAATGATAAGAAAAAATCAGAAAAATAGATTAAGGAATAAACAATTCTTTTTATAATGGATTTGGACGAAGTATTGGAAGAAATCAGAATGGGAAGGCCAATATTAATATACGATTCAGATAATAGAGAAAGGGAAACGGATATAACAATATCATCAAAGTTTGTGACAAAAGATATAATTAAAATGATGAGAAAAGATGGCGGAGGTTTAATTTGTACAACATTGCCTTATTCATATGGAAAAAAGATTGGAATTGATTATTTGGTGGATATATTTAAAAAAAGTGGTTACGAGATTTTCCAATATTTATATCCAAATGATATTCCATATGATGAAAAGTCTGCATTTAGCATAACAATAAATCACCGCAGGACATTTACAGGGATTACAGACAATGACAGGGCATTAACAATTTACGAATTCTATAATTTGCTGGAAAAAATTGAAAATATGGACAGGGAAAATGCCATGAAAGAATTTGGAAGATATTTCAGGTCTCCAGGGCATGTTCATCTATTGCTCGCAAGCGATGAATTGTTGAAAGTTAGAAGGGGACATACTGAACTTTCAACAGCCCTTATGAAAATGGCTGGTCTCATTCCCAGTGCAACGATTGTGGAGATGATGGGCGATGATGGAAATGCATTGCCAAAGGACCTTGCGAAAAAGTACGCTGAAAAGAATGGAATGTTTTTTATAGAAGGATCAAAAATAATAGAATGGTGGAATGAATGGTCAGAGTAATGGCATCAGGTGTTTTTGACATTTTGCATTTGGGACATGTTTATTATTTGAGTGAGGCTAAAAAGCTTGGAGACGAGTTGATAGTTGTTGTGGCAAGGGATTCAACGGCAAGGAAATTAAAACATCAACCAATCATGAGTGAAGAAATAAGGGTAAAGATGGTTGAGGCTTTGAAGCCCGTTGATAAAGCAATTCTTGGAAATGAAGATGATATGTATAAAACGGTTATGGAAATAAAGCCTGATATTATAGCATTGGGATATGACCAGAAGTTTGATGAAAAAGAAATAGCCGAAAAATGTAGGGAATTAGGACTCAATGTAAAAGTTGTAAGAATATCACAGTTTAAGGATAGTGATTTAAACGGGACCAGAAAGATAATTGGTAAAATTTTATCAGCATATGCATTTCAGAAAGAGATAGAGCAGTATGAAGGAAGGAGGGAATCAAGTGAAGATAGTGGGAATAGCTGATACGACATTTGCCAGATATGACATGGGGAAAAGCGCAATAGATCAGTTAAAATCCATGAGATCGGATATTAAGATAGTTAGATATACGGTTCCTGGAATTAAGGACCTACCTGCCGCATCAAGGATTTTGTTCGATAATTACAATGCAGATCTCGTTATGGCCTTGGGAATGCCAGGAGCCAAAGAAATAGACAAAATGTCCGCACACGAGGCTGCTATTGGCCTAATAATAGTTCAAGCACTTTTAGGTAAACATATACTGATAGTTTTTGTTTATGAAGATGAAGCTAAAAATGAATCAGAATTGGCATGGTTGGCAGATAGAAGAACAAGGGAGCACGCAATTAATGCTTATTATTTGTTGTTTAATCAAGAATATCTTCAAAAAAATGCAGGGAAGGGGTTAAGACAGGGATACGAAGATGTTGGGCCTTTAAGATAAATATAAAAATTTTTATTTTTTAAATGGAATAATTCGAACATCTTTATATACTTTGGTGAAAAAATCGATGTCCGAAAATTTTTATTTTTATTGAATGGAAAACTTGTTTTATTAATATTATCTATAAATTTATTCATAATAAAATAATATTTTAATGAATAAAAATGAAATTTTAATAAAAAAACTTTAAATATCTAATTTTCCATTCAATTTTGAAAAACGGGGTTCCGAAGTACTAGTGAGTATGGAAGTTTCTTCTCTTTGCTTAATGAAATAATAAGTTTGTTGGTTCCGAAGTACTAGTGAGTATGGAAG
>JBAMMA010000018.1:0-17850 GCA_039794005.1 Thermoplasmata archaeon
CCCTTTTAACAGTAGATTGACTTATTTTAAGATCCATGGCTATCTGTCTTATGCAAAATCCTCTTTTTCTGGAATTAATTATGTATGTGATTATGCGTGAAGTAAGTTTCCGGTAGCCCATATCCGACCACAAGCTTTTTATGGTCAAATAATTCGGGACTGTACAAATTTTATAAACCAAAATGTAAAAATTACCTATAGCTTTCCAAAATTCTCAATTACTTTATTTATTATATTTTTTATTTTGGGTTCTGTATTGGATACATAGCAATTTTTGGCAATGTATCTTGCATTTTTTCCACAATTCTCCCTGAAATCTGCATTAAAATATGCATGTAACATTTTTTCATAAAGATCATTAATGTTTTTAGGATGGAACTGAAGACCATTAACGTCCTCACTTATTAATTCTGACACACCAGCATAGTTGCTTACGATTCCACATTTTTCATACAACCATGCTCAACAACCGTCAGACCAAACCCTTCTATGATAGAGGGCAAAACAAATAGATCTGCCCTTTTGTATGCAGCATAGAGTTTCTCAGCAGGGTAATATCCTGTAAATAACACTTTATCTTTTATTTTTATGATCATTTTCATGTGAAAAATGTACATTATTTGATATGGAATTAATTCCTGAGAATGGAAATATATTTTAGTCAATCAACATTTTCATGATTTTTGTAAGGAGAAGATGAAAAATGATAATACGTGTCAGGGTAAATTTTGGGAATGGAAATACAGAGATGATCAATGATACCCTTATTGTTTATACGGATAAAAAGCCTGAAAATAACAGGGCAAATATTGATGTGATGAAAAAGATTGCAGAATATTTCGATACAGATATAAAAAATGTGAAATTAATAAAGGGTAGAAAATCCAGAAACAAGGAATTTGAAATATTGAAATAACAAAATCATTATGTATAATTAAACAGATATCATTCTATGGAAAGATTATATGCGCCATGGAGAATATTATACATTCAGGCCCCAAAAAAAGAGGAAGGATGCATTTTCTGCAGAGCATTAGAAAATCCCGAAGAAAGATATGTCATTGATTATAATGATAAGGCAATGGTAATTATGAACATATATCCATATAATCCTGGTCATTTGATGATTGCACCTATTAGACATACAACCGATATTTCATCATTAACAGAAGAAGAAAGAATGGAGATATGGAAGTTTGTTGAAAAATCTATGATTGTTCTAAAAAAGATAATGAATCCGGAGGGATTTAACATAGGAATGAATTTAGGTTTAGTAGCAGGGGCAGGTGTTAAAGATCATATGCATATTCACATTGTTCCAAGATGGTGTGGGGATTACAATTTTATGCCTGTTTTGTCGGATACAAAGGTTTTAGGAGAATCTTTAGATGAAACATACAAAAAGATAAAAGAGGTGTGGAAGAATGGAGGACCATAAATTACATTCTTATAAATTGAATATATCTGTAATTACGGTTAGCAGTTCTAGAACAAAGGAAAACGATGAATCCGGGAAAATAATCATTGAATATATTAAAAATTCCCACCATAATCTAAAATTTTACGATATTGTAAAGGACGATATCTATGAAATAAGAAAGAAATTTTTTGAATATATTGAAGAATCTGATGTTTTAATATTTAATGGAGGAACTGGAATTAGCAAATATGACCTTACCCCCGATGCAATATCGCCATTTCTAAAAATTTTACCTGGATTTGGTGAAATTTTTAGATATTTGAGTTATCAAGAAATTGGAAGCTCTACAATAATGTCTAGAGCATTAGCTGGAACTTATAAAGATAAAATAGTTTTCCTTTTACCTGGTTCTCCAAAAGCATGTAAACTGGCAATGGAAAAAATAATTATAAATGAGTTAAATCATATACATTACGAATTGATTAAATAGGATCAACCGTACTTAAATGAAACTCCATATGGCGCTCTGGGATAGTTCCAGTCAATATTTTTCTTGTCACATGATATTAAGCATGATCCGCATTCAACACAATCTTCATAATGGAATATAACTTTGTTATTTTCTATTCTATAGCATGATGCTGGGCATACATGTACACAATATTTTCCCTCGCATGTATCGCATACTCTATCATCTTTCAATATGATATGTGGCTTTGTATCTACTTTATATTTAACTAAAGCTAATCTATCATCTATTTTCATTTTCATAATGCTTTTAACCCCCTTAGTGCATCTTCAATAAATTCCCATTTCTCTTTTCCTTTCATCATATCTAGCAACGTTTTCTTAGGTATTCCATCGGATATTATCATATTTTCCATCAATTGATTCAAAAATTTTGGATAATAACTATAAAGTCTAGGATTCTCAAGGAAATAAGGTGCTTCCTTTAGATTCTCAAATTCTTTTAATACTTCATTATTCATTCTGGTTTCATACAAAGACAGGGTTTTGGAAGAATAATCATTTCTTTTCTTAGCTTCAGCGGCCACTTCTGCTGCAATCATTCCTGATCTCATAGCAATTTCAACGCCATTCAAATATATTCCAGAGGAATTTACTAATCCAGCAGCGTCTCCTACCACTAGAACATTATCCTTGTATAATTTGGATATCATTCTTAATCCGCCTTCTGGAATTGCATGTGCTGAATATTCTTTGATCTGGGCACCAGATATCAATTCCTGTATCATTGGATGTTCTTTAAAATCCTCGATTATATCAATCGCATAATGTTCACTTTTTCTTAAAGCTTCTAATGAAATGATCACTCCAATTGATATCATGTCTTTGAATGTGTATATAAAACCTCCTCCTCTAAGATATTTTGTAGGATATCCAATTATTAATTCTTCGACACCGTCCTTACTTGTTATTCCAAACCTTTTGTTTATTTCTTCTTCGGACAATTGAAATACCTCTTTTATACCAACACCATAATTATTAGGATCTGGCCATCCCTTCATATTTTCCGACATTGCCAAGAGAGATATTGCACCATCAGCTAAAATTACCATGTTACCTTCCATTTGATCGTTTCCACTTATTACACCATTCACCTTACCATCTTTATTGTGTAGCAGAGCATCAACTTTGACACCCGTTGCTATCATGGCTCCAGCCTCTTCGGCTTTTTTTGCTAACCAAGAATCAAACTTTGATCTGAATGTTGAAAATCCATTGACAAACTTGTCCCTAAAATCTATATTTTTAAAATCGATTGAAAAATAAGATCTGTCATCCATAAAAGTCAATCTTCTCCTTGTAATAGGCCTTTCTATTGGAGCTTCCTTTTGAAAATCTGGGAATAATTTTCTAAGCGTATTTGTATATACAACACCTCCAAAGACATTTTTTGATCCACTGAATTCTCCTCTCTCTAGAACTAATGTATTTAATCCATTTCTTGCAGCAACAATGGCAGCAGTAAGACCAGCTGGACCACCTCCAACGACTATTAAATCAAATTCTTCTCCCATTATTCCAGCCTCAAAATAGATATAATTCATTTTTATTTATGCTTTTTGAATTTTTAATTTTTAAAATAAAAAATAAATTTTTAATAAATAAAGATACGAATTTAATTTTAAATATTAATTATAAAAAAATAAAATTACGAGATTCGAAAAATTTATTATATTAAATGTAATTATATGTAATGGTGATATATATGGAAAAGGGAGGTCTCGCAATTATTTTATTTTCAGCCACGGCTGATAGATTAATACCGGTTGGCGTATTATCTCAGGCAGCAGCCAACATGGATGTTCCTGTGAGAATATTTGTTACAGGCTGGGCAACAAACCTTTTCAGAAAAAATTCAAATAAAAATGTGACGACATTTCCAAAGGAATATGAATCCATGGCTCCAATATTAATGGAAGGATTAAAGAAAATGAACGCTCCCTCCTGGTTTGACATGTTGAAATCTTCTAAGGAATACGGAGATATAAAAATATACGTCTGCTCATTGATGGCTGGAGCGTTAGGTATTAAAAGCAAGGATGAATTGGACCCGATTGTGGATGATATAATTGGTGCTGCTGCGTTTTTAGAAATATCCGCTGGATATCAAACTTTATTCATATGAGGTGGTATCAATGTCAGAAATAAAGGTGGATAGTAGAGGTTCAGCCTGTCCAGGGCCAATAACAGATCTCATGAAGGCATATAAAAACTCAAAAAATGGAGATATCATAGAGATAATGGCAACCGATCCTGGTATAAAGGCGGATGCCCAGGCATGGGCTAAGAAAACACAGAACGAAATATTATCAATAGAAGATAAAGAAAATTATATTTTAATAAGAATACTCGTTAAAAACAAAAAATGATTTACAATTGCCTATTTCTATTATCCCTCAATACAGGCCTAAATGCTCTTGCAACTTTTATTTCTTCTGTATTTAATTCTTCTTTTATTATTTCCTCTTTTATATATCCAGCCTTTTTGATTATTTTTCCCCTGGGACTTACTATTGTTGAACCACCCCAAAATACAAGGTTTCTCTGAGTCCCTGCCCAGTTGTTATAAATAAAGAATACGGTATTTTCGACAGCTCTTGTGGGTATTAATAATTCAAAAAGTGATCTCGATGTTACTGGACTTGCAGATATATTTACAATATAATTTACTCCATTCATGGCCAAATGTTCTGTAATGAATGGGAAGAATATATCATAACATATTTCAACACCAACTCTTCCAAAGGATGTATCAAAATATACCAATTCATTTCCCGGTTTGAAATATAAATATTCTTCAAATGGTCCAAAATTTGGCAGGTGCATTTTCCTATATACCTTTTTGTTTCCATTCTCATCTATTATCATTGCAGAATTGTAAAGAAATCCATTTTCTTTTTCAGGAAATCCAAAAATTATGTTTGTTTTCTTTTCTTTGGCAATCTTTATAAGCGGGTCAAAAAATTCATCGTCTCTTGATAAAGATACATTGTATATCTCGTCTCTCAAAAAGTATCCAGATATATACAACTCTGGAAAAACAAATAGGTTTGCATCGTTATTTTTTACAAAATCTTCTATTATTTTTCTGTTGCCGAAGAGGCCAAAGTTTTTATGTGGTTGATAAACAAATACCTTCATTAAAATAGCCAATTCAAAAAAGGATAAATAATTTTTTGTTCTTGAATTACATTTAAAAAATATGGAATTAATAGGTCATAGGGGACTATGCAACAAATACACTGAAAATACTATAGAAGCATTTTTAGATGCATTTGACAATGGTGCAGATGCTGTTGAAATGGATATTCAACTAACAAAAGATAATGTACCCATAATTTTTCATGATTTTGATTTAAAGAGACTCTTTGGAATAAATAAAAGAGTTAATGAATTAAAATTGGAAGAGATAAGAAAGTTAAGATTAAAAAATGGGGAATTTATACCTACTCTTTTTGAAGTATTAGAAAAATTAAGAGGAAAAAGGTTATTTATTGAATTAAAAACTCTTCATGATGATTTTACTAGGACTAATGAAAACATGCCAAAAATTGTTCATGATATTTTAAAAAATTTTGATAATAAAAATATTGTGATAATATCATTTGATATAAAGTCCTTGTCGGATTTAAGAGAAATGGATGACAAAATATCCTTGGGATTAGACTTTGAAGAGAATTCTGAAAATTTGATTTCTAATGAATTTTTATATGAACTTTTGGAAGATAATGATATTGAATATTTCCTTCCTGAATTTTCCATATCTAAAAATTATGTGGAATTGAAAAGAAAATATAAGATTATTCCATGGGTGATAAATAAAAAAGATGATTTGGATAAGGTAAAATCATTTTCATATGGAATAATATCTGATAGAGTTGATATTATAAAAAATTATTTAAAATAATTATTTAATGATCGATTCAATTATATTGACTATCAGCTCAGAAATATCTCTATCTGTGTCAATAATATCATCACCCTTGTGTATTATTTCAACAGAATGTAAATAGGTTAAATAATCCAATCTGTTGGCCTTTTGGTATATTTCATCCAAAAGATTGTCTTTTAAATCATCCATCTCCTCTTCAATTTTTATTATTTTATACCAGTTTGATACAAAATCAGTTTCATTCTCTGATTGTAACATTTTTTTAATCAAATTTATATTTTTTAAATGAGCATCTATCATTTTATTTATTATAGAATAGAATGCGCAAATTCCCTCAACATTTTTATAATTGCTGTTAAGGTATAAAAAGTACCTGTTTATTTCTCTGCTCATAAAATAAATAGTATCAACATTATCGTCAAACTTTTCGATCAAATTCAATATATTATCTATTATCGATGGATTTATTGCACCCTGAACAATGGATACCTTTAATTCAAATATTACTTCATCCATCTCTCTCTCAATACCTTTCAATTTCTCTTTTTCTGCAACTATGTTATTTGGACATGATAAAATATTTTTAACAACTAGTGCCGCTTTCTCCTCATAATCTGTCAATTTTAAGAGTTCTTCAAATAGCGATTTTTCATCCTTTATTTTATTTTTGAATACCATGCTTTATTGTTAAAATAAATTATTTATTAAAAGTTAATCGAATGAAAATGTTATTAAACATAAAATATTTTTACATAATGATGGAATTTTTATTTAATCCAAAATCAGTCGCTGTTGTTGGCGCATCCAACAAAGAGGGAAAGATAGGGTATGAAATAATGAATTCACTTATAGCTTCTAAGGATAGAATAAAAATTTATCCCGTAAATCCAAACGAAAAAGAGATTTTTTCACTGAAATCTTATCCTAGCATATCATCAATACCGGATGAAATAGATTTAATGGTCATAAGCCTTCAAGCCCAGTATATTCCGGATATTATTGAAGAGGGGGCAAAAAAGGGTGTGAAGGGCGCAATAATAATTTCAGGTGGTTTTGGTGAATTGGGAGGAGAAGGAGAGATTTTAGAAAAAAGAATTGAAGAAATATCAAAAAAATATGGAATAAGGATTGTCGGGCCTAATTGCATAGGAGTCTTTTCATCAAAATCAAAATTTGATACATTCTTCCAGGCAAGAGAGGCGATGAAAAGACCAGGTGATGGACCGGTGGCTTTTATGACACAATCGGGAACATATGGAGTTACACTTTTAGAATTGATGGAAAGACATAGTATCGGTGTAAGCAAATTCATAAGTTTTGGGAATAAGGTAGATATAAACGAAATAGATATGATAGAATATTTCAAAAATGACAATGATACGAAGATTATTTCTGGATATATTGAAAGTTTCAAAGATGGAAGAACATTTTATGAAAAGGCAAAAAATGTTTCTAGAGAAAAAGCAATAATAATTTTAAAAGCCGGAAAAACAAAGGAGGGGCAAATTGCCGCAAAATCCCATACAGGTGCATTAGCGGAAAATTATTCCATTTATGAAGGGGCGATGAAACAATCTGGAGTTATTACTGTAGATGATATTGAAGAGATGGTGGACATTATAAAAATTTTGGCAAAACAAAGATTGCCTGAAGGGGGAAACGTTTTAATGATAACAAATGGGGCTGGCCCCTGTGTTGTTACAGCCGATGAAATTGGAAAATCAAAAAATTTGAAATTGGCAAAGTTGGATGAAAATGAAAAGGATAAAATAAAAAGTGTTCTGCCAGATTTTGCCATTGTTTCAAATCCATTGGATTTAACTGGATCCGCAACTCCTGAGTGGTATATGAAGGTAATGGAAATAATAAAAGATTCAAAAAATGTTGACATCTTTGTTCTATATTTTGTTATTCCAAATGCACCCATATACAGAAATATTTCAAAATTGTACGAACTTTTTTCAAAAGATTGGAATAAACCTGTAATAGCTGTAATGTCTGGAGGAGAATTTACAGAAAATGTGAGCAGAAATTTAGAGAAAATGAACATACCTGTAATTACAACGGCTAGGAGGCTAGTAAATGCCCTTGAGAAGATCGTTGAATACTCGGAATGGAAAAAGAGTCATAATTAGAAATGCAGAAGAAGATGATATTGAAGGTATTGTGGACGTTTTTGAAAGTGTAATGGCAGAGGAAATATATTTACTAGGTGAGCACTTTTATGCTTTAGATTTCATAAGTTCAAAGATAAAAAGTTTGAATGATTTAATTCTAGTGGCAGAGCATGAAAATAGAATAATAGGAGTATTAACATTAATCAGAGAACCATTTTTGAAAAATAGACATGTAGCAGTACTAGGAATAGCAATAAAAAGTGGTTTTAGGCACGAGGGTATTGGAAGTGCACTGATGGAAGAATCCATAAAATGGGCAAAGGAACAAAACATTGAAAAGATAACACTTGAAGTTTTTTCAACAAATACGAATGCGATTGAATTATACAAAAAATTTGGGTTTGAAATAGAGGGGATAAGAAAAAAACAGTTTAAAATTTTAGGTAATTATGTTGACGATGTCTTAATGGCTAAATTCTTATATTAAGAACCATATAATTTTATTATGGAATTTGTGTGCAAATATATAGATCTAAACAATGGTAAAAGAACTGTTATTTTAAATAAAAATGATGCAATAAAGTTAGGTGTAAATGAGGAAAACAGAGTAATAATATACGGTGGAGAGATTTCTAAAATATTTTTTGTAAATACAACAGATTATTTGGTAAAAGAGGGAAACTGCTTGATAAATATGGATATTTTTAAAACAGAAAGGGTTAAAATAGAACCGTTGACATCTTTAAAAAGTACAGAATATATAAAAAAGAAAATTTATGGCAAAAGTCTGAGTAAAATTGAGGTGGACGAAATTATAAAAGATATTGTTGAAGACAATCTATCACAAATAGAATTGTCGTCTTACGTTATATCTCTACAAACCGTAGGAATGAATGAAACTGAAATATCCAACCTTGTAGATTCCATGGTTTTCACCGGTGAAACTATAAAGTTCGATTTTGATGTATATGATGTACATAGCATTGGAGGAGTACCTGGCAATAAGTACGCTTTGTTAACGGTTCCAATAGCCGCTTCTTTTGGGATTAGAATACCTAAAACATCATCTAGGGCGATAAGCAGCGCAGCCGGAACTGCAGATGTTATGGAAGTGGTGGCAAATGTATCATTAAAGCCCGAAGATATTAAAAGAATTGTGAATATAGTGGGAGCAACATTAGCATGGGGTGGTGCAATGAAACTGGCCCCCGCCGATGATAAAATTATAAAGGTTGAACAACCAATGGGTATTGATCCATGGAGTCAATTAGTTGCTAGCGTACTTTCGAAAAAAAAGGCCACAAACATAAAAAATCTGTTGATCGACATTCCAATGGGAAATGAGACAAAGGTTGAAAATCAAAAAGACGCAAAGGAATTGGGAGATCTTTTTATTAAGATTGGAAATAGAGTTGGAATTGACATAAATATTGCAATTACATATGGAGGTCAACCACTCGGAAGAACAATTGGTCCTGCATTAGAGGCACAGGAAGCTTTGATGGCCCTGGAGGGAAAGCATGTTTCTAACAGCCTTGTTGTAAAAAGTGTTGAACTTGCATCAATATTAATGGAGATGGCAGGAGTTGCAGATATAAATAGAGCAAAAGATTTGGCATATACGGCAATTTCAAATGGTAAAGCAAGAGAGAAATTCTTTGAAATTGTTAGGGAGCAGGGAAGTAAAAACATCGAAAAAAGTGATGACATTGAGCTTGGTAAATATGAATATGAATATCTATCAAATAGAGATGGTTATATATCTAAAATATCTAATAGGGCATTAGTTAAAATTGCTAGATCTCTGGGAGCTCCATCTTCTAAAAAGGCTGGAATATATTTAAATAAAAAGATTGGGGATAAAATTGAAAAAAATGAAATGATAATAAAATTATATTCAGAAAGTAAGGAAAGGCTAGAACAGACCCTTAAACTTATTAATAGCCTGAATATTTATGAGATAGAGGGCATGGTAATAGACCATTATCCAAAAAATAGTAGATCAAAAATATCGGACTTGACAGAATGAAATTAAAATTGTATGCAAAGCTCCATGATATATTCGGTAAAAATGAAATAATCTTAGATATAAATTTCAGAAATGTTGATGAATTAAAAAAATTTTTAAAAATTTATTATAAAGATATTCATGATAATTTAGCATTTGTTGTTTGCAACGGGAAATATCTTGATGATGATAGTTCAATTCAAGATTGCGATGAGGTATTTTTATTTCCTTCATTTTCTGGAGGTTGATCCCTAATTATTTCATACGTATACGTAACCTTTGCACCTGATCTCTTAAACATTATACTTGCGGAACAGTATTTATTTTGCGATAATTCTATTGCTTTAACCAATTTTTCTTCATTGATATTTCCATATGCTCTATAATGTATTTTCACCTCTGTATATACTCTTGGATGATCTTGCGCCCTTTCACCGTGAACATCTACAACCAGGTCCTTCAGGGGTTCCCTCATTTTTTCGAGTATCATGACAACATCTATGGACGTGCATGCACCTAGCCCAGCCAGTAGAAAATCAATCGCAGATGCATTTGTTATCCTATTACCGTCCACAACAAATGAATGCTTTCCATCAACTGTAGCTATAAACCTAAGATCTCCTGCAAATTTTATAGATACGTCCATCTTCATTACTATAAAGAGGGTATTAAAAAATTTTTGTCTTTCGATCATCACAATTTTTTATTCATACCGACCTTCATTTTGCAGTATGCATATAATGCATCATATACAGGGAACTGAAGTTTCATATTTTCATAATCATCCTTTGAAATTTCCCTGAATCCTTTTGCAATGGCCTTAAGACCAGCACTTTCTGGCGGCGGATTTGGGATATCTGCATCTGCTCCCCTCACAATCTTTGCCAGTTCATTCAGTGCTGGATCAGTGAGATTATATTTTTTTATAATTGCATCAAAACTAACACGTTCTTCGCTATTTTCTTTATAATGCGTTAATTCAGCACCTTCTACATCAAATGGTATCGCATTCAGTTCTTTTGCTTTTCTCAAAACTTCTTCCTTAGGTAAAAATAAAAATTCCGCTTCTCTATCTATGAAATTTTTTATCAACCATGGGCATGCAATGCGATCCACCATCGCCTTTTCTCTAGTTATCCACCTCATGTTTCATTTAAAATAATCGATATATTAAATAGCTTTGAAAAATATAAAAAGTATATTGTTTAAATTTTTTCTCTATGATTATTTTCAATTCATTTGCATTGTTGAATTCCTTTTCTTTTGATGCATATAGAAAAATTATGTCCTTAATACTTAACATTTCCTGTATTTTGTTAAAAAATTCCTTGAAATAAGGATTATTATTCAATTCAAATTCATATTTTTCTAGAAATTCATTCCATTTTAATTTGTCATGGGAAAACCATTTCCTTAGCCCAAAGATCAATCTCGCTTTTATTTATACCTCATGACCATAATCTATCAACCAGAATTTTATATCCATCCGGTATAGGTTTTTCATAAATCCTCCATGTCATTATATTTCCCATATTTAAATCATCTCCTTTTTATAGACCTTAAAAAAACGGCCAAAACTAATAATAAAAGTATTACAACGGCAATTATTACATATACAATTTCAATAATAATTGGTTTTATATTTGTGTTTGTTAGCTTAAGATTTAAATTGAGTCCAAAAAATGTTATGTTTTCATCGACTATTATTCCAGTTGACATGTCAACGTATTCAACTGTTCCATAATTTCCTATTATTTTATCCGTATTGTATGTTCCTGCAGGCACTTTTATTTGTACATTGGGAATTACGCTTTTCACACTACTGTTCATATCTTCAGGGATTTTTCCTTGGTTTAGATAATTAAGGTCGTTGGTGGAAACAGCTGGAAAACCGTTTGGATCTGAATAGTTACCATTCAATGTTATATTTTCCGATAAAGACCTGTATTTAACAGATGAAAAATTCTCTGTATATACAAAGGAACCGTTATTCTGATATATATAAATTATTGTATATCTTACAGAAAAATATTCCTTTATACCTAGGATTGTTGTTGCATTATATTCCAAATAAGCATTTTTAAAACCCCATACCGGATTTGATAGATTCTGTGATAGAGAAATTGGATAAAATATCACTCCAAATAATAACATTGTTATAATCAAAGTTTTTATTTTAAAATTCATGATAAAATTATTGAAATTTATAAAAATAAAATTTTCCATTGATTAATAAAGTAAATTTTTAATGTTGTATTATAATATAGGTATGGCGATATGATATGCCAAAACCATCATACTACATGTTGAATTTTAAAAGGGTTCCTATCAAACATGAAAAACCAGAAGATAGGAAAAAGGATTTTTATAAGGTTGTTACGCTTGGATATACAAAGGAAGAGGCAATGAAGGAAGCCTCTAGATGTTTAGGATGCGGGCTATGCATTCAGGGATGTCCAGCAAGGTTGGATATACCAGGTTATGTTCAAGCAATAGCAAGAGGAGATTTTGCTGAGAGTTTAAAGATAATAATGAGAGATCTTCCATTTCCTCAGATATGTGGGAATATTTGTACACACAGGTGTGAAGATAATTGTGTATACAAAGAACCTGTGGCCATTAGACATTTAAAACGATTTGTTGGTGAGCAATTTAAAGATTATGCCACAGTAGTAAATCATCAAAAAAGAAAATCAACGGGTAAAAAAGTGGCAATCATTGGTTCAGGTCCAGCTGGTTTAACTGCTGCATATTATTTGACACAATTTGGTGTAGAATGCACAGTTTATGAAGCTGCTCCAGTGCCTATGGGAGAACTCAACCTTGGTATACCTAAATATAGATTATCCAAGGAGATAATTGAAAAAGAATTCAATTTTGTAAAGAATGCAGGTGTTAAATTCTACTTCAATAAAAAGGTGGGAAAAGATGTTTCATTTGAAGAGATTTATAATAATTACGATGCAATATTTCTTGGAATTGGAAATATGAAACCAAACTTAACAGGAACACCAGGTTCAGATGGTAAATATTTCTATCATGCATTGGAATTCTTGAAGTTGGCAAATCTAGGTGAAAGGGTGGAGATTGGCAAAAAGGTTGCAATAATAGGAGGCGGTTTTACAGCAATGGATTCGGCTAGAACCGCCTTAAGGTTAGGGGCTGAAAAGGTATATGTACTTTACAGAAGAAGAGCGGAGGACAGACCAAGTTATCCATCAACTAATGCGGAAGAAGAAATGGAAGAAACGGTTGAAGAAGGAGTAGAATTCATGTGGAAAGTTACGCCTATCGAATATGTTAAAGATTCAAATGGATATATTAAGGGGATAAGATATTGGAAGAATGACATGGTTGGAAGTGCTAAAGAGGGTAGACTAAAACCAGTACCAATAAAAGATTATGAATTTTTCCTGGAGGTGGATACAGTTATAGAGGCAACTGGTCAAAACGTAGATTTATCATTCCTTCCACCTCAATTCTTGGAAAAATTGAAAATGAACAGGAATGAAATATGGGTTGATAAAAATATGATGACCTCTATTCCAAAGATTTTCGCAGGCGGAGATGCAGTAAATGAAACAAAGGATTTCATTTCGGCTGTTGCTGATGGTTACAAAGCCTTTAAAGGTATACTGAGATACTTTAACATTGAATTTAAAGAAGAAGAAAAAGTGGAATGCAATGAAATGGCTAACATAATGAAAGAATCTGTAAACAAAGATGTCATTTGTGATACGTACATAAAATTATAAACTTTTGAATAAATTTTATAACATACCATTTTGTTTTATACATCTAGGTGTCCACATGTATAGATTTGGATTAACAGGCATTCCTCTATCTTCCAAGGGCAGAATGCTAAGGGATGCTATAGAGGATACATATTTAATGGGATTAAATGCCTTGGAAATAACATTTATGAAATTTAACGTTATGGATGTAGATGCTACAGTAGAGGTAGGTTTAAAGCCAAAAGAGGTAATGCCAGAAACAAAGGATGAGAGCAAAATTGTTATTGATGTTTTAAGGATAAATGAAGAGGGAAATTATGAAAGTGTAGGTATTGATACACAGATTGAAAGAGGTGATATATTAAGGATATTGCAATGGAATTTAGCGAGGTCGTATTCTGAATTGGAAGACCTAGGAAAAATAGCGAAAGAATTGGATGTTAAACTCACTTTTCATACTCCAAATTATATAGATTTGGTTTCAAATGATGAATTCACAGAAAAGTCGATAAATTACATAATATGGTCAGGGATGTTGGCAAATGTATTAAATGCAGATATGATTGTAACAAATCTAGGTCTATATGGAGACGAAGAACCAGCAAATGCAATGAAAAAAATAATTCAAAATGTTAAAATCGTGAGGGATAGATTAAATAAAATGAATATAAAGATACCGATCGGTTTTGAAACATCTGGTAAAAAAAGTGTTGCAGGTAGTTTAGAAGAATTGTTAGATGTATCTAAAAAGGTCAAGAACGTGGTACCTATAATTAATTTTCCTAAGCTTATGGCTAGATCAGGCATGTTATTTAAATCTCCCCAAGATTATGAAAAGGTTATTCAAAAGGTTGAAAAATATTTCCCGAATGGACTTTATGTTCAATTTGCGTCACTTGAAACAATGCCTGAAAACATGATAAGGCTTGCGCCAATTAAGAGGGGGGAGCCAAAGTTTGATTTTCTCGCTGAATTGATATATGAAAAGGAATATGACATTACAATAATTTCGGTATCTCCTTTGCTAGAACATGATGCCCAATACATGAGGGTAATTTTGGAAAGGATAATATCAAAGAAGATACAAAATAAGTGGGAAAAATGATATGGAAAGAATCATATAAATTTATAACATCACAAATACTCGAAGTGATGAACAATATTAATAATGAAAGCATTAACAAAGCAAAGGAAATTATTTTAACATCACAAAAGATCTTTGTTTATGGTGCGGGAAGAAGCGGAATAATAGGTAAAGCTTTTGCAATGAGGCTAGTTCAATTGGGTCTTGTTGCATATTTTATTGGAGAGACAATTACACCAATAGTAACAGACCATGATTCTGTTATTATCATATCTAATACTGGAAATACAAAATCTTCTGTACTTGTAGCTGAAATTTCAAAAAATGTTGGAGCAAAAATAATTGCAATAACATCAAATCCAAATTCTGAGATATCAAAGATTTCAAATTTACAGATACTTTTAGGACCAATATCACATAATTCGCTTGCCCCATTGGGAACAGTATTTGAAGATGCAACCTTAATATTTTTAGATTCTTTTGTTGCAGAATTGATGGAAAGTTTAAAGCAAACTGAAGAAGATTTGAGAAAAAGACATGCGATATGGGTGTAAACATGAAGGTAAATGAGATATTTTATTCATTGCAGGGGGAAGGCATTCTAATCGGTAAACCGATGGTTTTTGTAAGATTTTCAGGATGCAATTTAATGTGTACCTGGTGTGACACAAAATATGCCTGGGAAGAGGGGAAAGAGATGGAGATTGATGATATTTTATCTATAATAAGAAAATTTGATACTGAATGGATATGTTTGACGGGTGGAGAGCCTTTAATCCAAAAAGATATTTATAAGTTGATTAATATACTACTAAATGAGAATAAAAAGATATTATTAGAAACGAACGGTTCTATCTCTATTGAAAATGTACCAACTGAAGAGAATATAATCATAGACATGGATATAAAAACACCTTCATCTGGCATGCAACAATATAACGATTTTTCTAATTTGGAATTATTAGGTCCCAAAGATTACGTAAAATTTGTGATAAAAGACAGAGATGATTATGAATATGCAAAAGATATAATAAAAAAATATAATATTAAATGTGAAATTGTTTTTCAACCGGAGGGAAACAAAAACATTAGAGAGTTGGCAGAATGGGTCTTGAATGATAAACTGAATGTTAGGGTGCTAATACAATTGCACAAAATAATATGGGGTGATGTACGTGGTAAATAGATATACCGATGAAGAGGGAATATTTTCAGTAAAAGTAGCTAGAATGGTTGTTGAGGATTATTTAAACAATAGGGAAATAAGAAAAATTGATTTTCAACCTAAATTTGAAAATAAGGCTGGAGTTTTTACTACAATTAATTCCTACCCTTCTGGTGATTTAAGGGGATGCATAGGATTTCCTGAACCTATATATCCCCTTAAGGATGCATTGATAAAAAGTGCAATCTATGCTGCCACGGAGGATCCCAGATTTCCACCACTACATTTAAATGAACTGGATAAAGTTACTTTTGAAGTATCTCTATTAACTGTTCCAGAAGAGATGAAGGATATCAAACCTGAGAATATTAAAATCGGGCGTGATGGTTTAATTATTAGATATGGATTTTATTCGGGTTTATTGCTACCACAGGTTGCAGTAGAAGAAAGATTAACAAGCGAAGAATTCCTTGATATGACATGTTTGAAGGCAGGATTATCTCCAGGATGCTGGAAAAATAAAAATACAAAATTATACACTTTTCAAGCAGAAATATTCAGAGAGGAAAAACCTGGTGGTAAAATATACAGGGTGTATTTAGATGAAAGTGATTTCAGGTAAATTTTTTTATAAAAATGAAATTAAAGAACTGGATGTGGGAATTGAAGATGGTAAAATAAAGGAGATTAAAAAACATATTATTAGTAATGAAAGGCTGGAATTTTCTGAAGGTTTGATAATACCATCAATGCTTGATATCCACGTTCATTTTAGGGAACCCGGATATACATGGAAGGAGGATTTTGAGACAGGTTCATTATCCGCTTTACATGGAGGAGTCACATTTTATATGGATATGCCAAATACAAATCCTCCTACCAATTCTTTTGAAAATTTTAGATACAAATATTTTTTAGCAAAAAGTAAAAGCTATGTAGATTTTGGAATTGCATACCTTCTGGACAAAAAAGTGGATAAAGAGATTGAAAATTACGTTACTGCTTTCAAAATATATATGAGCGAAACAACAAACGTAAAGCCAATAAATCCTTTACTTATTCCTGAAATTGTTGAGAATATAAGTAAACACATAACTGTACATGCTGAATGGCAAGAATGTTTAAAAAAAGGAGAAGAAAAAAATTTGATAGAACACGATAGGAATAGACCTGAAACGTGCGAAATTATGGCAGTGAGATATTTGATTAATAATCTTAATAGAAGTGTTCATATTGCACATGTGAGTTCACCGGATACTGTCGATATTTCTATTGCAAAAAAATTTACTAAGGAGGTAACCCCACATCATATAATATTAAATAGAAATAGTCCTATAAACAGCTTTGGAAAGGTTAACCCACCACTTAGATCGTTGCATGTTTCAAAATTATTGTTCAAATACCTTTCAAATGGATTGATAGATATTGTTGCATCTGATCATTCACCACATACGCTTGAAGAAAAAGAAAATTTTAACGATGCCCCATCTGGTCTGCCTAACGTAGAGACATCTTTGCCATTATTATTAATGGAATTCAAAAGGGGGAAGATAAAATTGGAAAGATTAATAAATGCAGTTTCTGAAAAACCTGGGGAATTATTGAAGATAAATAAAGGAAAAATAGATGTAGGATATGATGCAGATTTTGTAATATTTAGACTGTCATCTGAACGAAAAATAAGATCAAAGGATCTGCACTACAAATGTGGCTGGACTCCATATGAAAATATGGATGCAATATTTCCAGATTATGTATTCATAAGGGGAGAGATGGCATTAAAAAATGGGGAGGAACTGATTGATCCGGGCTTTGGAATATATTATCCGGAAATTAAAATATAAATAAATAATGCTTGCTGACATGGCGCATATTAAAATATAACAATTTTTATGATATTGG
>JBAMMA010000019.1:0-76461 GCA_039794005.1 Thermoplasmata archaeon
ATCTTTGAACCTGCACTAACATTTTCATACCATCTTTTCACAGAATCTTCCTCTAACAAGATTCTGTATTTGGGTTCAAATGTGATGATTAATAGTAACAATTGCTCTCATTCAAAGTATTCGCTTATGATTGTTAATGGGCTTGCCCGGATTTGAACCGGGGTCTTCGGCTCCCGAAGCCGAAAGGATAGACCAACCTACCCCACAAGCCCTCTATCATTTTAATTTATCACACTAAGATAAAGTTTCCCTTATTTCAACGGCCATTCCCTTTTTCATGTTTTTTATTTCTTTATATGAAAACAATGTCTGCCCTACTCCTATAAGATCATCATTCTCGTTTACAATTAATACTTCATCTTTTGGTCTCAAATTATGATCCATTTCAATTATGAATTTTCCAAAAACGTTTTTACCTTTTCTGTTAAATTCTTCACTTTCATTTGAAACAACTACTCTCAGCTCAGGATATTTTAAGTTTTGGTGTAAAATCTTTCCCCCCTCGATTTTCAATGTATATAAACCATCATTCCTAACGGACAAAATATGCTTTCCATTTCTTAAAATATTCCTTATCATTCCTGTATTTTTGCTCTTTATGAATTCAATCTCACCGTCGAATAAATATTTACATGAATTATATCCAAACTGATAATCTGCTATTGCACATCTTATTATCAAATCTGCATTCCTTTTCTCATTTTCAAAATATTTTGAAAAAATATCAATATTTTCTGGTATTCCTTCAATCCATGATATTAAATAATCAAAATCCAAATGTTCTATCATTTCATTTAGATTGTCTTCATTTTTTATATTTTCTATTCTAGGAGATTGCATGAATGGATATATATACAGATATTCATAAGGTATGAAACCGAACATTGTTTTTACCAAAAAATGAGCATCTATTTCTCCAAACAATTTCTTGATTTTATCAATATCATTTTCATCAACTATTATGCAACTTTTTCTCCTGTAATTATAATTATTGTAAAATCTTTTTTCTACCAATTTAAATATTGGTCTATTAAGAGTCTCGACACCCGTATAAAATACAGGGTGATTTCTATAAATCGGTTCATGTTCTTCCAATATGTGTGAATATTTCTCCAATACTTTTAATCCCTTATATAAAGATGGGTGGCATCTGGATCTTTCTTCAACGTATTCCCAAAGGCTTTCTTCCCTTATAAAAGATTTTATTCTCCTTATTTCATCCATTGCCATGTATAAATTGTGCCTTGAAAGAATGTTTATTATTTCATCTTCTTCCATTTCCATTATTTCCTTTGGTGTATATTTTTCTATATAAGGGCTAACATATGGAAAATATTCTATATCCTTTAGATACCTGGTACCATCTGGGAAAATTATCCTTTTATCCCTGGCGTATTTTACATAAGATGAAGAATCAAAAAAATCTATTCCAAGTAAAATTGCCATTGAAAAAAACATTGGATGACCCGCACCAAATAAATGAATGGGTTTTGAAAAATCTACGCTTAATCTTGAATTTATTATTATTTCAATGATTTCAGAATATCTGTAAGATTCCAGGAGAGGCACTACACCTCCAATTGGATAATATTCAAGGTCCAGGGAATTCATCATTTCGGCAGATTTCTTTCTGAGATCGTTGTATATAGACCCTTGTATAGGCCCAGCAATATCCCTTCCTGCAATGTCCATTGCTTCAACGGCCCTTTTATATGTTTCTAAAACGGCTTCTTTTGCTTTTTCATAGCTATCTTCGGGGGTGGAAAAGATGTCCAAAATGGTTATGATATCACTCTTTATATTTTTTTGAAATTCAACAATCTCTTTATTTTTTATTTCAACATCTCCATAAACATAGCTTTGAAATGTTCCGGAATCAGTCATTATTATTCCGTCAAAGTTAAGCATGTTTTTCAAACCTTCATTTAATGCCCTCTCTCTCAATTTTTTATCTTTATATATAATGTAAGAATTTGTTATTATTGCGTTAATTCCAAAAATATTCTTTATTTCTTCAGGAGAAATTACAATAATGTTTGGATTAATAACAGGCATGAGAAGAGGGGTCTCAACACTCTTCCCATGCACTTCAAACTTTCCTATTCTGGCAAGGCCATCTCTATGTTTAATTTCAAACATTTATTTCTTCAGTTCTTTTTTAAGCTCTTCTATGAATATTGGTATAACTTCCCTGTAATCGCCAACTATTCCAAAATCAGCTATGTTAAATATTGGCGCATTCGGGTCCTTGTTTATTGCCACAATGATCTTTGAATCCTTCATACCCACGATATGCTGTATTGTTCCTGAAATTCCAACAGCAATGTATAGATCTGGTGCAACTGTTAATCCGCTCTGGCCTACCTGTGCAGATTTTGGCATCCATCCCAGTTCTACAGCAACCCTTGATGCTCCAACGGCGCCACCCAATAAATCTGCCAGTTCCTGAAGGATTGCAAAACCATCCTTTGAACCAATGCCTCTTCCACCGCTCACAACTACCCTAGCTTCATCTACCTTTTTTGTTCCAGTCTGGGTTGTCTTAACAATCTCCTTTATTACGGTTCTTAGGTTTACCATGCTCAGATCCGGCTTAACGTTTATAATTTCACCCTTTCTATTCCTGTCATAATTTTCAGCTTTGAATACGTTCGGTCTTACAGTTGCAATCTGAGGCCTGTGATTTGGTGTTATTATTTCACCCATTATGTTACCGCCATAGGCAGGCCTAATCTGAATAAACTTTCCGTTTCTTATCTGCAAATCTGTGCAATCTGCAGTCATACCAGTCTGAAGATATGCCGCAATTCTTGGACCATATTCTCTTCCGGTGTGCGTAGCAGGTATTAAAACAATCTCTGGCTTTAGATTTTCAATAAATTTAGATAATACTGCAGAATAAAGTTCTGCAATATAATTTTCCAGTATTTTGTCCTCCATTATGTATGCAATATCTGCTCCATAATATATCAAATCGTTTGCAAATTGGGAAATGTTATTTCCCAATAAGATTGCATATAACTTTGTATTCAAATCATTGGCTAACTGTCTACCTTTTGATATGAGTTGATATGTAACTGGTCTTACCTTGTTATCGTAAATTTCACCTACCACCAGGATTCCTTTGTAATCGCTTAAATTCATTCTATCACCTTCTTTTCCTTGAGATGTTCTATAATCTTTCTCACGGCCTCTCTGTAATCTCCGGTGAATATCTGACCCTTTTCCCTCTTAGGGGGAGGATACATTTTCACAACTCTTGTAGGAGATCCATTAAGACCAAACTTACTCTTATCTCCATCGATATCGTCAGCCTTCATCCATATGTAAGGCTTGTTCTTTGCCTTTATTATGCCACTCATGGTGGGATTTGAATATTCAAAATTAGGAGGAGGTATGCATGCCACCAATGCTGGCAACTTCATCTCAATGGTTCTGTATCCATCTTCCAGTAGACTTTTTACTATGATGGAATTATTCTCTATTTTTTCCACCTTTTCCACATAACTCGTATGAGGTATACCAAGCCATTGTGCTACCTGTGGTCCTATATGACCTGTATCGCCGTCTGTAGCCTGGTTTCCTGCAAAAATAATGTCATAAGGTCCAGTCTTTTGTATTGCCAAGCTAAGAGCATAGGATGTTGCCAAAGTATCGGATCCTCCAAAAGCCCTATCTGAAATGTGATATGCTTTATCAGCACCCAATGCCAGGCACTTTTGAAGAGCAGACTTTGCCTGCTCTGGTGCTAGCGTCATAACTGATACTTCTCCTCCATATTGTTCCCTTATTCTGAGTGCTTCTTCCAAGGCGTACTGGTCGAACATATTCAGTATGCTCTGTATACCTTCCCTTATCATGACACCCCTTTCATCAAACTTAACATCTGAAGTATCTGGAACCTGTTTTACGAGTACCAATATTTTCATTCAAAATCACCTATTTGTATGAAATGTATTCCTTTCCCAACAATTCCCTGGATACTATAACCTTCATTATTTCCTTTGTTCCCTCGGCCCATCCAAATGACCTTATTGCCCTCCAGGCCACCTGGTCAACGCACTCCTTTGAATACCCAAAAGCACCCTGCCACTGCATTACATCATCTATGGCAGCACAAGCCCATTCCTGTGCAAACATTTTTGCCATGGCTATTGCCTTACTTACCTCAAACCTAGATGCTTTCCCGAGCATTTCCTGATGGTATAACCATAATGCGTAATAAGCTCCCCATCTCAAATAACTCAATTTAGTATAATGTTCAGCAAGTTTAAACTGCAGGGCCTCAAATTTCGCAAGTGGCAATCCAAATGCCTTCCTCTGCTTCATGTAATTCATTCCTCTCTCGAGTGATTTTAGTCCTGCAGCAGCAGATATTACGGCAATTAATCCCCTTGCATATTCATATCCTTCATGAACTATGTAAAATCCCTTTCCCTCTTGTCCAATAATGTAATGTGGTGGTATTTCAACATTATCAATGGTGAATCCACCCGTAGAAATCCCTTCCCTGCCTAAGTCATCAACATATTGAGGAATTATTCCCTTTGATTGTAATGGTAGATAGAACAATGTCATTCCCTTTGCTCCCAATTCCGGGAACTGTTTTGCAATTGTTATGTGTCCTCCTCCTCTGGTATAAGCTTCCCTTACACCGCTTATATACATCTTTTCCCCATTTACAATATATTTGTTTCCCTCTTTTCTTATTGTGGTTTTTGTTCCCAAAACATCTGAACCGGCATCAGATTCTGTTGTGGCAATACCTAAAAACCATTTACCCTTTGTAACATTGGGCAGAATCTCTTTTTTTGCCTCTTCTGTTCCATATTTATTAAAAACATGACCCCATGATGCCTGGACCAAATAAAATACGGGTATAGAACCAGTTGGATCCGCCTTTGACAATTCCTCCGCTATTATACCAGCAGTAACTGGATCAAATCCCTGTCCACCATATTCCGGTGATACAGTGGGTGCGATCAATCCAAGTTCGGCCATTCCCTCGATTACTTCATCGGGTATTTTGTGGGTTTCTTCCATCTTCAATGCAATAGGCTCAATTTTCTTCTTGGCAAAATCCCTAACGCTCTCTCTAATCATTTCCTGTTCTTCAGTAAACGTAAAATCGAGCATTTTTTCACCATTTGGAAAATTGCATGTGTATATTTAAACTTGTTTAAAAATAAAAATATAGAAATTAAAATTTAAAAAAAATTATTCATTTGGAACAAATTTATAACCATATTCTATTATACCGGCCTCGTCCTCTTCCCTTATCCTCCTAAAGGCAATTTTTACTGGCATACCTATTTTTACTTCCTTTGGATCAATGTCAACTAACTGACCTGTTACTTTAACTCCAGAATCCATTTCTGCAATTATGAAAACGTAGGGTTTCAAGAACTTAAAATCGGGGAGATCTTGGTAAACTACGGTATATGAATAAACTTTTCCGCTATTTTTTATCTCCACTTTTTCCATTTTCCCCACGGATTCCCTGTGGCATTGTGGGCATACTTCTCTTGGAGGGAAATATATCCTTCCGCATTTTGGACATTTTGTTCCTACGAGCCTGTATCTGTGCTGAAACTCTCTCCAATACCTAGGTATCGTCATTTATACCACCTCCAATATATGGGATACGGAAACAGAACCTGTACCAGCTATATTTACTGCCAATGCCTTGTCGGCATTTGGAACTTGCCTCTTCTCTGCCTTGTTTCTAAGTTGTATTACAGACTCAACAATCTGACCTATGCCTGTTGCTCCCATTGGATGTCCTTTTGCCTTTAAGCCTCCAGATGTGTTAATTGCAATCTTTGAATCGTGGTGTCCATACCCTTCCATTATATATTTACCTGCCTTCCCCCTTGGGAATATACCTATCTCTTCCAAGATTAATAGACCCATTATTGATGATGAATCATGTACCTCCACAACCTTGATTTTATTTATATCCAACTTTGCCATTTTAAGAGCCTTTTCAGTTGAAATTCTTACAGATTTTAAATTTAAAATATTATCCCTATCCTGAAGAAGCATAAAGTCTGATGATATGGCTGAACCTGAAATCTTGATTTTAACCTCAGGTTTGATTTCTCTGACCTTTTCCTCACTTGCAAGTACTATTGCTGCAGCTCCATCGGAATATGGAGCCATGTCAAGCATTGTAAGTGGTTCTGCCACCAATGTTGAATTTAATACATCTTCTATCTTAATTTTATTCCTGAAATGAGCATATGGATTTTCAGAACCATGTTCATGCGATAAAACGGGTAGTATTGCAATCTCCTCCCTTTTTGCATCATATTCATGCATGTATCTCCTTGCCATAAGACCTTGTAATGCTGCGAGAGTACCTCCATGAAACAGTTCCCATTCCTGGTCTACTTCACCAGATACTACTTCTGCCTGATCTTCCATTGAGACATCTGTTAACTTTTCAACTCCACCAACCAATACTAAATCATATAACCCCGATGCAACCGAAATATATCCTGCATGGACTGCTGCACCACCACTAGCACTTCCATTCTCAATCCTCATTGCGGGTATATTGTTATAAGATAGACCTGAAAAATCCGATATTAATGATCCAATATTATCTTGATATATTGTACTACCAGCACTCATATTTCCACCAAATATAGCCTGTATATCCCTTGAATATATGTTTGCATCTTCGATTGCCTTTAACCCAGCTTCCACAACCAATGATCTAAGTGATTTTTCCCAATGCTCTCCATATTTTGTTTGTCCAATTCCAATTATGTAAACATCCCTCATTTTAATCACCCATCTTAATCTTTTTCTTGAATTTTGTATATATTGCATAATCTATGTATTTCCCATTCTCAATCTGGTTCCAAACAAATTTTGCATTTTCTCTTTGGTAATTCTCTATATTTTTATTCACCTCAATATGAAAACCATCACTACCAGCACCAGAACCAAATGAGACTGCCAATATTCTGTCATCCGGCTTTGCAATATCCAAAATAGCAGATAATCCCGTTATCATAGACCCTGAATATGTATTTCCAATGTAAGGAACGATCAATCCCTGTTTTATTTGATTTTCCTTGAAACCTAGCATTTTTGCAGCCCTAGTTGGGAATTTTCCATTTGGCTGATGAAATACTGCATAAGTATAATCTTCCGGTTTAGTTTTCATTATTTCCATAATCTTTTTTGCAACGGTCAAAACATGCTTGAAATATGCAGGTTCACCTGTAAACCTTCCACCATGTTTAGGGTAGTCTTGCCCTTCCCTCCTCCAAAAGTCCGGGGTATCCGTAGTTATAGAATATGTTACTTTAATATCTGCTATTGTATTTTCTTTACCTATTATAAAAGCTGTTCCACCGGCCGCAGCAGAATATTCCAATGCATCTCCAGGAGCTCCCTGACTAGTGTCTGCACCAATTGCAACACCATTCTCTATCATTCCAGATTCTACCATTGCCATTACACTCTGCATTGCAGCTGTTCCTGCTTTGCATGCAAATTCATAATCTGCAGCTGTAATGTTTGGTGTCAATCCCAGTGCCTCGGCAACAATTGTTGCAGTTGGCTTTACAGCATATGGATGCGACTCGGAACCGACATAAACCGCTCCTATATTTTTTACATTTTTTCTATTCATTGCATTTCTCAATGCTTCAACAGAGATTGTAGCAGTGTCTTCATCAGGTCCAGGAACACTCTTGCTGTATATCATAAGGCCACTTTTTATATCCTCTGGATCTTCTCCCCATACCCTTGCTATTTCTTCTGTCTTAATCCTCCACTTTGGTATATAAGATCCATAACTAACAATACCTACCATTAATGACACCAAAAATTAGAAAATAATAATATAATAAATATTTAACGGTTGTATAATGTTATATTAGACAATTGTCTATTTTTCTTCCACTATGTATCCCATTTCCTCCAGAATTTTCTTCACCTTTTCACGGTGATCTCCCTGCAATTCTATCCTCTCATCCTTAAAGGTTCCTCCTGTGGAGACACTATGCTTCAATTCTTTTGCAAGCTCTTTGAGGTCTGTAGAGGAGTCAAATCCCTCTATTATTGTCATTGTTTTTCCATACCTTCTGCGGTCGAGATAAACTTTTAAAACCTGCTGTCCTGGGACTTCATCCAAGCCTGCCAACTCTTTTGGTAATCCAGAAATTGGTTTCTTCATTTCATTTAATAAAAATAATTTTTAGTATATATATTTTATGATGGAACATTTAATAAAAGATTGTAATTTGCTTATTTTATGTATAAACTTGTGGTATTGGTGAGAACAGACATAAAAATGTCTAAAGGGAAGACTGCTGTACAGGTGGCACATGCATCTGTAACATGTGCCATAAAATCTTACCTTTCGGATTTTAAAATATTTAATGCATGGTATTTAGAGGGTCAGAAAAAGGTCGCATTAAAAGTTAAAAATATCAATGAATTGATGGAATTTAAGAAAAAATTGGATGAAAATAATATACTAAACTGTGTTATAAGCGATGCAGGTCTTACAGAACTAGAACCGGGAACAATAACAGTTCTTGGGGCAGGGCCTTGGAAGGAGGAAGAAATAGACAGAATTACTGGACATCTTCCACTTCTATAGTGTCAACTATTTCAGCATATCCCTGTTTATTAAGCAATATTGCCAATTTTGAAGGTAATGTAACGATATCCTCCTTGCTTATTATCAATTCACCTTCAAATACATTTAATTTTTCATTATTGGGAAATTCAACTAAAAATCTAACAATGCTATAATTGGATTTAGATTCTTTTACCTTTTTATCAATTTTTTCTTCTTTTTCTTCCTTTATTTCAATTTTTTCTACCTTTTTATTCATTAAATAATCGTTCAAAATTTCTTTTATTCTTTCATATATTTCGAATTCTTGTGGGGTCAAATTCGTCGTATCTGTGTTTATTTTCAAAAATACATTGTCCAGAGCCATAGAGAATATTATTTTTATTCTGTTCATTTTTAAATCCTTCAAATTTTTTTCAATCCTTTCGATCTTGTCCTTTATGTCCATATATTCATCCTTTCTATCCTCGTTCGCATACTTTGCCATTTCATCCTTCATCACCCTTATGTTTTCCTCTACATAAGAATAAAAATTTTCAGGTAAACTAATCAAATGTTTGCTATTCTTTTGTCTTTTAATAATTGACGATATTTTTATTTCTAGATCTTCCATCATAATCTAAATTTAATTCATTCTATTTATTTATATCTGTCAGAAAAGTATATATTAAAATTGTATTTATGGATTAATAATGAAACCATTATACTATGCAATAACGATGATATTAATTTTAATTGTTGCAGTGATTGGGGCTTATTTTGGATACCAGGCATTGGCATATAAACCAAACTATTCAAATTTTGTTAGAAATGGATATACTGTTTCTATTTATTATTATGGATATATTGTTATAAATGGTTCAATGTATGTTTTTGATACAAACATAAAATATGTTGCTCAAAATAATCAAACATTTCCAAAGGCGCCAATATTCAAATACCATCCTCCCTTCAATCCCTTTAACTTCACCGTAGGTTCAAATCAAGTCATTCCAGGATTGAGCAAAGGAATTTTAAACTGGACCCCTGGTGAAAAGGGGGTTATATATGTTCCTCCATCGTTAGGGTATCCATACAACAGCTCAAAAGTTCTTTATTTAAACATGACACAGGAAATACCAAGGTATCAGGAAATTTCAATAAATAGTTTTAAAAATAGAACGGGGGAGAATCCATCTAATGGACTTGTAGCAAGGGATAACGAATTTGGATGGGATGATATCGTTATTTCGGTAAATTCCTTAAACAATTCTGTAATTATAATGAATGATGCGCAGCAAAACCAGATATATTACCCATATGGTACAAATGTTTCATATGCCTATAAAATAATATTTGCCAACCAAACTGAAATTGAATATAACATAATGACAATAAACAATACTGTATTACCAAATGGAGCATACGTTTCTTCAATACAGAATAACAAAATAGCCTTGAACTATAACTTTTATCTAGCTGGGAGACCTCTCTATTTCTATGTTGAACTGATAAGCATTGTTTCAAAATAAAACTTTTATTATAAAATAATTTTTAATTGATAAAATATAGATTAAAAAATTCATAATTAAAGGGTAAGGTTTTAATACATCTTTGTATTACAAATATAATACGGAGTGACGGTCATAGGGGATAGGGAAACACCCGGTCCCGTTCCGAACCCGGTCGTTAAGCCTATTCCCGTACCGCATTGTACTTGGATGCGCGAGCTCCAGGGAAGTGCGGTTGGCTGTCACTCCATCACTTTAATATACGATGATTTTGATTTTAAATTATGTATCCTGATTCTGTTATAACGACTACAAAAAAGGGGAATAAAGAAATCAGAAATTTTTTGGATTATGGATTTTTCATTGAATATAATTATTTAGATCCTGAAACTGGAAAAGAAAAAGAAAGAAAAACAAAAATCATTCTGAAAAGCAAAAATGGAAATATCAAAGAATTTTTCATAATACCTACGTCTGATGGAAAGAAATATTTGTTAATACCTGCAGAAGAAAAACAAAATAGATTTATTTGGAAAGATAATAAAGCTGAAGATTTAAATGATTTATTTAAAGAAATATGTGAAAAATAAAATTTACCAAAATTTTTTTATTATTTAAAGAATTTTCTTTAATCAGGGTGATTAATTTGAAAATAACTTTTTCATTGATCAAGGCCGACGTTGGAGGATATCCTGGCCATAGCTCTGTCCATCCAGATTTGATAGCAAAGGCTGAAGAGATGCTCTCGGAAAAGAAAAGAGATGGAACCATCATAGATTTCCACGTGACACATGTAGGTGATGATTTACAGCTAATTATGACCCATACGCATGGAACGGATAGTGAAATTGTCCATAAACTTGCATGGGACGTTTTCAAGGCCGCCACAGAAGTTGCTAAAAAACTGAAATTATATGGTGCGGGTCAAGACCTTTTGAAGGATGCTTTTTCTGGAAATGTTAGAGGTCTGGGTCCTGGAATTGCTGAATTAACGTTTGAAGAGAGAAAAGGAGAACCTATAATTGCATTCATGATGGACAAAACAGAACCTGGTGCATTTAACCTTCCAATATTCAGAATGTTTGCAGATCCATTCAACACGCCGGGATTGGTTATAGACCCATCAATGCATGATGGGTTTGTCTTTGAAGTTTGGGACATATTGGAAAATAAAAAGGTAATGCTAAAAACGCCGGAAGAATTGTATGATCTATTAGCATTAATTGGTGCAAAATCAAAGTATGTGATTAAAAGGGTTTATCCATCTAAAAACCATCCCAAGATTAGTCCAGATGAACCTGTTGCAATTGTTTCTACAGAAAAACTTTACCAAATAGCAGGAGAATATATAGGTAAAGATGACCCTGTTGCAATAGTAAGGGCGCAATCTGGTTTACCTGCACTTGGTGAAGTTTTAGAACCTTTTGCATTTCCGCATTTGGTTTCCGGTTGGATGAGAGGTTCCCATAATGGACCTATTATGCCAGTTGGTATCAAAGATGCGAAAATGACAAGGTTCGATGGTCCACCAAGGGTAGTAGCATTAGGATTCCAGCTTGCAGAAGGTAAATTGATAGGTCCGGTAGATCTATTTGATGACCCAGCATATGATCAGTCAAGACAAACTGCACTTCAAATAGCCGATTATATAAGAAGACATGGACCATTTGAACCACATAGATTGCCACCTGAAGATATGGAATACACTACTCTTCCAAAGGTTATGGAAAAATTGAAAAATAGGTTTACAGAAATATAAATTTAAATATTTTTAAAATCTATTTCTTTAATTCGGTAATTGCAATTTTTTCTAATTTTTCTTTTAACTTTTCAATATCATCGGAAAATTCCTTTTTTTTCTCCTCCATTCCATAATCTTTTTCATTATCATTTAAATACATAATAAAATAATTCGATTTTTCATTTGAAATTCCATACTCTTTTAATACTCTATCAATCTGCGTATCACCAGATATATATATTAAAAATTCGCTCTCCAACGTTTTACCTCTCATTTTGTTTCTTTCAACAGATCTCTTTGCTTTTAAATACGCGCTTATCAATTCTTCTTCAAACATTATACCATTATCTTTGACGATGAGAACTCTATTTTCCTTTATATCATCGAAAATATCCTGGGTTGGAATTCCGTAAAAATATCTTATTTTAAGCATTTAAATTCCCTGGCTTGCTCAAAACACTGGATATCCTCTTTAATAGATTATCCTTTTCCTGCCCGGGTATTAATGATTCATTTAAAACATCTAATATAGTCTTAGCATAAACGATCTTTATTTTTCCTTCATGTGATTCATCCAATATTACATCATCCTTGTTTGAATATGGTATTATGACTTTTTTTAGCCCCGCATCGATTGCAGCTTCTACTTTTGCGGTTACTCCTCCAACAGGCAAAACATATCCTCTTATTGTTAAGGAACCAGTCATAGCTACGGATTGATCAATAGGAATATTTTCTAAGGCGGAAATAACGGCAGTTGCAATGGATATGCTCGCTGAATCGCCTTCAACACCTTCATATGTTCCTATGAATTGTATGTGAACATCAAGATTTGATATATCTTCTCCACTATATTTTTTAATTATTGCGGAAACGTTCTGTACAGCTTCTTTTGCAATTTCACCCAGCTTTCCAGTCGCTATTATTCTTCCCTGATTTTTATTCTGGGCCGGAGTTATTTCTGCTACAATTGGCAAAACTGTTCCAGAAAATTCACTCATGCCGGAATTTGCGCTGTACACAGCTAAACCATTTACGGTCCCAACAACATATCCCTCAGTTAAAAATGTATTGTATATCTTCTTATTTTCTAACATTCTATCTACAATTTTCTGCTCAAGGGGCTTTGAGGTCTGCTTTGCTTTTATCACGTGCTCAACCCTAACAACATCCGATTTTTCAGACTTTGCAATATCTCCTGCAGCTCTTACGAGACCACCAAGCTCCCTAAGCCTTAGGGTTAATCTACCCTTTCTTCCCGCTCTCCTCTGTGCCTCTTTTATGATTTCTGCCACGGCCATCTTATCAAAATGGGGTATCTTTCCATCCTTTACTACCTCCTGAGCTATGAACCTTATTAAATTTTTCCTGTTTTCATCATTATCTTCCATGCTGTTGTTCATGTAAATTTCATAACCGTAACCTCTAATCCTTGATCTTAATGCTGGATGCATACCTTGGAGTGAATCCAAATTACCGGCAGCAACAAGTATGAAATCACAAGGAACGGGTTCAGTTTGAACCAATGCACCAGCACTTCTTTCACTCTGCCCCGTAATTGGAAACTTTTTTTCCTGCATTGCTGTGAGCAACGCCTGCTGACTCTCAGGCCTCAATAGATTGATTTCATCTATGAATAATACTCCCCTGTGAGCTTTATGTATTGCCCCTGCCTCGACTCTGACATGGGCAGGAGTTTCCAGTCCACCAGATTGAAAAGGATCGTGTCTAACATCTCCTAACAATGCTCCAGTATGTGCTCCAGTCGCATCTATAAATGGAGGCTTGTCATTTTGTTCATGGCCTACAAGCAACTTTGGCGTATGATATTGTTCGGTCCTCTGAACTGCAATTCCTAAAAACATCCACAAAAATATTACAAGTATTATACTCATGAATAAAACGTTTAAATCTTTAGTAACAACATATCCTATAATTCCCAATAACAATAAACCAAACAAAACCAATTGCAATGTTCTTTGTCTCAAAAGTCTTTCTTCCTTTGCCCTTTCCTGCATTTGCCTTACCAATTCTTTTCCTTTACCAGCAGGAAGCGTTTTAATTTTTGGCCTATTTGGATCCTCTTCATTTGGAAATACAAGAATATCTTCCAATTCTTCTTGAGGAAGAAAATCAACCATTGATTGTGCAAGCATCGATTTTCCAGTTCCCGGATCTCCTATAAGAATAACATGTCTTTTTTGCACAGCGGCTTTTTTTATGATTTCCACTGCCTCATCCTGACCGATAACCTGATCTATTAACTTAGATGGAACAGGTATATCCGCCGTTGAATTGAAATTCTGCTTTTTTATCCACTCATCAACCGGTTCTTCCATTTTAAAATTACAAAAAATATTAAGATTTAAAATTTTTTGTCGTTACATCATATATTCATCTTTTTGTAAATCCTCTTCTTTTGGCTTCAATTCACCATTCATTATTTGTTCTGCAAAATGACATGCCACAAAATGGCCGGGCTTTACTTCCCTCAGTTCGGGTTCCTTTACATCACAAATACCCTTTTGTGCATATACACATCTAGTTATGAATTTGCATCCGGGTGGAACATTTATTGGGCTAGGTATTTCTCCTTTAATTAATACCCTTTCATGCTTTCTATCAGGATCAGGAACTGGAATCGCTGCCACGAGTGACCTTGTATATGGATGGAGAGGATCAAATATTACATCTTCTGATGATCCATATTCGACTATCTTTCCTAGGTACATTACAAATATTCTATCGCTCATATATCTTGCTACGGCAATGTCGTGAGTTATGAAAATGAATGGTATCCTTAATTTTTCTCTTAAATCCAACATTAAATTTAAAACACCAGCCCTAATTGATACGTCTAACATTGATACTGGCTCATCTGCAACTATGAATTTTGGACTTGTCACAAGTGCTCTTGCAATTGCAATCCTTTGCCTTTGACCTCCAGATACCTCGTGCGGATATCTGCCCAAATATTCTTCACCGGGTTTTAAACCTGCATCTTCAAGTGCCCTTATGACTATGTCTACCCTTTCCTCAAATGTATCTCCTATTTTATGAATTATCAATGGTTCCATCAACGTTTTCAAAATTGTAAACCTGGGATTTAGAGACTCATATGGATCTTGAAATACCATTTGAACATTCTTTCTAAATTCTTTGAGTTTATTACCTTTCAATTCTGATATGTCTGTTCCTTCAAAATATATTTTTCCGGATGTTGGTCTTTCCAATAAAACTAACATTCTGCCCGTGGTAGTTTTTCCGGATCCTGTCTCCCCTACGATACCAATAATTTCTCCTTCATGCAATTCAAAAGAAATACCGTCTACAGCCTTTACGGTTAAGGATGGACCAAATGAAAGAATGCCTTTGTGTAATTCATAGTATTTTTTTACATTTTCGACCTTAACTACTGTATTCCCAATCATTTTTATTTACCCCCATATATTGATGTTGCAAAATGGCATGCTGAATAATGTCCTGGTGATATTTCTATGAGTGGAGGACTCTTTTCTGCGCATATTTCCCTAGCGTATGGACACCTGGGATGGAACCTACATCCCTTTGGAGGATTCGCTAAATCTGGTGGTGAACCTGGTATAAATGATAACCTTTTTTTCTCACCAAAAAGGTTTGGGAATGAATTTAACAATCCTTCAGTGTATGGATGGGCATAGTGTTTAAAAACTTCCCTTGTTGTGCCCTTTTCAACAACTTGGCCTGCATACATTACAGCAATTTTATGGGATACTTCGGCCACCACAGATACATCATGAGTTATTAATATCATGGCCATGCCTAACTTTTTCTGCAAATCTATAATTTCCTTTAATATTCTGTCCTGTGTTATTACATCTACAGCGGTTGTGGGCTCATCTGCCAATACTAGTTTAGGCCTTAATGCCAATGCCATAGCTATCATAGCTCTTTGCTTCATACCACCACTATATTCGTGAGGATAGTTGTTGATTCTATCCCTAGGTATTCCAACAAAATCATAAAGTTCAATGACCCTTCTTTCCAACTCCTCCTCAGACATATCTGGTTCATGTGCTAATATTGCCTCCTTTATTTGATCTCCAACCTTATAAACAGGATTGAAAGCATTTAGAGATGCTTGAAATATCATCGAAATTTCTTTCCACCTTATCTTTCTAATGTTTTCATCATAAACATTCAATGTACCATCAGGTTTCAATGTATATTTAAACAAATCTTGATCATTGAATATTATTTTTCCTTTTTTGATATATGCATTGTTTGGCAATAATTGAGTAATTGCATAAGCCAATGTGGATTTTCCTGATCCAGATTCACCAACTAGTCCTAAAGTTTCACCTGAGTCCAATTCTATGGAAACATCATCAACAGCCCTTACCCAATTACCATAAATTTTGTAATGGACTGATAAATCTTCAACTTTGAGTAATACCATCCTCATCTCCTCCTCAATCTAGGATTGATTATTTCATCGAACGCCCTTCCTACAAAGTAAAATGCCATGGATAAGAATGTTATGGCAAGTCCAGGTGGAATAAGCCACCATGGTGCTCTTAATACATTACCTGTAGTCCAAATATATTGAAGCATCATTCCCCAAGTTATTGCGTGTGGATCTCCGAATCCCAAAAATGCCAGGGATGCCTCGGTAATAATAGCACCACTAACCCCAAAACTCATAAACAAAAATGTCAGCGGGAGAATATTTGGCATTATGTGTATAAACATTATTCTAAGATTTGATGCACCTGATATTCTGGCAGAATCAACGAAGGCCCTAGATTTTAAACTCATCGCCTGTGCCCTGATAATCCTTGTTATACCTGACCAACCTAAAATTGCAATTACCAAGATAACATTCCAAATAGAAGGACCGAGAATTTCAACCAGAAGGAGCATTATAACAAGGCTTGGCAATGATAAGAATATATCTGTCACTCTCATTGCTATTATATCTACTAAACCACCATAATATCCAGATATTAGACCTATAAATGTACCAAGAAGTACTGAAGAAGCTGCAGCAACAAGTCCAACAATCAACTCTGCCCTAGCTCCATAGACAATCCATGTCCAAATATCATGCCCATAAAGATCGGTACCCATAATATAAACATTATCACTTTTATATTTTCCAGGTGGCAATGGTGCAATATCTGTACCTAGCGTCATTTGTAAATATAATTTATTATTATTTGTAATTACTCCATAATAGTAACCTAATGATGATTGATATGTAATTACATTACCCAAACCGCTTATTGGTGTTCTCATACCACCAGGGATTGAAAAGGTTTGATTTAAATGCATGTTGTTGTTAAAAACAAAAACTCCTAAATTCGTTGACAAAATTATCATGTCTGAACCAATATCATAAATAGGTTTTGAATTCACATATCCATCTATTATATTATAAAATTGCCCCTTTCCCAATATTTTTCCAGTATATTGGTCTATAATTGCAACTATTGAGCTTGATGATGTGTATGCCCAAACAACTGGCATGTTTCCCATGTTTCCTGCTATCCCTTGCAAGGTATATTTTTCTACAGAAGAATTTGATATTACGAATGGTGTAATGTACATTACTGATCCGTTTAACCTATTTATACCAATTATATTGTTATTTGATGTCATAAGAATAATGTTCTGATTCGGATATTCTGAGGGCAAATTATTTGAATATGTAAGGCTTTGTGGATAAATATTTGTTACTGTATTATTATAATTTATTGAATAATTTAAATGCCATGCCAAGTGAGGTTGTGAGACATTTTGAGGGATATTTAAACCATAGCTAAGATATGTTTTGTTAAACTCCATTGGAAATACATATGAATACAATCCAACTTTTGTTGGTATTATGGCCATTGTGGAATTTAAATCTGAAGGATTTATATATAATAAAATATTATTAATTATTGGCGAATTTAATTTTAATGTGACAATGCTTAAAGGATTTATATGGACTACCCCGAGGAGCATACCGTTCAATGATAACTGAGAATTGTAGAAAAACAATACCTTGACTTCTGTTCCATTCGCAATTGCAATGGCACTTAATTGACCTGCATGTGGCAATTGATATGGGTTGTTATAAAATTCACTCCTAAAATCAATGTTTTTATTTAGATTAAAATTATAAATTTGTTTAAAGTTATTATCCAATATATAGAATGATGTATTTGTAAATCCATAATAAACTATTGATTTTGGTGCAGAGAAATATTTGATATACATAGCTGTCTGACCCATGTAATTTGTTCCCTTTGGTATTGAATAATATGTCGGAGATGATAAATTAATTTTCAGTACATTGTTTATATAGGTATAACTCACATTAAAAATTGCTGCATTTCCCTGATCATTATAAACTAAAACTGCCTTCAAATATTGATTTGCACCTTGTGAAGATGTGTATGGTATAATTCCGACAGGTGGTTTATCCCATACAACATTGTTTGAAAGATTTGTAATATATATATCACCCCTAATCACATCTATAGATGGTGCCTTAAATTCTGGTGTGTATGGTGTTAAATAAGGTGCAAATACAGCCATAATAACAAATATTATTATCATTATTAATCCGGCCATACCCATTCTGCTTTTTGTATAAATTTTCCATCCATTTTTTAAAGATCTTATAAAAGCCTTCCTCTGTTCATTCCACCCTCTTTTCTTTACCATAATCTACACCTCATTCTACTCTCACTCTAGGATCGAGATAACCGTAAATTATATCTGCAATCCAATTGAATATTATAACTAACAATGAGATTATTATTACAGTTGCTTCTATAACGGGATAATCCAGTGAATTAAGAGCCTTAATATATAAGAGTCCTACTCCAAAATAGCTAAATACAGTCTCTGTTAAAACACCGCCACCAATTGCAAACGCCATTGATATTATGAAACTTGTTACTAAAGGTAATAAAGCATTTCTAGCAGCATGCTTAAACAATACCTCTTTTTCTGTTAACCCTTTTGCAATTGCAACATCGATATAATTTTCACCAATTACATCTAACATTGATGTTCTCATCAACAAGACATTTCCGGCAAAGAATATTAAAACAAGAACAATTAATGGAAGAGCTGCATGCCATAAATAATCTAGAGCAACCCAAAATATATTGTTTGGTGCATTCCAACCAAATATCTTGTCTGTTGCATCAAAAAATCCACCTAATGGAAATAGTTTTAATTCAAATGAAAATATAAATATAAAAATCATTCCTACCCAATATGTTGGCATGTTATAGAAAAACAAACCAATTACAACATTAGATGCATCCAATATGCCCCCTCTTCTCCATGCAATTATAGCACCAACAAAATAACCAATTATATAAGATATTATTGTTGCTAAACCAAACAAAAATAGAGTTCTTGGAACTGTTTGTGCTAAAAGATTTGAAACAGGAACACCATAAACAAAAGAGTATCCATAATTGAACGTGAATACTTGCATTAAATAATTTTCAAATTGCACCCACCATGGCTGGTTTAAACCATATAATCTCACTACAAATTCCTTCTGTGAGGGTGTCAATTGTGGATTTAATGATAATAAGGTCCCAAAATTTACTGGTAAAACATGAAGCAAGAAAAATAAGGATATTACAATTATTATAAACGTGACAAAACTCTGTATTGACCTCATAACCCAATATTTTGATAAACCTGCCATATAAACACCTCAAAAAAAATTAAAAAATTTAGGAGGTTTGATTTCCTCCTGTGCTTGTTGTTTCAGGTTTTTTAGGTTTTCTAAATGCCAGTACTATTGCTACTATCGCTAAAATTAATGCTAAAATTGAAACAGATATTGCAGTATTCATTGATCCCTGAGCTGAAGATATTGTCGATTTAACATTTTCAGAAGTGTTTGTTAATGATTGTGAAATCTTTGTAACTGTGTTGTTCAAATCTGCAACGGTGGCATATTGACTTGGCTGATAATAGAAGAATTCTGGAACAATTATATTTACATTGTTGTTATCCGTCAAGTTTAAGAATACAGCATTTAATCCAGAATAGAATCCGGAAACATTTGCATACCACTGATATATACCTGGAGATATTTCAGTATATGTAACATTGAATGGATTCATTGGATTATCTAGGTATAATACAACATTTTTGATTCCTGAAGGTGCCCATATCATTCCTTTTATTGTATAACTTGAATTTGTCAATACCTGTGAAGGCATAAGATTAATGTATTGAGCACTTGGCTGTGGTGCATAAGATACAAGTGTAAGATAATAGACACCACCAAAGACATTTCCTGATAATTTAATTATGACTGTATCAATAGTGAATGGATTTCCATTAACTGTAGTGTTTACAGGGGTTATATAATATGTCGTTTCTCCAATATTATTTGTAAGGCCAGATCCAATGACATTTCCGGTAGAGGATGTAACAGATATTTGAGATTTTGAAAGTGGATTTCCATATTGATCATATGCATTTACTGTTAATATCGCTGTTGAATTGTATGGCAATGTATATACATTAGAAGAGACATATAACAATCCCTGATAAGGTACAACTATAATATTAATACCTTGTACAATTGAAGCTATTCCCCATGCATTCTGCGCTGTTGGTTTAGGATATGCTGGCATATAGTTCCATCCAACATACATAGCATCCTGCAACAATGACGTTGTACCCTTCAAAGGTAATGTTGCATATACCATTCCATTTGAATTTGTAGTATATGTATAAACTGGTTGAATACCTAAATTACCGAATGGTAAGACGAAGTTTATGAATGATGGATTTGAAACAAATAGTTTTGAATAGAATGAAAGACTCTGATTTACCTGGGGTGTATCAGTTGCATTGACTAATTTTGCATATACGTTAATGCTGCCTCCACTAAATCCGAATGAATTGTTTACATTGATAATCGCAATTCTGACATCCATTGCTCTCTGTACTACTATTTGATTTGTTAGATATTCTGAACCCATTATGTAGAAATTACCATTCGCTATAACACCTGGAGGATATATTCCACTCGTATATGGATAATACGCATAGGCATAAGGTATTGCATATAAGTCTATTTTAGTGTCCATTAATGGAGAAACTAAACCTGGTAGATAGAATGTTCCAACACCATTTGTTATATATGAATCATCTACATAAATACCATATCCATATAATACATAATCGGATGCTGTTGATCCGAGATATGGATCTTCAATTTGATTATCAAGCTGGCTTTCAAATACTCCTGACATTGTTGGTAATATTCCCATGTATGTTGTATTTAGATTAATACCTACCAATTCCCATAGAGAATTCATGTATCCTTGAGGAATTCCTGTGCCAGAATAATTAGTGGTCCAATTAGGATCATACAATCCCAATAATGAACCTGTTGTTGATGCAGTTACAATGAATCCAATTGGTATTGTGCCATTTACTGGCATGTTATATGAATTAAAGAGATGCACAACAAACGCATGCATTTTTTCATTTACGTTTACAAAGTTACTATTCATGCCCGTATTTGTGTTATATAATGATATATAACCACCGTACAAGTTTGTTGGTGTAACTCCATTAACATAAGCAATTGTTAAACTATCTGAAATAAGATATTCTGATGAATCTATAAATGTGATAGATATTCCAGCTGTTTTAAGTCCAGGCTTAAAGGTTATTGTAATGTTAGTATATCCAAATAAATTGGTTATGCCATATGTATAGTTTTCAATATACGTTGAGTTTGATGCCGATATACCAATTTTCATTCCGCTAATAGGATTACCGTTTATATTTACAGCCTGAACTTCGACTGTTGTCTTCAAATCATTCTGATTTACAAAGTAATTTGTTGCTCCGATAATATGTATTTGATCCCAATTGCTTGGATATGGATTATAATCAAACACTGTTAAACTAATCTGGTTTTCAACTGTATAACCTGGTGCTTTTGCAGATATAAATAATTTACCGTCCAAATTTCTATTAGCATAAGTGTTTTTCATTTCGCTAACTGATGGGGCTGAATAAACGAAAGTTGCAATACCATTTGCATTGGTATAATTATACAAAGGATATATATTACCAAAACCAATAAGATTTGAAGCAATTGATATATTGGCTCCAGATACAGGCTTTCCATATTGATTAACAGCTTTAACTTTAACCAATGTGGTTTCTCCTGGCATAAGAGATGGTGTTGAAACACTTGCAGTAATGAATAATATATTTGGCACAAATTGGACAACTTCAATTTGCTGTATTGCTGATGCACTCATATTTGAATAAGATACATTTGCTTTCAGTGTTAAAAATCCAGGAACTGATCCTGTAATATATGTTGTAAACATTCCGTTCATATTTGTGTATCCAGATGAAGATCCAATTATTACAGATCCATTACCATATTGTGTTAACTTAACATAAGCATTTGGAACAGGCAAACCAAAATTATTTGTAACTAAAACAGAGATGGGAACGCTTGATGCAGATGTGGATATTCCAAATCCAGGTTGATTAATTAAAACCTTTTGTGATCCTATAATTACAGCATTAATTGATTCTACCTGTTTTGGATATACAATATTTCCTACCTTTTGCTGAATGACTGTTGTTCCTGATTGACCTGTTGGAACTGAATACATGTGAAGATTTGCAAGTGAATATATATTATAAATACTGCCTTCCCATGAGAACCATCCAGTCCATACATTCAAAGTTGCCTCAATATTTATTGAATAATATAATACATTAACAGGGATAGCTTCGCTGAGTATCCCCTGGGCCCATTTTGTATAATAAATCTGCTGACTTGGATTAAATGTTGTTAAGGCTTTATTTATCACATCGTTAAACTGCCATGCAAGCTGTGATGTCTGGTTATCGGCCAAAGTCTTTATATTTGGGAAATTGGGATTTGTATAATTTGAAGGCCAGAATGCTTCATAATTATTTGGAACATTCATTCCAAATATATCCGCAAGATTTCCTATTGGATCAAGACTTAGAGACCAACCCAAGGTTAACATCTGGTATTGATAAGCAGACATTAAAGCAACAAGTGTATTGAAATCCTGCGCCTTGGCTACTGCATTGATTCCAATCTGAGACATTTTGTATGCAAGGGCTTCGCCTACCTTTACCCTTATAGGATCATAATCCGCTGGAGGAGTCAAAATCGTGATGGGTGGCATTGGTTGTCCATTTGGCATCATTCTCCATCCATTTGGACCTATCGGGAAGCCCGATGTATTTAATATATAAGATGCATTTGATGGCGAATATGGATATCTAACAACTGATGAGTTATACCATGCTGTGAAGAATGGTGGCTCAGTTGAGTCACCTGGTTGACCTAAACCAGCCATATAATCTTGGACTATTGTATTTTTATCTATAAGATGTGAGACAGCCTCTCTAAATGCTAAATAATTCATGGGCTGTTGAGCCATATTGAATGCAAGATAGAAATATCCATTGTTTGGACTGTAAAACAAGTTTATATTCGGATTAGATTTCAATTCAGGAACATAACTTCCCGGTATTGACCATGCAATATAATCTACATCTCCTGTTTGCAGGGCCAATATTGCAGTATCTAATGTTGTATAAATCTTAAAGTATATTTCTGTAACATTCCTTGGATAAACAGAATATCCGGAAGGCGTTACATAATTCTTTCCCCAGAAGTATTTATTTAATTTAATAATTTCATAAGAATTCTGAACACCACCTGCATAATAATAATTACTTGTTCCCATAGTGGCCAAAGGACTGCCTGTCCACTGAGTATTTACAACACCGTTGGTACTGCCATTTGGATTAACTACTGGTGGTTTTGTATTATTATCATACGGTAATCCTGTTACAGTAAGATGATTTTTCCAAATCTTCCATGGTATTATGGGTATACTCATAGTACCCATGAAGAATTCCCCATAGGGCTGATACATAGTGAATTCAACGGTAAAGTTATCTATAAATTTCACATGACGTAGCATTTCATAGTATGTAACATAACCATATTCCTGATCATCGAAAGGTGTTGTAAATGCCGATCCAGAAACTGTTGTTCCATACCTCTCAGCAAAATATGAAAAAACAACGTCTTTTGCTGTTAATTCATATGCAGGCGTGCCATTTCCTGGCCAAACAAAATAAACACCCTGCCTTATATGAACGATTAATGTTAAATTAGAAGGATAAAAAGTAGCATTCTGCGCTAAATATGGTACCATTTCACCATTTTCATCCATAGTATAGAGAGAATCCCATCCCCAACCAATTATATCAGCTTTCCAAACAGTATTTGTTGGAATGTTGAAATAGTTATAATTTGCCATATCTTGCTGCAATGCAATGTATAATATACCAGAAGAGTTTGTATTCTTATTTAAAGACACAGCAGAGCTCATTGAGGAAAAGCCACTTAATAACACCATACCAACAACAAATAGACCAAGTGCTATCAATAATTCCCTCATGAAATTCACCAATTGTTTTATATTAAAATAATATTTAAACATTTTGGTATATTAATATACCAAAACTTTAAAATTATGGAAAATCATTCATATGCCAAATGAAAAAAATATATGTAATTATTTATTTAATTTCAATAGCTTCAATTGCATCAATATTGAGGCTTATTCCATCATTTAATTATTATGTTTGGGGTGTAGATTTTGGGATATATTATAATATTTTAAAGAGCTTATCTATTCAAAATCTTTTATATAAACCAATGAATTCTATATGGGGTACTTCCGGATATGGATATTTTCCTGTACCATATATAATCATGATGGGTTTTCATTATTTAACTGGATTAAGTATTCACTTTATAATGATGCATTTTCCTCAGGTATTTTCTTCTTTTACAGTTATTGGAATTTTTTTAATTTCCAGAGAATTGACAAAATTTGACTTAATATCTTTAATTGCATCAATCATGGTAGCAATTAATCCATTTGATGTATTTGAGGAATCTATGATCGGTTTATTAATTTTTGGTCATGTTTTTTTAATTTTTTCAATTTTATTTCTCTTACTATACATAAAATACAATAAAATGAAATATCTTTATCTTTCATTTACATTTGGTATTCTATTAATGCTTTCACATCATCTCTCAACTTTGATGTTTATTATACCTTTAATTTTTATTTCTATTTATTATAAAAATCATAAGACACTTTTCTATTATGTTTTAATTTATATATCCATGGTGTTTGCATATTGGTTATTATTTATTCCCTCAATGAAATTTTTCTTTCAATATGGATTGTTAGGCATACCATTTTACTTTGTTCCCACAATATTTTATTTAATTTATGTTATTTTATATTTTAAAATAAATAAAATTATTGAATTATTGAAATCTTATAAACTCAAACTTAAATTAACAAATTTCAAAATATTGATGAATAATTTAAATACTTACCTATTCGCTTTGATTGTTGGCTTAATTGTTGAAATTTTATTGTTAATTGGGATAGAAGGTATAAAAATAAACTTAAATGTTTTCATTTTTTCAATACCATTTTTATTAATAATATCATTTTCAGGTCCAGGATTTCTGAATATCAAAAAATATAAAAATGCAACATTTTTATTGATATGGATATCTTCATTAACAGTTGTATTTTTTTATTCGTTGTTTACATGGAATGGAATATTAATACCTTACAGATTCTTGGAATATATATTTGAACCAATGTCAATCATCTCCGGGATAGGAATTTATGAATCTTATTTAGTTTTGAATAAAAAATTCAATAATTATCATAATATAAAAATCATAAACATTAACAACAACGTTTATAATATTTCTGGATTGAATATTAATAATGGTGCTACATACTTTAGATTTTATAACAACCATCCATTTTTGGGAAATAGATTAATTATAAAAAATTATGGATTTAATATAATAACGATTTTTATTTCTATTTTAATAATAATATTTTTATTTAGTACAATTAGTGTATATCCAATTGTTGATCAAGTGAATGAAACTTCTCAAAATTATATAACTCCTTTAATGATGTCTGCATTGAATTACTTAATAAAATATGGAAATAGAAATTATTCAGTTGCAACGGATGCCGTAGATGGATTATATTTGGAATCTTTTGGATTTAATTCTACATTTGAATATACATACAAATTATGGACAGGTGAAAATTGGACAGATGCAATTAATGAACTTTATGGAAACAATACATATCCAAAGATAGGATACGTTTTAATCAATTCAAACATGTTTTATAATGGAATATATGGATATGAGCTTAGTACCCATCCAAGCTATGATCCCCCAATATATTTAAACAACACAACATTTAACAAATTTTTCAGACAACCATTTTATATTTTATATTACAATAATACATTTGATAATTCACAATGGGTTTATGTCTTTGGAGTAAATTGGACATATATAAACAATTATTTGAAAAATTCAAATTAAAAAAATTTTTAATTTTTATTGATTTTTAGCATATCATGAATGAAGATGAAGGTAAAAATAAAATTTATTGGGCAGAAAGGTGGATGAAAATATTATCAGATGTGAGAGAAAAATTTTCAAAAGAAAAACCTTTTAAGAATTTGAAAATTGGAATGGCTCTTCATCTTGAGGCAAAAACTGCCGCATTGGCTAGGGCTTTAAAGGAGGGAGGTGCCGAAATATATATAACATCTTGCAATCCATTAACAACAGATGACGATGTGGCAGAAGCATTATCAAAAGAAATGAATGTTTTTGCTAAAAGGGGGCAAACAAGGGAGGAATATTATGAAAGCCTTTACAAGGTAATAGATTCAAATCCAGATATAATTATAGATGATGGCGGTGATTTAACAACAATTTTGCATAAGGATAGAATAAACATTAAGGTAATTGGGGGGAATGAAGAAACAACTACAGGTGTTCAAAGACTTAAGATTATGGAAAAGAATGGAGTACTGAGGTTTCCAATGTTTGATATAAATGATGCTGATATGAAACATCTTTTTGATAATAGATACGGTACTGGACAGAGTACTTTAGATGGTATAATGTCAACAACCAACATTCTATTGGCAGGCAAAAATGTTGTGGTTGCAGGATATGGATGGTGTGGAAAAGGAATAGCAATGAGATTGAAGGGGATGGGAGCAAAGGTAACTGTAACGGAAGTAGATCCTATAAAAGCATCTGAGGCCTATATGGATGGTTTTGAAGTGAAAACCATGGAGGATGCAATAAAAAATGCAGATATTCTGATAACTGCAACAGGTGTAAAAGATGTAGTTAGAAAAGAGCATATCATTAACGCTAAAGATGGTCTAATATTGGCTAATGCAGGACATTTTGATGTAGAAATTAATAAAAATGACATTGCTGATTATAGCATTGAGAAAAAAGTTGTAAGAAGATATGTCGAGGAATATAAATTAAAAAATGGAAATAAAATTTACCTCCTGGGTGAAGGAAGATTAATAAACTTAGTCGGTGGTCAAGGACATCCTATAGAAATCATGGATCTCTCATTTTCCCTACAAGCTCTTACGGCAGAATATTTGGTTAAAAATAGAGAAAATTTGCAAAATAAGGTTTATCCAGTTCCAAAAGAGATTGATAGATATGTCGCGGAAATATTCCTAAAAATCAAAAATATAAACATAGACAAATTAACTGAGGAGCAGAAAAAATATATTGAATCCTGGGATTCTGGCACATAGGTGAGAAAATGAAAATATTGGTTATGTCGGACCTTCATTCAAGGGTAAACTATTTTTTGATAGATGATTTAGTAAGAAAACACAATGCAAAGTTAGTATTACTTCTCGGTGATCTGACAAATTTTGGTCCCCCAGAAAAAGTTTTGGAATTAAAATCTAAGGTTGTTGATATTGTTTCAATACCAGGAAATTGCGATCCTCCTGAAGTATTAAATATGATAGATAAAGCCGGTTTGATAAATGCGCATAAAAGGAAAATAAAAATATATGGATTGGAAATTGTTGGATTGGGAGGATCTGACAGAGACTTCGTGAATATGGGAATATATTTCGATGATGATGAAGCTTATAAATTCTTACATGAAAATTTAACTGAAAATTCATATTTGATGCTTCATCAACCACCTTATGGAATTCTTGATACAGTCAGAACAGGCAATGGTGGAAATAGAGGTATAAGAAAAGCCATATTTGAAAAAAGACCAAAGGTTGTATTTTCAGGACATATTCATGAGGCTAGAGGTATTGAAGAAATAGATGGAATAAAATTTATAAATCCCGGAGCTGCAAAGGAGGGAAATTATGTGATATTTGATACTGAAACTATGAAACCTGAATTTTTGAATTTTGAATAAATCACCTTTTTTCAAGATCTAAACCTCCACTATAAACACTCTGAATAATGTAATAAATATCTTCGAAACCTTTCATATCTTTTGAAGAAACGAAGGAATATCCGGCAAGATTTCCCATGGCATCCAGGGCTTTAAAGATTTCAGTGAAATATACCGATTCTATTTTTTTACCCTCATTTCTTAAATCTTCATACAAGATATCTCTATCGTTGTTCCACATCTTTAATCTAGTTATATCAGCATCTGATATCAAATCTATTTTGTTAAACACATTTAAATATGGGGAATAAAACCTAAAGTATATACTTGCTGAAAGCATATTTAATGATACATAGCCTGAGGGCGTCTGGGCAATCATTGGGTCCATTAAAAATATAATAAATCCATGATTTTGTGAAATTCTTTGAAATATCAGTTCACTAGAGGTTCGAAAAGCGAACAATTCCAATTGCCCCGGAGTATCAAATATAATGTAATCGGGATCATTCTCTTCTGCTCTGTTTAATATATCCTCAACATAATTTATCATCATATCTGCAGCCAAAATCTGAGCTCCATTTGGTCCTAAATTGTATTCAGACATTATGTCCGATAAAACTATATATTCTCTGATATCAACATGCGGTTCATAAGGGATATAATCTGCACCAGGGTCCAGATTTACCAGATTTGCCAGATAGTTTTGATTTTCCATCCAATCATTAAAACCTGCGGTAAAAGTAGATTTCCCAGAACCTGCCGGACCAACAACAAATATCTTTACGCTCATATGAAATCCTCCAGCCTCCTATATTTTTCATTTGTTTTAATTACATTTTTTTCTTCATTTCCCGTATTAATAAACAATGATTCTATGGCCATTTCGATGAATAATATTCTCTGTTTTGTGTAATTATTTACATTATATGCATTGCTTATCTTTTTTGATAATTCTAAATATTTTGTTATGCTTCCTCTTGAAGATGTTGTTCTTAGGTCTCCACCACATTCACATTTGCCTGTAAGTGGTATTCTTCTATATTTTTTATGGCATCTTGTACAAACAAATTCCTGTGTACCAAATTTTCTCAGATTACCTATCATATCTGGAATAAAATGGTGCGAAATAACCCTTGATGCCATATCGGATACATCATCTGCTCTTAATTTGATACCAAGGGATAGTTGAGCATCCGTTTTTTCTTCCATACTTTTCATATATTTATATCTTGATTCTATTACGCCTATGTTTATATTTTTTGTATCGTTTGTAAAACCATAGTTTTCATAGGGATTTTTATCCAAAAGCGATTTTATAGTTTTAATTTCTGTTATTTCAGAAGCTTTCTTATTTTGATAGGAATATTCTAAAAGTTTAACGGGATAATTATAAGATACATCCACATTTAAAGCCTCTTTATCAATTTCTGTAGGTGAAATTTTTATTGATACGAAAAGAGGTGCATCCATCATTCCACCACGGGAGGAGGGGAGATAATGTCTGGAAAAGTTAATCAGAGCGTCCAACAATAAAATTATGGCATCTTCATCTCCATCACAGTTTCTTCTCTTTGCAGCATGGAAGAATGGATGGGCAAAGCATGCATTTGCTTCAGTTATTCCAATTATTCTTCCCAGTACACCGCCTGAAGTATGTGGAGATATACCTATAACAAGATGACCAATTAAATCTGTAGGTTCTTTTAAATTATAGAAGGATGGCAATTTATAATATCTTTCTAATAAATCATCAACAAACTTAGAAACTTTGAATAGATAGTTAGCAGCCTTTCTAGATATTATAATATCCTGCGGGAATATCTGAATTATTTGATCATCCCTTTTTATTTCCTCTCCGTAAATGTCTTTTGTATAACCCAGATCCTTGCAGATCTCGGCATTTATTCCTATTTCGAATGGCTTGAAATGTGTGATTGCCAGATTACTCATATCAAACCTTGAAGTACCATCTTTGTAAACATAAATATCATTTATGGCCCTCAAAATGCCTTTTTCTAATGGCTCTGGAATAAATTCCTTCGAAATCAAACCCTTAACACCTTTTACCTTTGGAACTTCTTTGATATCCAAATTTAAATTATTTAAAGCATCTTTAAATAAATATTCAATATCTATTGAATAAATATCAGTTTTGCCGGTATATACTGTCCTTACATTACATGTATCGCAGATAAACTTGTACGTTTTTCTTTGGCACTTTGGGCAGATTCTAGTGCCAAGTTCCACTTCTATGAATGTGGATTCATTTTCTATCATCTTTTTTATATTTCTGTTGTGCCCTGATTCTTTACCCAATGGAAAAAGAACATGAACAGGGGGATCCATTTTTCTCTCTGCTGCCTTTTCTGGCCTTCCCATTCTAGTCCCTACCCTTGTTGGTGCCCTTGGATAAATTTTAATTCCATTTAAATCCTGAATTATTTCTAAAACATTTCTTTTTTCAGGAATTTCTATTTCCTCTTCTATTTTCAAAAGCCTTTTCAAAATTTCCCCATATCTATTTAATATCAAATATCCATTTTCTTCCCTATGCAAAACACCTAGTCTGCATAGAATGTCCTTGATAATTTCATCCTTTTTTAAATAATAATTGTTATCCTTTTCTACTAGATTCTTCCTTAAATATATCCTCAATAATTTTAATTCATTTATCTCTAAATCTTCCCAAAAAAGTGAATAATATGGATGTAATGGTAAATCATAATTTTTTGATATTTCAAGTGCTTCATCGAAGTTTTCGGGTGTTTTTTCTACGCCTCTTTCCTTTGCCATTAAATCCCAAAATTCCCTTGTGAAAGAGGCTGGTCTAAGAGGATAATTATTTTCAATAAATTCACCTATAGGTATTAAAATTTCACCGTTATCGTATATTTTTACCACATCATCTCTAATTTTTATTGCCAGATCGAAGTCATTTACCTGCATGCATTCTCCATTTTTCAATAGAATTATTGGACCTTCGACTGAATCACAGGATGTTATTCCTCCAGCTTTACCGGGGAATTCTATTTTTAACTGGGTACCAATGGCAATAAAATCATCCATTATAACCATTGTTGCCGGGTTTATGGATATTGTAGCCAAACCTCCAGTTCTGCATCTTCCATATCTTAATCTAAACCCTCCTTTAAAACCAGAATATGAAAATATTGGCCTTCCTGCAACAACGTCTTCCATGAATTTTGAAGATCCTTCAGATGTTTCGCTTTTTGTTCCGGATATTAATTTGTCCAGGAATTCCCAATCATCAAGTTTTAATTTTTCAACAATACTTTTTAATTTCCTTGCCTTTTGTATAATACCCTCTGCTAAAACTAATGCCATTCCTCCCCTGATTCTGTTTGTTTCGATTTCGGGAAGATCTCTATATCCAGAAACCTCTGCATTAATAGTTCCTTCACCATCAATGCAGACTGGGCAACCGGAAACGACATATTCTATTTCCTCTGGCGTTGGAGAATATTGCAGATGCTCTTCCATTTCATACCTCTGTATCTCCTCCTTATATCTTTCAATAATCTCTCTCCTTGGCTTAAACTTGGAAATGTTAAATTCCCTTCTTAAAACATCACCAATTAAAACGCTTATTGCCTGGCCAGTCCCTCCAGCACCCCTAATGGGTCCCGAATAATATATGGATAGATATTCACTTCCATCGATATTTTTCTTTATTTTTATTTGGGTTATGCCGTCAATCGGCGCAACCAAAACACCTTCAGTAACTACGGCCAAACCTACCCTGATTCCATACTCAATTGCTTTTTCTCTGTTTTGTGAATACTTTTTTGCAACCTCCTTTGATATTAGAATTGATGCCATTTCCCTGTCATATTTCTTCAGATATTCCCTTATGATATCTGCAATATTTTCAATCCCGGTTAAATGTTCCACCCTTTTTGCCAAATCCTCAGCTATGGGTATTTCAACATGATCTTCAGGGTCAAGATTTTTGCTTCTTGCAATCTGTGCAATGGAATATATTCTTTCAGCTTGATTTTTTAAATGATTAAAATATTCATCCGTATTCATTCTATTATTTTTAATTCTATAAGTTTAAAAATATTTTTATATTCAAAAGTGAAAATATTTCATTGAATATTTATTTTAAAAGTTGTGATATCAATAATTTATCAGATAGACTGGCCTTTACCCTGAATCTTTTCAATATATATGCACTCAGCGCATCCGTTTTTCCTTCTATTATTTCATTAAATGTGTTTGTATCAATGTATACTTCGATGTCATAACTTCCAATGTAATCTTTTAATTCTTCTATATGCGCGTCCCTTAATTCAAAGGAATATTTCCCATCATCAACAAATTCTACCAAAATTTTCCTATCCAAATTTTCTATCTCCTTCCTAAATTTATTATCCCTTTCAGCCCTTTCATTGAATTTTTTAACCAGCTCATATAATTTTTCCATATTCAATCACCATATTCTTCAATATATTTATTGATATTTTTAATTGTTTTCCAAGATTTCCTTGTGAATGGGGGATATTTACCATTTTTTTCAATATAATCCCTTATAAATTTTCTAGTCCTTGGGTCTGATGGATATCCAGAACCGAAATCTCCTATTTGTTTTTTTATGTTTTCAATTTCTCTATCCCTGGTTACCTTTGCAATGATTGAAGCTGCAGAAACAATTGGATAATCACTATCTGCCTTGTGTTTTGAGATGATTTTTACATCCTTGTTTAAATTTTTTCTTATCATCTCTTCAAATCTTTCTTCTGATACATCTGCAGCATCCAATATGAATACATCTCCCTCCAATGAATTAATAATTTCTGAAAAATATTTTTCTTCTATTTCATTAATGTTCATCTTTTCTCTCAAAGAATCTATTTCCTCAGGCCAGATCTCAATGCATTTATAAGATTTAACAATTTTTAATATTTCATCATAAAGATATTCCCTTCTTTTCGGGGATAATTTTTTTGAATCTTTTACGCCTATTTCTTTTAATAAATCTGGGTCGCCACAAACACCACAAATAACAAGAGGACCTATTACCGGTCCCCTTCCGGCCTCATCGATTCCGCATTCAATCATTCTTTTTATTTTTTACTTCTTTTTCAACGTCTTCCAATACGTAACTCAATACTATTTCTGCCCTCGGATACATCTCCTCTTCAGATAGATTTTCATCCTCATAATATTCGTCCAATGTTTCAACTATTGCCTTTATTGCTACATCATCAATCTCTTCTGAATCTGACATATTTTTAATTGTTTTCTCTATTATCTTGTCCAAAAATTCTTCCTTTATCTGGAATTCTTCATCCTCGTTTTCATCAAAAATTCCGTGTCTTTCCATATCTTTTAAAAATGCCAATGTAAATTCTGCCAAGAGATTTTCCAAAAATTCCTGATATTCTTCCTCCTCTGAAATCTCGTCCTCTTCTTTCTTCTTTTTCCTGGGTGATTTAGATTTTTTATTTACCATAATTCATTTAACTTAACAGTGTTTATAAACTTTCCTATTTTTAATTTATCTGTCTCGAGATTCTTTATAAACAAAGTTCTTTAATTCATTTAAAATTGATAACATCATCTCTTCATTTATCCTACCAACATTAACATTCCTGGGGCTAGGATGATATGAACAGAATATCCTTATGTTACCAACATCACAATGTTTTCCGTGGGAAAAATCAATTCCCTTAGTATTGTATCCAAGTTCTTTCAATGCTTTTAAAAGAGATTCAAATGCTACCCTACCTAAAACAAGAATGGCCCTCAAATTTTTCATCAAGGCAATCTCATTTATCAAATATTCACGGCAATTGTCCAATTCAGAATTTAAGGGTCTGTCATTTGGTGGAACACATTTTAAAACAGCAGTTACATATGAATCGTAATATATTAAATTATCATCTCTTCTTTCAGATGTGGGCTGATTGGTAAATCCAGCGAGATATAGACATTTTACAAGGAATTTTGCACTCTTATCACCTGTGAAAATTCTACCTGTTCTATTCCCACCTGTTGCAGCAGGTGCCAAACCGAGTATTAAAATTTTTCCAGATATATCTCCATAACCCGGAACTGGTCTGCTCCAATATTCTTCACCATAAAACCTATTTTTCCTTTTTGATACCTCAACTCTGAATTTAACAAGCCTTGGACATTTTGAACATTTAATGATTTCTTCATTCAATTTTTCAATATTATCAATCATATCAATCTAATTGTCTCTAGATTTTTAGGAGATATAGATTTAAAACCATATCTTTTTTCGAATGTCTCTGACAAATATATACAATTGCTTTCCTCACCATGGTTTGTTATTATTATGTTTGGTTTAGGTTTCATTGATGTTATATATTGTATCAGCTGTTTTCTATCAGAATGTCCTGAAAATCCATCTATAGTTATTACTTCCATCTTAATTTCTAGGTTTACCATTTGACCATCATGAACCAATGTAATATTTTTTTCTCCACTCTGTATTCTTTTTCCCAAGGTACCTTCAGCTTGATATCCGACAAATATTAATGCATTTTTTGGATCTTCGGCTAAATAGTAAAAATATTCTAAAACTGGTCCACCATTCATCATACCTGAGGTTGTCAATATTATAGATGGATTTGGATCATGTATGACTTTGTCCCTCATCTCCGATGTATCTACCCTTACAAAAATTTGGGACAGAAATGGATTTTCATTTTTCTTGTATATCTTCTCCCTCAATTCTTTTGCCAGATATTCTGGATATGCTGTATGAATTGCCGTTGCCTCCCATATCATACCGTCTATGTAAACGTTTACAGGAGGTATTTGATTTGTTCTTATGTATTCCTCTAAAACAACCATTACCTCCTGGCTTCTCCCCACAGCAAAAACGGGAATTAATATTTTTCCACCTCTATTAATAACATTGTTAACAACATTCTTTAAATTTTCACTTGCCTCCTGCCTGGATGGCTGGAAATTATTTTTACCTCCGTATGTTGATTCAATAATAACTGCTTCAACCCTGGGAAATTTATTATTTGCAGCGTTAAATAACCATGTCTTTTCAAATTTAATATCACCGGTCAATACTAAATTGAACAAACCATCTCCAACATGAATGTGAACAACTGAAGAACCCAAAATGTGTCCGGCGTTGTGAAATGTCAACCTCATGTCAGGTGTTATATCTGTTGTTTCACCATATTCGACTGTTATTGTTCTTTTAAGCATTTCCCTGATGTGAATGTATTCATATGGTACCTTGGTTCCTTCCGAATGTGATAATTTCAAATAATCCATCAATAGTTGAACTGTTAAATCCCTTGTTGGGGGTGTCATGTAAACTGGTCCCTTAAAATTGTATTTGTATAATAAAGGTATTAATCCAGAATGATCTAAATGTGCATGTGTAAGTATAACTGCATCTAAATATTTAAATGGATTATTTTCAGTCTCAAATGCATCTTGTGACCATATTTCTGGTACCGATAAATAAGGTGCACCTGACCAGGGTTCTTTGCTTTGCACATTTCCGGCTACAACACCGCAATCTACTAAAACTCTGCTGTTTCTTGTCATTAATAATGTTGCGGATCTCCCCACCTCTCTATATCCGCCTAATGATACTATTCTAAACCAATTTTCCCCGGTCAAAATTGGCCTATTCAACTTTCTACCTACCTCTCTTAAAAATTCTCTTCTCTCATTGCTTGATTCCTTTAAAAATTCTCTTATTTCACTTATAATTTTTGAGGACATTGGTGGAGTTCTAATTACTTTTGGTGCCCATTTTATCCTTTTTTTAATTTCATTTAAAAATTGACCTTCCTTTCCAATAATTAATCCTGGAGCCTCGGCTACAATTGTAACTTCACATGTTTCTGGCTCAAAATATATCTCGGTAATACCTGCTTCAGGAGGGACCATTTCCATTATTATTCTTTTAGATTCCTCTTCATCCAAAAGGATAGATGGATCTGGCCTTACAGATATCCTCCTTTTTATTTTCTGTGCTATCTGCTTTATAATCTGTGGATTTTCTGTGAAATAATCAATGTCTTTTGTATAAATTACAATAAGTGATGCTTCAAAATCGATGTTTGTTATCGATACATTACCTGCAATTTCCTTTACAGCATCTTTGACTTGCTTTAATATATCTTCCCAGACTTCATTAGACATAAAAGACGCCTTCAAAAAATTTTTTAAAAATGTTATTTAATAAAATTTAAGGAAGTATTTTAAGTTTTTTCATTCTCTTCTTTATTTCCTCATCATCTATTTTTATAAATCCATCCTTTTCTGTTATTGTTGCAACATCTATACCATCGCCTGAGGCAGAATCCCTCCTCATTGCAGCATTAATGGCCCTTATTGCAAGGTTTATTCCATCGTCCAGTGTCAAATCATCGTGATAAGAATCTTCTAGAACTCCATATACAAACAGGGATCCTGAACCTGCACTTACATATTTATCTTCAATTGCACCACCGGCGGCATCAATACCATAAACATGATATCCTGTTGAATCCCAACCCCCTATTATTAAACTAACATAATAGGGCATATACTTTGTCTCATTCAAAATATTTGATATCATGGTTGTGGCGGCTTTAATACTCATATATTTTTTATTTTTTAGTCTATACAGTGTAGCCTCTGCTCTTAAATATCTTACCAATAACTGAAGATCTCCTACCAAACCTGCTGTTGTCATACCAATGTATTTGTCTATCTCATATAGCTTCTGTGCAACCTTATGTGCTATAAAATAATCCATTGTAGCTCTTCTTTCAGTAGCTAATATTAAACCTTCCTTTGTAATAAAACCCACAGTTGTAGTGCCAGTACTAAGCTTTGATTCCATTAAAATCACCTTATATTCAATTAATAATAATTAATATTTATAACTTTGCTGAAGAAAAAATAAAAAAATTTAAAGGATTTATACCCAGCCCCTTGCTTTTACAGCATCCGCAACTCTCTTTATTGATACTATATATGCTGCAGTCCTTGGGCAGACTTTATATTTCTCCTGCGTTTCCATTACGTCCCAGAATGCCTTCGTCATTTTCTTGTCCAATTTTTCATATACCTCTTCAGCTGTCCAGTAATATCCATTTATGTTCTGTACCCATTCAAAGTATGAAACGGTAACTCCTCCTGCATTCGCAAGGAAGTCTGGAAGATCCAGTATTCCTTTCTTGTACAATATTATATCTGCCTCAGGTGTTGTAGGACCATTTGCCAATTCTAATACGATCTTTGCCTTTATATTATCCGCATTCTTCTCAGTTATTTGGTTTTCCAATGCTGCTGGGATCAATACATCCACATTTAACTCTAAAAGTTCTGCATTTGTAATATTCTTTGCACCTGGGAAATTTATTACAGAACCCGTCTTCTCTTTATGATTCAATACTTCCTCAAACTTTAATCCATCAGGATTGTAAATTCCTCCTTTTGAATCGCTCACTGCAACGATCTTTGAACCAAACATTTCTGTAACTAATTTGTGTGCATATTGTCCTGCATTTCCAAATCCCTGGATTGCAACAGTTGCCTTTGAGAGGTCCAATTTAATCTTCTTCGCTGCTTCCCTCAATACATACATGCCTCCCCTTGCAGTAGCATCTCCCCTTCCTAGAGATCCACCAACCTCTATTGGTTTTCCTGTGATTACTCCAGGTGCATTGTATCCAACAATCTTTGAATACTCATCCATCATCCATGCCATGATTTCTGGTGTTGTATATACATCTGGCGCTGGAATATCTCTCTCTGGACCTATGAATTTAGCTATGGCCCTAATATATCCCCTTGAAAGTCTTTCCAATTCACCTTTACTCATATTCTTTGGATCGCATATAATTCCTCCCTTTGCTCCACCATATGGGAGGTCCACTACTGCAGTTTTCCATGTCATCCATGCTGCTAAGGCCTTGACTGTATCCAATGTCTCTTGTGGATGATACCTAATACCACCCTTTGTTGGTCCCTTTGCATCGTTATATTGAACCCTAAATCCCTTGAATACTTTTGTTGTTCCATCATCCATTTTAACTGGAATCGTTACTTCCAAGACCCTCATTGGTTCCCTCAAAAACTGGTGTATCTGTGGGTCAAGACCCATTATTTTTGCAGCCCTGTCAAGCTGTTCCTGTGCTATTTTGAACGGATTTAATTCCTCAGCCATTTTTTCACCTCTACCGAGGATAAGATAATGCATATAGTTATATATACTATTTCAGACATATGTTATCAAATAGCATACTGAAGTGTAAATGATTTATAGGACAATTTTTTAATTGTAATTGATGGATGTTAAGAATATTGTAGAATCAGTTTTATTTGCATCTGAAGAACCATTGAAAATTTCAGATATTTCAGAGAGATTGAATATACCGAAAGAAGAAGTGAGAAAAGCAATTAATGAATTAAGAAAGGAATACAATGAAAGAAATAGCTCAATTGAAATAGCCAAAATAGGACAAAAGTATGTTATGCAATTAAAGGAAGAATATTTAGAATTTGGATATAGATTTTCAAAACCGGAAATCGATAAAGATATATTAAAAACACTGGCCTTAATTGCATATCTACAACCCGTAAAGGTTTCTGAACTCAGAAAATATGTTGGGGAAAAGATAAATGAACATATAAAATTCTTGAAAAATAAAAGACTTATTTATTCAAGAAAACAAGGAAATAGCATGATTTTAGGAATAACTAAATATTTCATTTTGTATTTTGGTATAGATGCAACCAACCCGAATAGTATAAAGGAGTATTTAATTAATAAATTAAACATTAATCTGGGAGATGATAAAAAATGAATATTTTGCTTATCGGCGGTGGAGCCAGAGAAAATATAATAGGTGAAAAAATAGTTGAGAGTGGTGGGAACATATATACAGTTATGGGAAACTTAAATCCAGGATTAAAAAATCTCAGCAAGGAATATTTGATTGAGAAGGAAACAAATATAGACAAAATTTTAAACTGGGAACCGGTAAAAAATAGGAAAGTTGATATTGCAATAGTAGGGCCGGAGGCGCCTTTGGAGTTGGGAATTGTAGAAAAATTGGACACTTTAGGAATTGAAACGGCCTCTCCGAATTCTGTAGCTGCGGAAATTGAAACGAATAAGAAATTTATGAGGGAAATCATGGAAAAATACAATATTCCAGGAAACTTGAGATATTATTATTTCACAGAATTTGCCTCAGTTAAAAGATTCATAAAAAATATTGATTTTCCATTTGTTATAAAACCCGTTGGATTAACGGGCGGAAAGGGTGTCTGGGTCCAAGGAGACCATTTTCAAACAAAGGAGGAGGCAATTGATTATTGTGAAAGGATAATAAAGGAAAATATTGGTGGTGGAAAAGGTGTTTTAATAGAGGAAAAAATTGAGGGTGAAGAATATAGCCTCCAAGCATTTACAGATGGTAAAAATTTAATTCCTATGCCTCTGGTTCAAGATTTTAAGAGGGCTTATGAAGGGGATAAAGGCCCTAATACAGGGGGTATGGGATCATATTCAATGTCAAACCATCTACTTCCCTTTATAACAATAGATGATTACAACTTTTCTTTGAACATACTTCAACAGATAATTGATGCCTTGAGAAAAGAAGGCAGATACTATAAAGGTGTTATTTATGGCCAATTCATGATTACTAAAACTGGCCCTAAAATCGTTGAAATAAATGCAAGGTTTGGTGATCCAGAAGCTATGAACGTATTATCACTTCTGAAAGGAAATTTTGTTGATATAATATATGACATGACAAGAGGGAGATTGAGACAAAATTTCTACTTTGAACATCTTTCCACCTTGGTAAAATATATTGTGCCAATAGGATATGGAACTAACCCAAAGGAAAATCAAGAAATAAATATAGATATAAATAAAATAAGGGAAACTGGAGCCAGAGTATATTTTGGCTCTGTAAATGCTGTAGATAATAAAATATTAACAACTCATTCCAGATCAATTGCTATAGTAACTAAAGCTGAAGATTTAAGTAGTGCTTACACTATAAGTGAGGAAGCACTAAGATATGTTAGTGGAAATATATACGTAAGACATGACATTGGACATCCTGAACTGATAGAAAGAAAAATTAATAGGATGAGATCTTTAAGATCAATGTAATTTCATGTACATTAATTCATAATTTACAATTATTTCATTTGCTACGGTCCATGCCATTAACCTTTGGTTATAGATTGATCTTCTCTCATATTCATTGACATTTGACAAAAATTTTCCTTCTGGAAATCCACCTATTAAAATTACAATGTCCTCTTTCAAGAATTCGGATGGTTTAGAGAGGATACCTGTTTCATCCATGACAATAACATTTTCCAAATTTATTTCATTTATTAAAGAGAAAATATCTTTTTTCTCAATCCACATCAATGGATTTTCTTTATCAGGGACGTAAGAATTCTGAAATAAAGATTCCATCAATCCAATAAAGCGGTGGTATGCCTTGGGAATCTTTGTTTCGGGTTTAATTTTTATCACCACATTATTCCTGGTATGAACATAAACACGGAGACGATTTTCGTAGTTTAATATGCTCTCCAAGCTGTTTAATAAAAATACGTGAACTATATCCGGTCTACCCCTCCTATTTTCCTGTCCCGGAAAATATTTTCTTATCGCCTGATGGTGATATGATGAATCTAAAAGCATATTTCTTGGTTTCTTTCCCCTCTTTTCGGCATGCTTTTTTACAACTGGATGCATCCATAGTTCTTCGGGAATGGTTTCAAGTTCAGAATCAAAAAGGATTAAATGAAGCATATCAACCAAATATTGATCCAAAACCTTCTAGGCTACTTTCATCCTGTTCTTTTATTTTTTTATATATGCTGTCTATTTCATTTTTTTCAATTTTCACAGAAAATTTTTCACCTATTTCCATGGCTCTTTTTACAGCCTCATCGGATCCTTCAATCAAAATATAAATATAATCTGGCTCTAGGTTTAATGAAACTCCTTCTCTCTTTATTATTGTTTGCCTGCTCACCAAATCGTCTTTATATAGATCATCTATTCTTGCCTGATTTTTCTTTTCAACTTTTAATACAGTATACATAAAAAACATAAAAATAATTTAAAAGATAAATTTTTTTAATACATTGTTAAATTATATTTTTCTTTCAGTTCAATGAACCTTTTTCTTGAATCCACCTTTGTTATTTTAGATATTATTTCCATCATTTCCTTCACTGAAGGATCCCACACTTCCCTTGCCAGAACCATCCTTTTTTCTTCATCATCAAAGTATATATCCTCTCCATATTCTTTAAAACATCTTAATACATGAGCTGCACTTTCCTCGTATTCTTCCATCCTTTCAAATTCTTCTATACATTCTTTCATAAATCATCACACCTCTGCATATTGTAATATGGGTATTCAATATCATATCTATTAATGGCATATTCTACCTTGTGTATTATGGAATATGCGAATTTTTTAGGATCTCCGGTCTCTTCCCTATCTTTCATGAATATTTCGGGATATTTCTCTGATAATTCAAGAATCCTTTTCTTGAATTCTTTAATAGATATTTTATTTTCCAATACTTTGATTATATAATCGGCCAAAAGTAAATATCCATCATATTCTACCTTCCTATGCATTCTTTTTTCAGATAATTTTTTAATTGCATTATATGCACTCTTTACATCTCCAAATAGTATATCTGTTAGAAAGATTTCAATGTATATATCCTCAATCATTTTATCACCCCTATGTTGAAAATATAGGGTACTAAGATTCCCAATATTATGGATAATATTGCCATGGTGAGAATTATGAATTCCAATACTCTATCATTTTTAATCTCGTTCTTTGGCTCTTTCCAATACATATACATTACAACTCTGAAATAATAATACACTGATATTGCTGAATTTATGACACCTATTATGGCAAACCACCAGAAATTATTCACGACGAGCGTATAAAATAAATAGAATTTGCCCATGAAACCTAGGGTAGGAGGAATGCCAGCCAATGAGAAAAGCAGTATCGAGAATGATAAAGCAAGTATTGGACTTTTCTTTGAGAGACCTGATATATTATCAAGAGTTGTCGAAATAGAATATTCTTCAAAATTCTCCATTGCAATAAAAGATCCACCTTTCATTATAACATATGCTAATGAAAATATAAATGTAATGATATAAACAGTATTGATGAATGTCTTGTAATTTAAATAATAAAGCAATGAAAATACCATAGCCATATATCCTGCGTTTGCAATACTGCTATAGGCTAACATTCTCTTTACATCCCTTTGCATTAAGGCCGTAATATTTCCATAAAACATTGTCAGAATAGAAATTACAATGAAAATATAATATAAAAGATCATTTGTGGTTTTAATGTTGGAATAACCGTGAAGGTTTAATAACTGAATGTTGAAAAATATATTTATCATAATGATAAGGGCCATAATTTTGCTGGCAGTGGATAATAATGATGATACGGTAGCTCTAGCACCTGTATATGTATCAATTGCCCAATTGTGGAATGGGAAAAGCGATAACTTAAATCCAAAACCAACTAATAACATTAATAATGACAATATATATAAAAATAGGTTATTAATTCCAGTAACGTTGTATAATGATAGAGTATTTGTAGATATGTAATAATATGAGATTCCAAGCAATATTATACCGGAAGATAACGCCCCTATAACAAAATACTTTAATGATGCCTCCAAAGTCCTTTTTTCCTTGGGTATACCTGCCAATACATAGGTTGTTAGGGATGCAGCCTCAAATGAAACGAACAGAGAAATCAAATTATTTGAGGATATTGCAAAATACATGGCAATCAATGAAAATGGTATTAGAACGTAATAAATCGAAATATCTTTATTTTGAACATTCCTAAGTGATATCGCTGAAAACAAACCTATAAATGTGAATAATATGAAAAATAGATATGTATAATAAGTAAAAATGAAAAATGAGTTTGATGAATAGAAGCTTTTATCATTAGTTAAAACAACATATAAGGATAATATAAATGATATAAAAATTCCAATTGAAGATATTGCCATTATGATTTTCTTGTTTACAAAAGGAATTAGAATTAAAGATATGAGCGAAAATACCAACAATATTACAGGTTCCAGATATGGGTAAAAGGTAGACATTTCATGCACCTCCTATTAATATATTAGAATAATTATAAAATAAATGATCTCCTATTAATATATTAGAATAATTATAAAATAAATGATAAATAGGATAGGGATAAATTCCTAAAATAAATGCTATTATCAGCAAAAGTAACATTGGCCATAGTTCGTTTAATAACATGTCAGATATTTTCCCGAGGTAATTATTGTATGGACCAAATAACGTCTTTTGCAAAGCCCATATATGATAGCTTGCAACCACCACCATCCCAAAAATCAGAACAAATGACCAATATTGTAAAACAATCCAGGAACCTATTACAACGGAAAATTCAGATATAAAACCTGCAAAACCAGGAAGTCCCAAAGAAGCCAGGAATCCGCCTACCATTATAAATGCAAGGTTTGGCATCATCTTGGTTATTCCTCCAAGGTCATTCATTGACCTTGTTCCCGTAGATCTTTCCACGGATCCCACACTACCGAAGAGTATTGGTATTATTATACCGTGTGCAAAGATCATGAACATACCGCCCGTTAAAACTAACCTGATTCCATTCATATATTGTGATAAAGGTGCAATATACAAAAATACACCTGCAGAAAGAGTGATGAATCCCATGTGACCTATGCTTGCATATGCAACCATTCTCTTTAGATCCTTTTGTGCCAATGCAACCAATGCTGAATAGACTATAGATGTTATACCCAGAATTATCAATAGAATGCCCACCCATGAGGGTAACAAAGATCCTATGCCATTTTTATTTATAAATATGACAAATATTCCGAATGCACCCATTTTGGATAACAGTCCTGAAAATATCATGGAAGAGGTGGTTGGAGATTCTACGTAGACATCTGGAGCCCATGAATGGAATGGAAATGAGGGTAATTTTATGAAAAATGCTAAAAAGAAACCTAACAAAACTATTGGTATTAATGGGCCAGGGATATTTTTTACATTGGATAATACAGAATATGAGAAATTTGAATTACTGTAAAATCCTATTATAAATATTGAAATTAGCATAAAAACAGATCCAACATGAGTATATATGAGGAATTTTAATGATGTATAATCTTTTCTGGGACCTCCCCATCTACCTAGCATAAAGTATGATGGGATTAGGACAAGTTCCCAGAAGACGTAAAAGAATACTAGGTTATAGGATAAAAACACACCGATCAAAGAAAATTCTAAAAAGAATACATATGAGAAATATGAATTTTCGATATTTTTATCCTGATAAGATATTGCGATAAATATAACTAATGCTACTAATAGCAGAAGCGGTAATGTAAAATAATTAAGTATAACATCAAAGGATATTCCACTTGATAATGAAAATAATGTGTATATAACAGTCTGATCATATTTTATTATAAAGATATATAAAATGAACAATAAAAATAGACCTGACAAAACAGTTGAAATTAATTTTGCATATTTCTTTGTAAACAGTGGAATTATTGTAAATAACAATGGAAATGCAAATATCAAATAAATTAAAATATCAACCATTTATATCCCTCCTATTAATATAATAACTGTGATCAATATTGCAATGAGACCGCCCAGCATTATTGCTGCATAATACTGTACAATCCCGACCTGTATTTTCTTGAAATAATCTGAAAGGTTCTTGAAAATCCAACCTATTCCATTTACTATACCATCAATAACATATTTATCAAATATGTTGAAAACCTTTGCCAGAATTAACATGAACCTTTCTGCTATTATATTTGTAAACAGGAAATCCAGGTAATATTTGTTCTTGACAATCTTGTAAATTATTCCAGATTTCCTTGCAAAATTTTCTGCACTCAATTTATATGAGGCATAATATAAATATGCTATTAATAAACCCAACAATAACAAGGCAAATGGGAGCCATTCAATATACCATGTAATGTCGAATTTGAACGTGTTCATTTTATAAACACCGTTGAAGAAATTGTAAAAATCTGATTGGAATACACCATATATTATTGACAATATTGATAGAATTATTAATGGAACCATCATTACCCATGGTGGATCCTTTGCATTTTCTGCTGCATAACTCTTGGGCTTTCCCAATGCCACAACAAAAAACATCCTAAATGTATATAGCGTGGTTAAAAATGCTCCGATCAACAGTAGGAACCAGGCAAAGAAAAGTGATTCATTTTCCATATAGCCGTAATATGATAATGATATTATAGCATCTTTACTGAAATAACCTGCAAATGGTGGAAATCCTATTAGTGTTAATCCACCAATAAACATGGCAGTGATCGTAATAGGCATTTTCTTCCAAAGACCACCCATTTTTCTTATATCTCTTATATCAAGGAGCATGAACAATATTGAACCTGCTGATAAGAATAACAGGGCCTTCAAAAATGCATGAACAACCAGATGATACAAACCATATCCAACAGTAGATTCACTCAATACAATTCCAACCCCAAGGGCAGATAACATGTATCCGAGCTGACTTATTGTAGAATATGCCAAAATTCTTTTTATATCGTTAACTACGATTCCTATTGTTCCTGCCAAAAATGCTGTGAATGCCCCTATGTATAGTACCAAAAATCCTACCCATGGTTGACCATATATATATATTGGATAAACCCTTGCGACTAAATATATACCCGCTGTTACCATTGTAGCTGCATGTATCAATGCTGAAACAGTTGTAGGCCCTTCCATTGCATCTGGTATCCAAACATGCAGTGGGAATTGTGAAGATTTACCTACAGCTCCTCCAAGTATTAATGCACCGGCCAAGGCCAATTGAAAGTTTGAATGAACTTTATTTATTAACATAGGTATTTGCGTGTTTAAATTATATATTGATAGAGTATTATTTGTATTGAACGTTGTCCAATACAAAACTGCAAGGCCTAATATCAACAAAACATCTCCTACCCTTGTAACAATGAATGCCTTTTTAGCTGCAGAAGCAGCATTTGGCTTAAAATACCAAAATCCAATCAATAAATATGAACACAATCCTACCAATTCCCAGAATAAGAATAACATAACGAGATTTGCACTTAAAACTAAACCCAACATTCCACCTGTAAATAATGATGTTTCTGCAAAGTAGATGTGCTTATTTGGATCTTTTCCCATGTATCCAATTGCAAACATATGTATTAGGAATGATACGCCAGAAACCATCAATGCCATTGTTATTGATAGTGGATCTACATAAACACCCCACGTTATGTTTGCAAACCACGGGAATTCATAGTTAAAATAGTAATATGAGGGGTCAAATGAAAAAGTACCCTTGGAATATACATACCATGATAATATAAATGATATGAATATTCCAGAAGTTGCGAGGATTCCAGATATCTTTTTACCAAATTCGCTGAATTTTCCAATCAACAATATGATTGGAAACATTACTATTGGCAAAACAAATATCATGAATGCAGCAATAAGATATTGGTTCCATACGGTTAATTGATAAACGTTCATATTTCACCACCTTAAATCTGACAATTTTGTTAAATCTATTCCCTTACCTTTTCTATGTAATGCAACAAAAATTGAAAATCCAATAATGGATTCTGCTGCTGCTATAGAAATGGACAAAAGTACAAAGAATATTCCATTATAATCCTGAATGTTTATCGCCCATGCCAAGATGTTTAGGTTTGCGGCATTAACTATTATTTCAACACTCATTAATAGTTTAATACCTCCTCTTGCCAATAGAATGCCTATGATTCCAATTGAGAAGTATAACGTACTAATAAAAAGAACCATCCAAAGTTGTATCATATTTCATCATCCCTTCCAGCCAGGTAAAATGCACCCACCATTGATGACAAAATCAATATTGCTAAAATTATCATGACAACGAAATATTTAGGAGAAAATATATTGATTCCTAGGGTAGATAGATAGTTGAGAGATGATTCAATAGTTATTTTTGTATTATATTTAATTTCAAACAAGAACAGTACTATAAACAATAATATACCATATGCCGTGGCTGTGCTAATCCGCAACTTCCTCACCTCTTGTTAACATTATTGTGAATATTAACAATGTGATCACAGCTCCTACATAAACAATGATTTGAACTGCTCCCATAAATCCAGATCCAAGTATTACATAGAGAGTTGCCACGGATAGTAAAAATAACATAAGCCAAAGGGCTGCCCTGTACAGTTTTTTTTCAATTACAACGAGGTATGAAAATATTCCACCAATAATTCCCGTCAATAAAAATATGTATTCAATCATGATGTTTCAACTCCTCTTCGGTTCTAGACAATCTATCTGGTAGATAATCAAAATCTTTTTCAAAGCTTGCCAATGTCATATCGTTTGATAACCTTATGGATCCCGTTGGGCAAATGGCCTGACACAAGCCACAGTATGTACATGTACCTATGTTTACAGCAGGATATATTTTTCTTTTGTTTTTACCATTATCATAATCAAAATATACCATATGATCGGATTCATTTGGACATATTTGAGAGCATAATGAACATCCTATACATGTATCTAAATTCAAATATACCCTTCCCCTAAACCTCTTTGTATGCCAGGGTATTTCTTCCTCAGGATATTCAACGGTTACAGGTTTTCTCCTTGAATGTTTCAATACTACAAGCATCCCTTTTAATATACCCTTGACCATTCATAACACCCCCTGCATAAACAATATTAAAACCATTGTCCATAGTAAGTTGATCAATGATAAAGGAAGCAGATATTTCCACCCAAAGTTCATGTATTTATCTACCCTAATTCTTGGTAATGATACCCATATTGTCAAAAAGAGGAACGTGAATATGAAAGCTTTAATCAACAGCCATACGTATCCAAATCCGGGCAAAAATGGCAGATCAGATCCTCCTCCAAGATAAACTGTTGAAATAAACAGAGATCCAAAGAAAATTGATCCAAAAACACCTAAATAGAATATACCAAATCTTAAACCTGAATATTCAACATTAAACCCTGAAACAAGTTCACTTTCACTTTCTGGCAAATCGAATGGCACAACTGCCATTTTACTTAAAACTGCAACGAAAAAGACCAAAAAACCAATAGGTTCTAAAATTGCTATTGGAATGTAATGCCATTGATATTGAGAAATTGTATTTAAATTCAAAGAACCAGTTAACATTATTACACCTATTAATGATATCATCATAGGTATTTCGTAGCTAAGGTCTTGTGCAGCCGCTCTCAGGGCGCCTATTAAAGAAAATTTATTGTTTGAAGCAAATCCAGCTATAATTTCACCTATTGGTGGAATTGCAGAGAATGCAATGATCAACAATAGTGTTACATTGACATTTGTGAAAATAATGGCCCAATGGTAAATTGTACCGTAAGGAATTAAAAGGTAGCTCATGATTAATGGAATAAATACTAAATAAGGGGCAAACCTGAACAATATTGGATCAACATTATCAGGAATTATATCCTCCTTACCAAACATTTTCAGAGCATCTGCAATCAACTGAAGTGTACCGTATGGACCTACTCTATTTGGTCCTATTCTCTGTTGAAGATCGGCCATCCATTTCCTGAAAATATATATAACAACAACTATAGTTAATGAGGCTGCAATAAATATTAATAATGCACCTATTGTATCAACAATAAGCCTTTGGAACAATGCACCATATGGAGGTAAATATTGTGAATATGAAATTCCAATATATGTTAATATAAAATTAATGAGCTGAAGTATTGAATACATCATTACCTATCAACCTCCCCAAAAACTGGATCCAATGTTGATAATGTCGCTATTAAATCGGCTATCTTTAATCCTTTCACCATTTCATTAACAGCGGACAAATTGTGAAATGCCGGTGACCTTATCCTTACCCTGTAGGGTTTTTTAGAACCATCACCTACAACATATACACCAAATTCTCCTCTGGGAGATTCTGTCCTCACGTATGATTCTCCGGAGCCTTTTATATTGATCAAACCGGATTTCTTGTATAGTGAATTCTGATATTCACCTGGAGGTAACTTTTCATATACTTGTTTGGCAATTTTTAAAGATTGTTCCATTTCCTTGAATCTTACCTCAAACCTAGCGTAGTTATCCATTCCGTGTGATATTGGTATTTCAAAATCAACCTTATCATAATAAAGATATGGTGAAATTTTCCTGATATCATAATTTACTCCACTTGCCCTTAAAACTGGGCCAGTAATGCTATAACTTTTTGCCACTTCAGGAGGTAATATTCCTATACCCCTCATCCTTTGTATAAAAATTTCATTCTTTTCAAAAAGGGATTTTAATTCGTTCAAACGGGCAGGAAAATCGTTTACAAATTCCTTAAACTTTTCGTCAAATTCATTTGGTAAATCGTTATACACTCCTCCAATGCTTATATAATTATATGTAAGCCTTGCCCCTGAAACCATTTCAAAAAGCTGTAAAATTCTTTCTCTTTCCCTAAAGGCATAAAAGAATGGAGTTATCATACCAAGATCTAGGCCCATGGTTCCCGCCCATACCAAATGGCTTGCAATCCTATTGAGTTCTGCAAACAACATTCTTAACCAAATTGCCCTTTCTGGAACATCAATACCTGCCAATTTTTCAACCGCCAACACATACCCCAATTCCATGTTATGATTTCCTACATAGTCCAACCTATCCATAAAAATCAAATTTGAAGCATAATAGTTAAATTCTGATAACTTTTCAGCATTTCTATGCAAATATCCTATAATTGGCTCGGCAGATAATACGGTTTCGCCATTTAATTTAACTTTCAATCTTAAAACGCCGTGAGTGGATGGATGTTGAGGACCAAAATTTACTTCCAAAATTTTTTCTTCCATCTTTACCACCCGTCTTCAGGATTAAAACTCACAATATCTGTTCCATCTTCCTTCATGTTTACGTATTGTTTTTTAGACATGTCATAATCTTTTCTCAATGGATGGCCATGCCATCCTTCTGGTAGAAATATTCTCTTTAGATTTGGATGACCTTCAAATTTTATACCCATCAAATCGTAAATTTCCCTTTCAAACCAATTTGCTGCACCCCATAAAGAAGTTGATGATTGCAAAATATCATCTTCGGTCCTGACTTTTAATACTATTTTTCTATTATCATTATATGAACCCAAATGATATACAACTTCCCTATATTTCTTGTAGTCCACTGCAGACATTAATATAAGATAGTCATAACCCTGATTTTTTAGGTTATTTAATTCTTCTATCAATGTACTTTTTTCTACCAAAATATACTTTGTTCCATCTTTTAAAACCCCTTCTTCAATGATCATTTTTCAGTTTCCCCCTTTCTTATTTTTTCCTGGAGTTTATTAATTGCATATATCAAAGCCTCAGGTGTAGGTGGACATCCAGGCACGTAAACATCCACAGGTATAATCTTATCTACTCCTTCTACCACCGAATACCCAAATCTGTAAGGTCCTCCGGAGGTTGCACATGAACCAAATGCAATTACATATCTTGGAGATGCCATTTGTTCGTATAATCTTCTAACCCTTGGGGCCATTTTTTTTGTGACTGTCCCTGCAACAATCATTAAGTCTGCCTGTCTTGGTGACGCTCTGAAAATTTCACTCCCAAATCTTGCTATATCATAATGGGAACCTTGTGCCGACATCATTTCAATGGCGCAGCATGCCAATCCAAAAGTAAATGGCCATACCGAATTGCTTCTTCCCCAATTCAAAACTTCTTCAATTGTTGTAAATAATATTGTATCCCTCATATCATTCATCTCCATTCAAAATATTTATTCTTAAAAGCGTAAAAAACACCCAATAGAATTATTATTATATAAATTAGTGGAAATATTGTCATAAAAATTACGTTATTTTTATTAACATTATTGAAAGAAAATGCCCATGGGATTAGCATAACTACTGAAACATCAAAAACTGCGAATAGCAAAACTATAAAATAATATTGTACATTAAAAGGTCCATAAGCATCTCCTATTGTTTTTTCACCGCATTCATAAGTATCATTTCTGGCGGGTTCTTTATTTTTATCCCTTTTAGGGGCAATTTTGTTGACTGCCCATAACATTAAAAAAACAGAAACTAAACCTACAAACCAGGTTATTCCAATGATGAGATAGCCTCCCATATCATTCATTGACTATCACATTTACCATAAATACCGATACGTATTTTAAAATAACGATATTGAAAATAGAAAAATAGATATATATAGTAATATTTAAAAATGCATGGAGCTAGTAAGAAAAGGTAAGGTAAAGGAAGTCTATGCATTGGGAGAAAAAGAGCTTCTTTTTGTATTTACAGACAACATATCTGTTTTTGACAAAATAATACCATCCAAGATTCCATATAAGGGTGCATCTTTAGCCAGAACATCTGCGCACTGGTTTAAAATAGTTTCAGATATGGGAATAAAAACACACTTCATTGAATTACCGGAAATGAATAAAATGAAGGTAAGGAGATTCCAAATAACAATGAAGGGAAAAAAGGATGGAAAGAATTTTCTCATACCACTTGAATTTATTACGAGATATTATATTGCAGGATCGTTTCATGATAGAATTTTAAAGGGTAAAATAAACCCAGCAGAAATTGGAATAAAAAACGTAAAATATGGAGAACCTTTGCCACAGCCTTTTTTTGAAGTTACAACAAAATTTGAAGAATATGACAGACCTTTGAGTTTCGAGGAGGCCATGGAGATAGGAGGATTAAACAGGGAAGAACTTGATGATATTAGGGAAAAGATACTGAAAATAGATGATGTCATTAACAAAGACGTAATGAAAAGGGGATTGTTGCATGTAGACGGTAAAAAAGAATGGGCATTAGATGATGAAAGGGAGCCAGTATTGGTAGATACATTTGGAACAGCCGATGAAGATAGATTTTGGGATTTAGAAGAATACAAAAAAGGTAATTTTGTAGAATTGAGCAAAGAATTTGTAAGAAAATATTACAAAGACATTGGATACTATGATAAGCTCATGAAGGCAAGAGAAAAAGGTGAAAAAGAGCCAGATATACCTCCTTTACCTGAAGACATGGTTAAAAAAACCAGTGAATTATACTTAATGTTATATGAAAAAATAACTGGAGAAAAATGGTAAAAAATTTTAAAGATTATTTTTTATTTTTATTTTTGTAAAATATTGCTGAAATGATTCCGATTACTACGATTACTGCAATGGCAACATAAATGTAATTCATATAATTAACTGGACTGTTGGAATAAACCAATATAGAATTATTTGTGGCTATTGCATATCCTGGTGTTACTATTGTACTTGATGGGTCATAGATTATCTTTAAGGAATAATCGTTTAACGTGGCATTTAACAACAAGTATGATGATGTATTGTAATAAAATATTGTTGTGTTTGTTGATGGATTATATATTTTATTCCATTGACTCAATGGTTTTGAAAGGGCAGAGAAGTTGATTGTATCTATTTCATTATTGTTTATGAATTTAAATATAAATGACGATTTATCGTTCATATCTGAAAGTATGTCATTAAGATCATATTCCTCATTGTTATAAGAAACGTCAAAATGTCCTTTAATATTTATTGACCTCCATGCCATGTCTATTTCTGTACCATTGCTTGTCTTGTTAAATATTCCCGTTAACCATAGATCAATTGACGTATTTTTATATATTATCATTACTGTTGAGTTTGCGTGTTCGATCAAAGAGAATTTTATTGTCATGTTGCTTATTGAAACATTATGGTATCTAGATTTTATATATCCTTCCATGAATTTTATTGCCCAATCTGATGGTTTGTTAAACGTTAAGGAGAATGAAACATTGTATGATGTATTGATCAAGCTCTCTAGGCTACCATTTGGATATGTAAATACCAAAACTGCGACCGAATTTAGAGATATGTGAGCCATTTTTTTATCTGGATATAAATATATATTAAGATATGATGCGTGGGATAATGGTATGAATGCCACTAAGCCAAGTATCATAACAACCAAATATGCAAATATCTTTTTCATGATTTTTAAATCATTTGTTTTAATTTAAAAATTTTATGGTATACTCCGTATTGTTAAATACCTTTTTTATTAAATTTTAATTCTTTATATATATAATTAAAATTATAGTAATAAAAATGATCTAAAATTATACATCTTTTGTGAATATAGAAAAAAATAAAAGGATTTGTAAAAATACAACGATTTTTTTGGTAAATAGGGTTTTTATATTAAATAAATTGATGTTTTTTAATATAGAGAAAAATCTTGATCATGAAATGAAAATATAGGAAAACCATCTTAATATTCATAAAGTTATTCAAATTTATTAAAAAGTTAGGAAAATAGGTATTTTCCATTCAGAAAGTTTGAATTGTTCGTTAATATACTATAAAAAATAATAGTCAACTTCATGCCTATTACATATGTTTAAATTTTAAAAGGAGTAAGAGCACTTTTCATATTAAATGGTGAAAAATAAACAGGAATGTAAAAATGATTTTCGATATTAATGAAAAATTAAACTTTAAAATCTTTGAAATATAATATTTACATAAAAATTCAATTAATATTAATTTTTCATTATATATTAAGCACAAATAGAAATTACTATAATTTAATAATGTCTTTAAAATAAAAATTTCAAACCATTAAGTTACAAATTATCGACTTCAAGGCAAATAATGTTCATAAATTTTGTTTTAAACATTCTTAATAAAATGATTGAAAAAATTTTTTGTTAACAATGGAAATAATCTAATTTAAAATATGCATGTGAAAGGTAAAATTGATCATTTAACTATCTATTCTTGTTTTAAAGTAAACAATTCCTCAGCTCTATATATTTCCTCTATTAATTTTAATTATAAAAACATAGGTTTTGTAATGTTTATCATTTCTTGTATTGTTTAGTGTAATTTATCTGAAATAAGAAAATCATGAATTACTAAATTCATCCTTTGAATAATAATCTTTTACAGCGAAATTCACCTTTCAAATGTTTTCTTAAAATTGTATTCAATTTCCAAAAGCGATTTTTTAAAAATCTATTAAGTTAAAGATTTTAAAAATCATAGGAATCGTATTTTCAAATATTATTTTTGAATAACAGCATTGCATCACCAAAACTGAAAAATCTATATTTATTTTCAACTGCCACTTTATATGCATTCATAGTTCTCTCATAACCACCAAATGCTGTCACGAGCATAATAAGACTTGATTTAGGCATGTGAAAATTGGTAATTATTGCATCTATACCACTTTGGAATTTATGACCTTCCATAATAAATAAATTTGTTTTAAATGTTCCCGGAAATACGATATTGTCTTTTGAAGAAGATTCCAATGCCCTGACAACGGTTGTTCCTACTGCAAATAATCGTCCCTTCCTACTGTTTATTTTTTCAGCTGTTTCTTCAGGAATATGATAATATTCTTCGTGTAACGTCTTATTTACAATTTCTTCATATTCTAAATGTTTGAAAGTTGAGTATGATATATGCAATGTTAAATATTGAATATCCACACCTTTTTCTTTTATCTTTTTCAGTAATTCCTCAGTAAAATGTAAACCGGCAGTTGGTGCTGCTACAGAACCTTCTATAGCTGAGTAAACTGTTTGATACATCTCTGGATTTTTTATGTCTTTTTTAATATATGGAGGTGTAGGAATCCTCCCATATTTTTCTATAATCTTTTCAATATCGATACCAAAATCTACTTTTGCTATTCCTCCATTTTTTTCTAAAATTTTACCCTTGAATTCGTTTATTTCAATTGTAGTCCCCTCTTTTACATTTTTTCCTTTAACTAGAAAAACAGGATATTCTTTCTTTTCGATTAAAAGTAATTCCACCTTACCACCCGTGGATTTTTTACCAAATAATCTTGCTTTAATTACCTTTGAATTGTTTAATACCAATACATCCCCTTTCTCCATGTAGTTTATTATATCTTTGAATATTCTATGCTCAATATCATTACCTTTTAATACCATTAATTTACATTCATCTCTGGGATATACAGGTTCCTGTGCAATTAACTCCTTTGGAACGGAAAAATAATATTTTTCCAAAATATCCATGTAAAAAATTTAATATTTAGTTTATTTTAAATTTTTGGATGGAATTCAAAAAAGTAAAAGATTTGAAAATATCCGTTTTAGGACAGGGAACCTGGCAAGGTTCAATGAAAGGTTGGGGGAAAGATTATTCTGAAAAGGATTTCATAGAAAGTGTTAAAAAATCAATTGAATTGGGCGTAAATTTCTTTGATACAGCAGAAATATATGGTAATGGATATTCAGAAAAATTGCTAGGTAAAGCAATATCAGGATACAACAGGGAAGATTTAATAATAGCAACTAAATTGGCCCCATTTAATATTGAAAATTGGGAAAAACATTTGGATAGAAGCCTAAAAAATTTAAATACCAAATATATAGATATATATCAATTACATTGGCCTACTCCTTTTTATATCAATTTTAACAAATATTTAAAGGAAATGGAAAACGCAATCAAAAATGGTAAAATTAGATATATTGGAGTTAGCAATTTTTATTTAAAAGACATAGAAAAATTGGAAGTCGATATTATATCAAACCAGATAAAATACAACATTTTAAAAAAGCAACTAAATGATAATGAAATTGAGATTTTAAATAAAAAGAATATTTTAGTTATTGGATATTCTCCGTTGGAGATGGGATTACTTTCAGGCAAATATAATATTAATGAAAAACCAAAGGGATATCTGAGAAAGAGAATTCCATACCTAAAAGGTGAAAATTTCAGAAAATTTAATGAAATTTTGACATTTTTAAAAGATCTTTCAAATAAATATGATTATTCTTTGACTCAAATATCATTAAAATATTGCATATTGAAAAATGTTGTACCTATTTATGGAAGTAAAAACGGTAAACAGTCTGAAGATAATGCACTTTCAATAAATGTACCGTTAAAGCCTGAAGATGTTAATAAAATAGATGAACTTGTATATTCTATGCATTTAAAGAATCTAGATGAAGATTGGTCTAAATTAGCAAGAAATTTGCCTTTATTTATTCAAAAATTGACTTTGAAATATTTTATTTAATTCTCTATCTCATGGGATTTAGATTTTAATTTTAAAAAAATATATGATTATATATATTCTATATATCTGAAATAAAAAATTTTTAAATAAAATGGGATGATAACTAAATTGGTGTTTTTAGAATGTTTGAAATTAGATTCCATGGAAGGGGAGGACAAGGAGCTGTTATAGCTTCTGAAATTCTTGCTACTGCAGCTTTTCTCGAGGGAAAATATGTTTCATCATTCCCATATTTTGGTGTAGAAAGAAGAGGTGCACCAGTTACAGCATTTACAAGAATAGACACAAAACCTATAAGGGCAAAGTACCAGATTTATAACCCAGACCATGTAGTCGTTCTGGATCATTCTTTAATGAAACTTGTAAATGTTACGAGTGGATTAAAAAAGGATGGATTGATCTTAATAAACACCATAAAAGATCCATCATCGTTTAAAAATTTAAACATAAAATATTTGGCAACTGTAAACGCTTCTGAAATTGCATTAAACCATAGCCTTGGTTCCCATTCTGCACCTATTGTTAATACTGCGATATTAGGAGCGTACGCGAAAACCAGTGGACTGGTAAAAATAGATTCCATTAAAAAAGCTATCGAGGAAAATTTGAGTGGATTTATAGATGAAAATAAGGCCGCTGCTCAGGAGGCTTATGAAATGGTGAGGGTGATTACAAATGAATGATGATTTTCCAACACCAATAACCACAAAACCGAGTACTTTTAATAAGACTGGAACGTGGAGAACTTTTAGGCCTGTAATATATTATGATAAATGTATTAGATGCATGATTTGCTGGAAATTCTGCCCAGAACCTGCAATAATAATTGTAAATGCTGAAAAGTATACGGCACCCAGAGATGCAATAAAGAAACTGGATGCTCCTGAAATAAATTACGACTATTGTAAAGGGTGTGGCATATGCGCAAACGAATGTCCAACAAAGGCAATTGATATGGTATTTGAGGAATCATTGGAGGAGAGAGAATGAAGTTGATGTTAACCGGAAATTATGCCGCAGCTTATGGAGCCAAATTATCAGATGTAAAAGTCGTGGCAGCATATCCAATAACTCCTCAAACTACAATTATTGAAAAGATTGCAGAGATGATAGCAAATGGCGAATTTTCAGGAAAATATATAAGGGTAGAAAGTGAACATTCGGCTATGGCTGCATGTATTGCAGCTGAGAATACAGGAGTTCGAACATTTACAGCCACATCATCACACGGTTTAGCATTGATGCATGAATTGCTACATTGGGCTTCTGGGGCAAGATTGCCGATAGTTATGAGTGTTGTCAACAGGGCATTAGGCCCACCCTGGTCAATATGGAGCGATCAACAAGACACAATTTCCCAAAGGGATACAGGCTGGATGCAGATATACACTGAAAATAATCAAGAAGTTTTAGATAGCATTATCATGGCATACAAAGTTGCGGAAAATGAAAATGTATTGTTACCCATGATGGTTATTGAGGATGCCTTCATATTGTCTCATACAATGGAACCTGTTGATATCCCAGACCAAAAAGATGTTGATGATTTCTTACCAGATTATAATCCCAAATACTATTTAGATACTAAAAATCCAATGGGTTTTGGTTCATTAATAATGCCCGAAGGTCCATTCCAAGAATTTAAATACAAAGGATATAAGGCCATGAAAAATGCAATTGATATAATAAATACCGTTGATAAAGAATTCGGCAAAAAATTCGGAAGAAGTTATGGTGGAGTAGTTGAAAGATATAGAATGGATGATGCGAATTTTGCCTTGGTAATAATGGGTTCAATTGCATCTACTGCAAAGGATGTTGTTGATAAATTAAGGGATGAAGGATTAAATGTTGGTCTTTTAAGGATAAGATCATTTAGACCCTTCCCAGCAGATATAATAAAGGAAACATTATCAAATCTAAAAGGAATTGGTGTGTTTGATAGATCATATACATTTGGAAATGGGGGAGCTTTATACAACGAGGTTAGAAATGCAATGTATGGCAGAAATATATTCATAAAGGGGTATGTTGGTGGATTAGGTGGCAGGGATATAACACCCAGCATTATTGAAAAGATATACATGGATATTATAGAAAATTATGAAAAAGGAGCTGACGGAGGATATGAATGGGTAGGGTTGATTGGTGATAGGAGGTGGGAATAAATGAAAAATTTAACTATTCCTGAAGAAGAATATATATTTCCTGGCCATACCGCATGTTTAGGTTGTGGTGCAACAATAGCAATGAGATATACCTTAAAAGCATTAGGTAAAGATACGATTATAACAATACCCGCAGGATGCTGGGCAGTTATCCCGGGGGTATATCCAAGCAGAACCCTTGACGTTCCTCTTTTATATACAGCATTTGAAGTTACTGGGGCTGCAATATCAGGGATTAGAGAGGCATTAAATGCTATCGGAAAGGATAATGTTAATGTTGTAGGATTTGCGGGGGACGGCGGGACGGCAGATATTGGGATACAAAGCTTAAGTGGTGCAGTAGAAAGAAATGAGAATGTATTCTATATAATGTACGACAACGAAGCATATATGAATACGGGTATACAAAGATCATCATCAACGCCAAAGGGTGCATGGACAACGACTACACAGGTTGGAAAGATCAGGGATTGGAAAAAAGAAAAAAAGAAAAATTTAGTTGAAATTATGGTTGCACATAACATTCCCTATGCTGCAACAGCTTCTATTGCATTTCCAGAGGATTATATTAATAAATTGAACAAAGCCAAAAATATCAAAGGACCGAAATTCTTCCATGTATATGCTACTTGTCCAACTGGTTGGAGGATTTCACCTGCAAAAACAATTGAAATTGCAAGAATGGCAGTTGAATCAAATGTATTCCCACTTTATGAGGTGGATCATGGAATATACAATATAACGTATAGGCCAAAGAAAACCGTTAGTGTAAAAGATTATTTAATGGCCCAGGGTAGATTTAGGCATTTAACTGATGAAGAAATTAAAGAAATAGAGAGGGAGGTTATGAATGATTGGAATTTATTACAGCAAAAGGAAAGCTTCACAAAATCCCTGAAAAAGGTGGAATAAAATGGGCAAATATGATGTAATTTTGGGTAATGAGGGTGAAAAACATTTTCTTTTGGGTAATGAGGCAATAGTGAGAGGTCTAATTGAAGCCGGTGTTGGTATAGCTACAACCTATCCCGGAACACCTTCAAGTGAGATAGGGGATGTGTTGTCAAACATCGCAAAGGATATTGGTATATATTTTGAATATTCTACAAATGAAAAGGTAGCATTGGAAGTTGCCGCAGCCTCAGCTGCATCGGGTATTAGATCATTTGTTTTCATGAAGCATGTTGGTTTAAATGTTGCATCTGATGCTTTCATGTCAATATCATTTACAGGGACAAGGGCGGGTCTTGTAATAATGACGGGCGATGACCCTTCAATGTTTTCATCTCAAAATGAGCAGGACAACAGAAATTATGCAGAATTTGCATATGTACCATTAATAGAACCATCAAACCCACAGGAAGCAAAAGATTTTTTGATATATGCATTTAATCTATCTGAAAAATACGAAAAACCTGTATTGTTTAGGACCACCACAAGGGTAAGCCACCAAAGGGCGAATGTAATATATGGTAAAAAAAGGGAAATAACGAAAATAGGGAAATTTGAAAAAAATCCTGATAGATTCGTTTTGTTGCCATCAAATGCCTATAGGGCAAAAAATGAGGTAATTAAAAAATTGGAGGATTTAAAAAAGGAGTCTGAAATTTCACCCTTAAATGTTGAAATAAATAATAATTCAGAATATGGAATAATAACAAGTGGCGCAACTTACAACTATATCATGGATGCCTTTAATATATTGAATATAAAATTGGATATATTAAAACTAGGATTTTCCTATCCACCCCCATATCAAAAAATTGAAAATTTTCTAAAAAAGCATAAAGAAATTTTAATAGCTGAGGAGGTGGACCCATTTATTGAAAAACATGTAAGAATAGTGGCACAAATGAAAAACATAAATGTACCAATACATGGTAAATTTGATGGATATGTCGAATTTAGCTATGAGCAAAATCCAGATAGAATTGTTAAATCAATATCAAAGTTGTTAAATATTGAATATAAGGAATCAAAAAATAACAATATTAATAATCTTCCACCTAGGCCTCCGGTACTATGTCCAGGATGTCCTCATAGGGCTACATTTTACGCTGTTAAACTCGTTACAAAGCAATTGAGAATGGGTGATGTTATATATCCAAGTGATATAGGTTGTTACACGCTTGGTATTCAACCCCCTTATAACGAGGCTGATTATCTATTGTGCATGGGATCTTCGGTTGGAACTGGAGGTGGCTTTTCAATATCAACAAAACAAAAGATAATATCTTTTATAGGGGATTCTACATTTTTCCATGCTGGGATTCCAGGTTTGATAAATGCAGTCCATAACAATCATAAATTTTTACTCATAATTTTGGATAATAGAACAACTGCAATGACAGGACATCAGCCAAATCCAGGAGTTCCATTCAATGGAATGAGGGAGCCAGCTAAGGAGATAGATATTGAAACTCTCGTAAAGGCCATCGGAGTTGAATATGTTAAAACTGTGGATCCTTACGATTTGAAAAATACGATAATTGCAATAAGGGAAGCTCTTCAAAGAGATGGTTTATCAGTTATAATATCCAAGAGGGAATGTGCCCTTTTAAGAGATGCAGAAATGATTAAGCTAGGCAAATGGGTAAGATATCAGGTAAATCAAGATAAATGTACAAAATGCATGAATTGCATCCTTAATTATTCATGCCCGGCATTTTACCTTGATCCTGAAGGTAGGGTTATGATCGACCCTGTTTTATGCGATGGATGTGGTGTCTGTTCACTTCCCCAGGTATGTGGATTTAAGGCAATAGAGAAGGTGGAAGAATGAAACCTATAAATGTAAAACTCGTAGGTGTTGGTGGCCAGGGCGTTGTTTCGGCAGGTATAATTTTAGGAGAGGCTGCATCAAAAAGGAATATAAACGTTGTTATGTCAGAGATTCATGGAATGGCTCAAAGGGGTGGAATAGTAAGTGTTGATATAAGGTTAGGAGAAGTATATGGTCCAATTTCTCCTGACAATGACATTGACATTTTAGTAGGTTTTGAAATCTTGGAAACTATTAGAGCTTTAAAATATACCAATGAAAATACCTATATCATAATGAATAATGAAAAAATAGTACCATTTACATCAAACATTCTGAAAATAGGATATCCAAATGTTGAAGATTACATAAAAAACAGAAAAAATTTTTTTGCAATTGATGCAGTTGAAATTGCAAAAAAGGCAGGGACCTATAAAGCTCTAAATATTGTAATGATAGGTGCGGTATCCGCTTTGAACATTTTACCCATAAAAAATGAAGATGTGGAAGAAGCAATTAAAAATGTTCTTCCTAAAAAATTCTGGGACGTAAACATAAATGCCTTCAGGTTGGGGGTAGAAACAATAAATAAACTCAGAGCAGCATATCTATAAAACTTTCAATTCTCAACTTTGTTCTCTCATCCAATTTTCCTGGCCTATTACCCTCTATTGTTAAAACCTTTACATCCAACATTTCTTTCAATATTTCGTCAATTATTTGCCTGTGGCAAAAGCTCTGAACATAGTGTATAATTCCATCAATATTCCTTCTTTTGATTTCGTTTTTAATGTCATTAATTCTATCAAAAATTGTATAAGGATATGTATATTTCAAATATTTACCAATCCAATCTTCTTCTGGGAACGGCATCGAAAATTGTCTCTGTACTTCATTAAAAACAACGTGAACCTTTTTTGATTCAAGAAATTGATAAATGTCGGTGAATATCGGAGGAACTCCAACATATCCAATCCTAAGAACATGATCTATCTCATCCCTTTCTTTCGATTTTTCCAATAATTCCTTGGATAATTTCACATATTTTTCAATATCACCAAAAAAATCGCTTGAACTAACGAGAAAGATATGGTTTTCGTATCCCGTTATTTTATTTTTTATTGTATAATAGTCAATATCCCAAGCTAATTTTCTAGCTTCTTCCACTTTCTTTATTATTTTTTCCAATTCATTTCTATCTGCATTTAAATACTCCATCAATGAATTTATTTCCAACTCCAATTTTTTCCTTGACTTGTCAAAAGGATAGGAAAATGGATAAACCATTTTACCCCTAAATGTTAAAAAATCCAATAGTGATTCTGTATTGCTACAATCTCCTCTCACTACACCTATGATAATATCTATATCATTCATAATCGAAACTGTATATAGGCCTTTTATCCATGAGCATGTATTGTACGGAAATCCATCTATCTCAGCGAATTCTACCAATTTTTCAGGATCATCCTTTGTAATGAAAATGTTATTTAAATCAACTGGAATGTTATAAGATGCAAAAATTGGCTCAACTGGGATTGTGGTTGTTAAACCAACTCTCATTGTGAAAAATAAAAATTCAAAGAATTTTAAAATTTCGCTTTGTAAAATAAATATTTTATTTTTGAATCTCTATTAATTTTTGATTTAATAAATAAAATAAATTTTATTTTTTCTAACTTTTTCTACATTTTTTTGAATTATATTGCCATTTTTATCTAAAAATCCCATCTCATAAGCAACTGTAGAAGACATTATGGCCAAATTATTATTTATCTCATATTTATATATTGGATAATAATTTGTTTTTTCAATATCATCATAATAATTTGAAAAATAACAGATTACTCTTTTATTGTCATATGTTCTAATCAAACAGAATAAATTTAACATATTTGAAAGTGAATTTGAAATTATAAAATCAATACCATTTTTAATTCTTTCATAATAATTTCCATCTAATTTTTCAAGCATCATTGAAAAAACTTCCGAATCCGTTCTATTTTCAAAATCTATATTAAATTTTTTACCTATAAAATCCTTTTTAATTGAACCATTATGGGCCATGTATATAATTTCATTTTCACCATGTATTAAAAATGGATGAGAATTTAAAGGAGTTAATTTAGGCTCTTGTGGAGATGCAAGTCTTGCATGCAAAATACCATATGAATATTCATTCTTTAAATAATTTTTAAAATCTTCTTCATAGATGGGATTCTTTGATTTATAGAATATTTCATAATTTTCATATGAAAATACAATTCCCCATCCATCTTTATGTGATTTAAAATTGTTAAAAATATCACTCTTAGAAGCCCTTTTCAAAGCTTCTATCAAATTTAAGACGAAATCATCATTTCCTTTGAATAAAATCATCCTGCACATGTTAAATATTTAAATGATTTTAATATAAAAATTTTTGTATTTAAAAATTGTTTATAATTCAATATAATAAAATACTGTGAGAAAATTTTAATATCCATTAATTTATTATATTTTTAAACGGTGATGCTTATGGCTATTGGCTTTGTTTTAATAAGTACAGCACCAGGAAAAGAACATGAAGTATATGACGAATTAAAGAACATTAAAGAAATAGTAGAATTACATCCACTCTTTGGTGAATATGATTTAATAGCTAAGATCGAGGCAAAAGACTTTAATGAACTTGGTAAAATCGTAGTGGATCAAATTAGAAGTATACCGGGTGTTATAGATACAAAAACGTTGACGGGTATAAAATTCTGAAGGGGGATATTGATGGAAATACAACTTAGTTATCTGTTGTTAGGGCAGGTTATACTCTTTATATTTTCACTGTCATTCTTAATACTTGGTGCATTTACTGCCTATTTTGGTAGTGGAAAGAGCAGGATTGCTGGAATAGGGATGTTATTGGTTGGACTTATAATAGGTGTATTTTACGCATGGTACATTCATGTTAATGAGCCAGGATATTTCACAAACTATATTCTATTGCCGGGTCTACTATACATTGGTGGTACAATTATAGGATTAATAATAGCCTTGGGATTATTTATATTGATTATAATGAAAACATAATATATATCAGGTGATTAAGTTGGATGTAACCATTGTGGCCGGATCAACATCCGATAAAGATTATGTAATAGAGTGTGCTAAGACATTGAAAGAGTTAAACATAAAATATGAAATTAAGTTTATTTCAGCACATAGAAATCCAGAAATATTAATGGAGGAAATTAAAAATTCTGATTCAAACGTTTTCATAGCAATTGCTGGAATGGCAGCTGCTTTACCTGGATTCATATCATCAATAACCCACAAACCTGTTATAGGTGTTCCACTTTCAGGAAAAGTTCCATTTGATTCTATATTGAGTATATTACAATTGCCTAAGGGTGTTCCTGTTGCAACTGTTGGAGTGGACAATGCTAAAAATGCAGCATTGTTGGCAGCAAGGATTATTTCACTGTATAATAAAGATGTGGAAAAATCTCTATTAGAATATATTAAGAAGGAAAAAGAAAAATCTTATAACGATGGAAAAAATTTAGCTAAAGAATTGAATGAAAATGTTTGATGCTAAAAAATTTGTAGAGGAAACAATTGAATATTTAAGAGCCAACATAGACGGAAATTCGATAATTGCAGTTTCGGGGGGAGTTGACAGTACAGTAGCTGCTAAGATTACACACATGGCTATAGGGGATAGACTTTATCCAATATTTATAGATACTGGGCTAATGAGAAAAAATGAAGCAAATAATGTAAAAAACATGTTTTTAAGCATTGGAATGAATATTATAGTCCATGATGCATCCGATGATTTTCTATTACATTTAAAAAATGTAACGGATCCTGAACAGAAAAGAAAAATCATAGGTGAAAGGTTCATAAGAAATTTTGAAAATTTTGCAGAAAAGGTTAATGCAAAATATTTGATTCAGGGAACAATAGCACCAGACTGGATTGAAAGTGGTGGTGGTATAAGAGAGACAATAAAAACACATCATAACGTTGGAGGATTACCTAAGGATATAAAATTGAAAGTGGTTGAACCTTTAAGAGATTTATATAAAGATGAAGTAAGGGAGGTGGCCAAATATCTCAATATTCCAGTCTGGGATAGACAACCTTTTCCTGGTCCAGGTCTTGCTATAAGAATTATTGGAGAAGTAACAAAAGAAAAATTGGATAAATTAAGAGAAGTAACAGAAATCGTTGAAGAATATGTTGAAAAACTGGTAAATCAAAATAAAATTGAAAAACCATGGCAATATTTTGCAATTCTATTGCCAGTGAAGAGTACTGGTGTTCATGGAGATAAAAGGGCTTATGGTGATACTGTTGTTTTAAGGATAGTGGATTCAATAGACGGCATGTCTGGTACATTTTCAAAAATTCCTCTCGATGAATTGGAAAAGATATCTATTGAGATAACAAATAAAATACCGGATATAAATCGTGTTGTATATGATATTACAAATAAACCACCTGCAACAATAGAATGGGAATGAAAATGATAGGTTATTTTTTAGGTGGAGCTGAAAAAGTAGGAAGTCTAGGTTTTATATTGGAAACCGAAAAACATAGGTTATTATTTGAATATGGTATAACTCCAACAAAACCACCAGAATATCCAATGCCAGCTCCAAAGATAGATTTTGTATTTTTGACACACTCACATTTAGACCATTCAGGAATGTTACCTTGGCTAACAACTAAATACACACCAAAGATTTTTGGAACCCAAATAACTCTAGAATTAACAGATTTGTTGTTAAGGGACAGCCTAAAAGTAATGAATATGGAGGGTTACCCTCCTCCTTTTGATATTAACGATATAGAAAATTTGGAACCATTATATAATTCAGTGAATTACCACAAAAAGATATATTTAGATGATATGGAAATAATACCTTATAGTGCAGGTCACATTCCTGGATCTACAATGTATAAAATAAAGACTGATGATAAATCGATTCTTTTCACGGGGGATCTACAAACAATTGAAACTAACTTGATGAAAGGTGCTGAAATACCAGAGACAGACGTTTTAATAATTGAAAGCACATATGCAGGTAAAGAGCATCCTTCAAGAGAAGAAACTGAAATTAGGTTTATAGAAAAGATTGAAGAAACACTCGATAGAAATGGCAAGGTTGTAATACCAGCATTTGCAGTGGCAAGGACTCAAGAATTGATGATGGTTATGAAAAAATTGGATATGGAATATTGGATAGATGGTATGTCAAATGTTGTAAATGAGATATTCGCAAGACATGGTTCATTTCTTAAAGATTCGCACGAATTTAAGATAGCCAGAAAATATGCAAGGAAGGTTAGAAATAACTCGGATAGGAAAAAGGCATTGGAGAATGGTCTAATAATAGCGAGCGGAGGTATGCTAGAAGGAGGACCAGTTTTACATTATATATCAAAAATTAAAGATGATGAAAAAAGTTCAATTTTAATTACCGGTTTCCAGGTTGAAAACACAAATGGAAGAATGCTATTGGATACTGGATACATTGAATTAAATGGAAATAAGCATAAAGTATTTTCTGAAGTTTCAACATTTGACTTTTCTGCTCATGCTGGGAATAGTGAATTGTTGAAATTTATTGAAAAGACTAAGGCAGAAACCGTAATTTTATGCCATGGAGAAAACAGGGAAATTATGTTTTCTCAGATAATAGATAAAAACGTATTAACACCAAAAAGTGGTGAAAAATTTGAAATATAAGATTATTTGGATTTTTGCTTTTTCCTGAGAACTGTAATAGGTATTACATTTTTTTCAAATTCCAGAATTGCAATATCAACGGGATCTATAACTCCCTCTGGAATACTAATCAATACTGGAGCACCAAGGGAAATTTGTAAAGCCCTGGCCCCAATAATTCTAGCCTTTTCAAATCTATTATAATTCATAATTTTTCACCAAAAGCAAATACCTTAATAAAAAGCAATATAAAAAATTTATTTTTTAAAAACAATTTTAAAATTTTTAAATATTTAAAATGAAAAATAATATTATAAGTTTTTATTTTCATAAAATAAAAAAAGTTTAAATAAGCAATTAAATACAAATAGTGATGAATAATCAAACGCCAACTTGGAAGATCATAATTCTAGGTGACAAAGAAGTGGGTAAAACATCTCTAATAAACAGATATGTTTACAATACTTTTGATGTAATCACAAATAATAATTCCGGTACATTTATAAGAAAGATAGTCAAATGCAAAAATGGATCTGTAAATGCCTTGATAACTGAAGTTCATATGAATACTTTTTCACAGGATAAAATATTAGGATCCAAGATAGCTATTTTAGTATGTGATTTAACAAGATATGAAACACTTGATATAATTGACGAACTGGCAAAAAAAATTAAAAAAATAAGCCCCAAGACAAAGATAGTTATAATAGCCAACAAACTTGATTTAAAATACAATGCAAAGTTTTGGGTTGAAGACATTAAAAAGATTGTCAAGGAGAATGATGCATTTACATTTGGAATAGTTAGTGCTAAAACAGGTGAAAATCTATTTGAAGGCATAGAAATATTATGCGATAAAATATTGGAGGCTGATGCAAAATCGCAAAATTCACACTAATATTGGAAGGCAATCTTTTGAAAGTTGATCCAAGGTACTATAAATTAATTAAATCATTAAATATAAAAACGACAAAATCTGGAAAATATGTAAATGATCCATACAATGTATTATATATGTTTGAAAAAAATGAGCTGAAAATTTTAGATAAAAATAATGAAAGTATTGGAATTAAAGATCTGATTAAAATTTTGAACATTGATGTAATTAAATACAGTGTATTCAGGTATTTTAAAAGAAGGGGATTTGAAATTGAGGAAAATGATCATCTGGTGATTAAGAAAAACGATTTTAAAAGTGATGTCTATATAAAGAGACCTTATGAAAATGTGAAATTAAATTTCAGCGGAATTTTGGCATTAGTTGATGATTATTTGGAAACAACATTTTATTCATTTGAAAATATTGATTTAAAAGGTGAAAATTTCAACATTGAAGAAAAAGATAATTTGTTTGGTGATAAACCAAACATTTTGGATAGAGATATGAAAATAGTCCATGACTTTTTAATACGCAATGGAATATCATTAAAATCAGGAATGAAATTTGGATGTGAATTTTTGGGATACGTTAGGCCGGAGGATGAACATTCAAAATATATGATAAAAATAGTGAGGGAGGGCATGACATATATTGAGTCTGCCGGACTTGCAAGGGTAGCTCATGCAACAAAAAAATCACTGATCTTAATAAAAGTAAAAAATGATAAAATTGAAAATTACAAAACGATGGAATGGATTAAAATTTAATTTCTTTTATCATGAGATATGCATCTCTGGAATTTCTATAAGAAATTGAATAATAATTTTTAATTAAATACAAAATTTTGTATTCATTCTTTTTGTAAAATTTGATTGCATTATAATTTCTAATTCTAACCTCCAAAATTGAATATTTAGCAAAATTTTCAGAGCATAATTTTTCATATTCTTTCAACAATTTCCCTCCTATACCCATTTTTCGATATTTTGGTAAAACTGCTATAGATTCAATATGACATGATTTTTCACCATTAAAATATTCAAAAAAGAATGATATATATCCAACAGGTTTATTTTCTATTTCATATACCAACAATTTAGTATTTTTTAACATTTCTTTAATTTCGTAATCAGAATAGGAAAATTTTCCAAAACTTTTTTTCTCGATATATTTTATTGATTCATAATCATTCAAATTTCCATGTCTAATCATTTCTGAATAAAAAAGACAAATTTATTAATAAATATTTCAATTCATAATGCATGGAAAAACCAATTCAAGAATATTGCCTGCACAACAGGGATGGAATGTGTTATTTTTCAATAGCTTATCCAACAAAATGTAATTTATGCTTTAATTTTGTATCCTCTGAATATAAAATAAAAAGTAAATATGGAATTAATAAAAATTTAGTCACACTTTATGATATTATGATTAGGGATGAATCATTTGAAACACTTTTTCCAAAATCTGGCGATTATATACAGTCTACCCTTGAGGTAAAATGATCAGAAATATATGAAATATATTTGCCATAAAAGTAAAAATAATATTAAAAATGATACAATCGTGGAAACATTTTCGGCCAATTTTTCATATTCCTTTTTATCTTTACATATATAAATAAAAAGATCTTTGAAAAGATATCCACCATCTAGAGGTATTAATGGCAATAAATTTGTCAACCCCAACATTAGGTTTATCCAAAATAGCCAGTAGAAGATGTTTACTATAAACCAAAAGTAATATGGATTTATTGGAGTAATAGATATGGAATATAGATATGAGGGTAAAGGCTCAAGTCCTGAAAATGGCATAGATATCAAATGTAAGAATCCGTTGAATAATCCCTGTGAAAATGGATTAGAAAACAAAGAATATATGGAATATGGATCAGAGTAAGTTATATTCAAATACAATGGAACAATACCTAAAAATGGCTCCCCTTTGTACTGAATGTTGTTATATGATGGATAATAGGTATTATAAAATGAATACTTGTCCGCCAAAGTAACAGAAATTTTTTCTATGTTTCCGTTGTAATAAAATAAAATAGTTACATTTTTACCTGGCTGGAATTTATAAAAAATGGATTCAAAAGATGAAATATTCTTAATTGTATAATTACCCAATTTTATAATTATCATTCCAGGTTTTATACCGGATTCATATGCCGGGGAATATTTTATTACATTGTTAACATAAACACCAGAAATTATGTTTTTATGATATTGTTTATTGTTGTGGATTATTAATAAAGACACATTCTCGCCAGGATTTATATCCAATCTATTTATGATGGTTGAATTCACGGTAATATTATCGATTTTTAATATTATGTCCCCAGGGTTGAGGAAATTATTTCCGGATGATAAAACCACAACTCCATTTGAGATTGGAATTGATGTATCAACAATCATTATCATTATAATTAAAGATAATATTGCAATTATAAGGTTAGTTACAGGGCCAGCTGAAAATATTTTCATTCTCACAATGCTTTTTTCATTCTTAATCTGCTCCTCATCGGGCTCAACAAATGCTCCAACTGGAATAATAAATAGCAAAATGCCAAGGGATTTTATATTTATTTTATTCCTGGCACTTTCTATACCATGTGAAAATTCATGAAGTAATACAGCTATAATCAAAGCAATTACACCATATAAAACTGGAATGTATGGATTTATGCCTGGTATACCCAATATACTAAGAGGTGATGGTTTAACTACCTTTGGAACGGTAACAACTATTATTGCTTCCCATATTAAAAGGCCAATAGTAAATACCATTCCAATCAATAAGAATATTATTGAAAATACACCATAATAATCCCAAAATTTATGCATTGATATTTTGTATATAAAGTTCCTACCTTTTTCAGTCTTTATCATTAAAGTAGGGCCATATAAGGATATAATTCTACTGTTACCTTTATATACGATATATAGAATTAAGATCCAAATTAATATTAGAAATAAAATAAAAAATATAATATAATTCATTTTATAAATATCCTATTTTAGCCAATTCCTGTTTTAATTTATTAACGGCCTCTATGATTTCTTCCTTTTTCTTTGCCCCGGTGCAAACCACCTTACCGGAACCAAATAACAGTAGAACTACTTTAGGCTCATCGACTCTATAGACCAGTCCTGGGAATTGCTCAGGTTCGTATTCAACATTCTCCAATCCAAGACTCATTGCAATGTCAGTTAAATTTAAGTCAACACCAAGGTCATAAACGGCAACAATATTCTGAACAACTATTTCTGGATTGTCATATACATTTATACCCGCAGATTTTATTTTATTTACTATCGTTTGTATTGTTTTTTGTACAGATTCAATATCTTTGGCTCCTGTGCAATTTACCTTTCCACTTCTAAAAATCAAAACAGCTGTTTTTGGCTCAGATAACCTATAAATAAGGCCTGGAAACTGGTCTGGTTCATATTCAGACCCGTCCAAGGCCAATGCTATTCTTGACAAATCCAATTTATCGGCTATTGATGTTGATGCAACAATATTTTCAATGGTAATTTTATCCTCATCTGCCATCTTTCCACCTTATAATGAATGAAATTTATTTTAATATATATATTTTCTTTTTGTTTTCTCTTTCTTTTATTATTTTTTTCTATAAATATCCAAAAAAAGTGCTCCGCCCATTTTTTTAATGCCTTTTTCATATATCATACCATTATTTTCAAACATTTTTATAATTTCAGCATGTGATGGATAAAATATGTATGTATAAAATAGGGTAAAATATTCATGTATTCTTCTGAATCTCGTAATTATCATTGAAGCAATCAGGGGAATGATCAAAATATATATAGAATAAAAAAAGAATAATAATTTGTTATCCGGCTTACCAATGTCTAAAATTATTAATTTTCCTTCCTTTTTAATGATCCTAGATATCTCTTTAGAAGCATTTTCATGAGAATATGAATCCCTGAATGAAAAACCACATGTAACTAAGTCAAATATTTCATCTTTCAATGGAATCTGCTCCATTAATGAACAAATTTTTTCGCCATTAGTTTTATTGTATTTTAACATTTCAATGCTTGGATCTATTAAATATGAATTTTTTACCCTTTTATTTTTTGTTATTAAAATGCTGAGATTTCCAGGACCAGTCCCTATATCAGCATAATTTTCAATTTCTTCTGGAATAAATTCTAATATTCTTTTTCTCAAATATTGTTCATTGTTTAAACTCATTACCTTATTCATTAAATCGTAATATGGTAAAATTTTTTCAAGGCTTTTTTCTAGATCCTCCCAAATTTCTTTTTTCATCTTATCACTATACCACTCCCGTACACACGAGGTGGCCTATCCTGATGTGATATTACGTAAACATCATTTGTTATTGTAACATCGTTTTCAAAGTCAAACAATATTTTATCACCAGCAACGTCTGAAATTGTTGATGAATATCTTCCAAAATCCATATATAATGTTACCTTTGAATTTACTCCAAGACTATCTTTTATTATAGGATTTTTCCTTACCTTCATCCTAAATGAAACGGATGTGGAAAATCTTTCATGTGATGCCAGGATGCTTCCTCTAGGGACATCATCAGGATTTACTCCCCTCAATGCTACTCCTACCCTTGTACCGACATCTGCATATTCTACATCTACATCTTGGACCTGTATGCTTTTTATTTCTGACATCTTTGGGGATGGATAAACCCTGCATTCCATATGCTTTTGAATCCTTCCCTCTTTAACAAAGCCCAATGCGACTGTTCCAACACCTTTTACTGAAAAACTCTGATCTACAACAATATATCCCTCTCCCTGAGGTACATTTTCCCTTTTTAAATCACTTAAGAATGCACTAATGTTTTCTATATTAGGCTCAGCTATTTTTGAGTCTTGCAATTTTGTGTTTTTTATCAGAGGTTTAAAGGAATCTACATTTTCTTGAGGTACCAAAAACAAAACGTTGTTTAAATTTAATGAATCTAAACCTAGGATTATTTCTCCCAAGGTTCTATCTATTGAATTTACTTGTACAATTGCCGCATCAGATACAGAGCCTGCCATTAAAAGTGGAGCTATCCTCTCTGGAAATTTTACAGGGTTTAAAAACGTAAATATTTTATCATCCATTTTTGAATGATAATATTCAATATCTGTTTCTGAAGATTTTTTGGCTATTTTCTTCAACATATCTTGATCCATTATTGTTAATATTGTATAATCCATGTAATGCAATAATTTTATATTATATATAAATTTAAGCATCACTATGCTTGATGAGGAGAGATATAAAGGAAATTTAAATTTATATTTAATCGGAAAAAATAATCAGGAATATTTAATGAAAAAGAATGTATTGGTAATAGGGGCAGGGGCCCTAGGATCATCAATTTTAACATTACTAGCTAGGAATGGAATAAATTTGGGAATTGTTGATAAAGACATAGTGAAGAAAGAAAATCTTATTAGACAAATACTATACGATGAAAATGATATAGGTAAGAAGAAGGTAATAGCAGCAAAGGAAAAATTATCCAAAATAAATAGTGATATAAACATTGAAATATATGATACATGGTTTGATGAAAATAGTTTCACCATTTCAAAAGGATATGATATTTTAGTTGGCTCAACCGATAACTTAAAAAGTAGGCTAATAATAAATGAGGCTTCAATATATTACAATATACCATCAATATATGTGGCCGTAGAGGGGCAATATGGATTAATAAAACCCATAATACCAGGGAAAACATCATGTTTGAGATGCTTCTATAAAGGGAATTTGAATGAAGAAAAACATGTCATTTTAAACTCCACACCACATGCAGTATCATCCATGGCAGTAAATTTGATTTTGAAAATTCTACTAAATAATGAAATAGAAGACATAATCTTATATATTGATACTTGGAATTTTAATATTGATAAAATAAAATTAAAAAGGGACAATAATTGCAAAATATGTGTTAATAAAAATTTTGAGTTCATAAAAACAAAATAGTTTTTTATCAGTAAAATATTTTAACATGTAAATTTATTAATGTTCAAGGGCCGGTAGATCAGTTGGTAGATCGCTTCCTTGGCATGGAAGAGGCCCGGGGTTCAAATCCCCGCCGGTCCATTTTTGAAATTTTATTAAATAAAAAATTGGAGGTATAAAAAATGAAAACATATTCAGAGGCAGGAGTTGATATTGATAAAAAGGATGTTTTTCTAAAGACTTTACTGGCATCAATAAGATATAAGAGAAGAGGATTTGGAAATGTAATAGGCATTGGTCATTATACATCATTAATTGATATGGGTAAATATTATCTGGCAATAAATACGGATGGTGTAGGTACTAAAATGATAATAGCTGAAGAGATGAAGAAATACATAAATGTTGGAATAGATGTTATAGCCATGAACGTTAATGATACTATTTGTGTAGGTGCTGAACCAATAGCTTTTGTTGACTATCTTGTAATTAGAGACTATGACTTAACGAAAGCTAAACAAATAGGGATTGGGTTGAATAGAGGGGCAAGAATGGCAAATGTAAACATTGTAGGTGGTGAAACGGCGGTAATGCCAGATATGGTAAATTACACGGATTTATCTGGAACTTCTATTGGAATCGTTAAAAAGGGAAAGCAAATAACTGGAAATAAAATAAGAAAAGGAGATATTATATATGCAATTGCTAGCTCTGGATTACACTCAAATGGGTTTACATTGGTTAGAAAGTTGTTAAAGGAAAAAAATGTTTCATATGAGACAAAATTGAAAGGTAGGAAACTTGGAGATATATTGTTGACTGCTACATATATATATGTAAACCCTGTGATGGAAATTGCAAAGAAAAATTATGCAAACGGACTTGCGCATATTACAGGTGGAGGATTAAGAAATCTAATTAGACTTAAAAAAATGAAATTTGTTATAGATAAGCCTCTCAAAGTTCCCATGATTTTTGAATATATAAGGGAACTTGGAAATATTGAATATAAAGAGATGTATCAAACATTTAACATGGGAATGGGATTTATGATTATTACCAGCGATAAAAATGTTGACAAAGTGGATAGAATTGTAAAGAAACATGGATTCTATGGAGATGTTGTTGGTTATGTAGATGAGGGATTCGGCGTAGAAGTTCCTGAATACAAAATTAGATATGAGAGTTACTGAAATCCAAAATTCTATAATCTATTTTTGAAATTCCTATTTGAGGTGTTTCAATTTCATCTATTACATAATTAAAAAGATCCTTTGAAACTAAGATGGCGCTATTTAAGCCACGATGACATGCCTCCATTGAAGCTCTCACTGAACCACAATCAAAGTCTATTTTAATACCAGCTTTTTTTGCAACAACTTCTGCTACTGAACCAAAAATTCCAACCTTGCAATTTTGTACAGAATCCCTTAACAATTCATAATTTACCACCCTTGAACCACCATTTTTAATAGAAGGCAGGATAATAATTTTTAATTCACCAAGTTTATAATTTAAAATTCCATTTGGAGATAATATGCCAAGATCTTCACCCTTTAATGCGTCGTTGATTGCAAAACCATTATAAGAGGATTCTTTTTTATATCCAACCATTTTACCATCTTCCATAAAAATCCCTATATTGTCGCCTTTTTTTACATCTTCGCCTGCTATGACCTCAACAACAAAATCAAATTTCAATGTATTATATAATGATGTTGTGAATGTTCTAAGATTTTCCAAAACATTCATGGCATATTCTATACCTAAATTTGTAACATTTAGATTCTCATCTATCAAACCACTCTTTTTAAGATTTTTCAAATATTCGCTTATCGCTTGAATTGTTACCTCGGCCCTCTTCGCTATACTTGATGTCTTTTTATTACCTTTTAGCAATTCAGATAAAATAATTAATTTTGTAATATCACTTCTAACAATCATAATTTAAATAACTATAATTGAGTAATAAATTTTATTTTAAAGATAAGTAAAAAATTTATGTTAAAAAATCCCATAATCGTAAAATATCTATATTAGAAGATAATTATTTTTAATCGCCCGGCTTAGCTCAGAGGTAGAGCAGCGGACTGTAGTGGGAAGGTATCCGCGCAGGCATCCGCCTGTCCCCGGTTCGAGTCCGGGAGCCGGGATTTTAATGAAATACATTATTCTATAACAAATAATCAATAAAATTGAAAAATAAATAACCATGATTTATGAAATAATCTGCACAAAGAATATTTAATATTAATATATTCTAAGGTCTTTTCTTAGCCTATTTGGTATGTACTATCATTTAAGGTTATTTTTTCACATAATATATTTAAAACATGTTTTTGAATTATTTTTTAATCTATTTTTATTACCCAGATCTTTTCTTTATTTATAAGGACTATTGTATTTCATTTTATTCAACGACTTAATGTTCTCTATCTCCATACATTTCGAGATAATTGCTAATTTATCCATTTCCATATAAGCCTCAACTTCTA
>JBAMMA010000020.1:0-73187 GCA_039794005.1 Thermoplasmata archaeon
ATTAAGAGAACCAAACCAACCATTGCCACCTTCATTATTCTCATCATATTTCACCCAGGTTCTAGAATAATCAAAAATATTTAAATTTTTCTTGGAATTATTGGAATTGTTTTAAAAATTTTCCAAAATGATTGAAATTATAGAAAATTATTTTCCTGTAAGAATCGTATTAAATTTTTAAAGGCCTTCATTCTATGCGAATACATATTTTTCTCTTCTATTTCCATCTCTGCGAATGTTTTATTTTGTTCTTTTGGTATAAATATGGGGTCGTAACCGAAACCTTTATTGCCTGAAATTTTTGATGAAATTATTCCCTCCGTTTTTCCCTTGAACAAATAATTTTCCCCATTAATCCTTAGACCTATAATTGCGATAAATTCAGCATCCCTATTTTTTTTACCTTCCATTAATTTTAATATTCCCTCATTTCCAATCGTTTTGTTCACATAAGAAGAATATGGTCCAGGAAAACCGTTTAAGGATTCAATAAACAAACCGCTATCCTCCATTATGTATGGTTCTTCAACATTATCTTTCAAAATGTTCAATGAATATAAGGCTATATTTTCAATATCATTGTCTTGAATTTCCACATATTCCATATTAATCCATTCCGTTTCAACATTTTCATTTTCGAATAACAGTTTATATTCATCATACTTATGTTTATTATGGGTAACAACTCTTATTTTCATGAATATCTCCTCCTCATTTCTATTTTTTTAAGATTTTCCAAAACGGCGTAGGAATCCTTAAAATTCTTTTTATATTCCTCTATTATTAAATCGAAATTTTTAAAATATTCTGGATGTGAACTTTTCATTGATTCCTTCAATAGATGTAAGTCTTCAGAAAGTTCTTCAATTTCAGCATTTAAATTCCCCATAGAAAAGTCAATCAAATATAGATTATTGTTTTTATATATTATATTGCTGGTTGTCATATCCCCATGAGATATTTTACCGGAATGCAGTTTTGAAAGCATAATACCAATATTTTTCGCAATCTTTTCTCTCTCACCATCATCAAGATCCTTGTAAATTTCTCTGAGATTCTTTCCGTCTATAAATTCCATCTCTAGGATACCGTTATCTAAATCGATGTCAAATATGTGTGGAACATATTCATAATATTTCTTTGCCTCATGTATTAATTTTGCCTCCCTCTTAATTCTTTCTTTTCTTAATCTTTCATCAATTTCTTTTATTCTATATTTCCTTTCCAATCTGATTTTTCTAACGGATTTTAAGCCCAAAAATTCGGAATATTGTATCCTTGCTTCTGCACCTGGCATGTCTTCGTAATTTTTATAATGTCTTTTTTCCTTAACCCAAACTGCGTCTATTGAATCTGCCCTGAACTTTTGGTCTACTTCAGTATCACTTATGTCCATTCTTATACCGCTTTCATACATAATTTTACCTAGGTATGCAATCATCGCGCCGTTATCTACGCAAAGATCTGGAGGTGGAACAAATAAATTTATATTTCTCTCCTCAGCCAAAATTTTGAATATTTCCTGTAATCTCTTGTTTCTAGCAACTCCTCCAGCAAGCAAAATTTCATCCTTTTTGAGATGTGTTAACGCCCTCTCCGTTACTTCAGCCATCATTGAAAAAACATTTTCCTGAATAGAATATGATATATCTTCTATCCTCTCTCCCCTTTTTAAATATGACAGGGATGCTGTTAATATTCCTGAAAAAGCAACATCCATTCCCTTCACAGTATAAGGTAGTGAAAGATATTTCTCCCCACTTTTTGCCAAAATTTCTATTTTAGGGCCCCCGGGAAAAGGTATTCCAGCCTCTCTTGCAAATTTATCCAACATATTTCCAATGCCAATGTCCAAAGTTTCTCCGAAGACCCTGTACCTGCCGTTCGAAAATGATATTATTTGTGTATTTCCTCCTGAAAGATACGTCATGACCGGATCTTCAGCTTTTGTTGTAAATTTTCCTATCTCAAGATGAGCAATCGAATGGTTTACTCCTATGATTGGAATATTCAATTTCAATGATATTGCCCTTGCAGCCGTAGCCACAGTTCTAAGGCAAGGGCCCAATCCAGGGCCCTTTGAAAATGCTACCAAATCTATGTCCTTAATTGAAATATTTGAAATTTTTAAAGCCTCTTTTAATGCAGGTATGAAATTTTCATAATGATGAATTGCCGCATCCCTTGGTTGTATTCCTCCCTTTTCAGGCCTGTACATCTTTATAACGTTAGCTTTTATCTTGTCATCTTCCAATATCCCTATGCCTAGGGTATGAGCAGTACCCTCAATTCCCAGGACTATCATTTGTTTACACCATCCACCTCTATGATTACATCCATGAAATATTTAGAGGGCAATTTATCCATTAAAACGTATGCTCCCTCAACAGCGGTTAAAACTATTTTTTCAAAATTTTCTTGATCATCAATTGATATCCTGGGGCAGGCCGTATTTATAAAACAGTCAAATGGAAGGTTTTTTAATTTATAATTATTGATTTCATCCATAATAATTATCTCAGAATATTTTTTGTTGGAATCCGCCAAATACTTAAGCTTTCTTGCAACAAAGATCCTAGATTGTCCTACCTTTTTCGATACCAATATTCCAAAAGCTTTACAATTCAATGCCTTTTCCATCATTAAATATCTTTTTTTTATAAACATTTCATTATTTATTTTTTTGAGTTCACCATCAATTGGATTTAATTGAAATGTTTTTTTATTTGAATACAAAGATAATCCGAGGGGATGAAAAATTCCGTCTGTTAAAACAATATTGCAATCTACAGACCTGATGATATCGTATGATGAAAAATTACAACCCAGGATTTGACCCTTATGTTTTAACCTTTTATCACCAGTACCTATGAATGCATTAATTCCATTGGATTCTAAATAATCTTTTACTTTTTCCAATTCTTTAACATATTGAACAGATGCAAATAGTCCTACATTCTTGCAATTTTCATTTCTCATTATATCTAAATTTGGATATTTTTCTATTCTCTTAAAGTATTCAACAAAATATGTATTCTTTTTCAAGGGCATGTTTGGTATTTCTGAATGACCGATGTGAATTATTGAATCCACGTCGCAATCCTGACATGAATCGCATGCTCCGTATATATTTTCGCCTGAAAACAGGATGTCGAAATCTCTTAAATATGATCTTATCTCCGGTATCAGGTATTTCAAACCTTCGGGTAATTCTATTAAAATTCTATTATCCTTTCTAAGATTTTCCTTTATTTTTTCTAGATATTCAATCATAATTTCATCTGAAAATATTTTAAGTCTTTAATGAATTTTTCCAATGAATTTTTATTGACATGGGGCATCAATACAATCCTTATTGCAGAATATCTCTCTATGGGAGAGACTATCCATTTCGGATATAGTTTATTTACGGTTTTTCTAACATTTTTTATTTTTATGTTCACAATATTTAAAACCGGTTCCAGAAGAAGATCAAAACCATTGTCTATTGAAATGTCTCTTAAGTATTTAGTATTCTCCATGCAGTATTTTACAACTTTTGTATATCCCTCCATTCCCAGATATTTTATGTTTGCAAAGGTGGATGCTATCGAAGCACTATTTCTAGTCCCTAAAAGAGTAGAACTTCTCTTTCTTGTTAAATAAGGAGATGGAACTTCAATCTTTTTGTACAACCCCTTTCTGGCCAGTAGTACACTGGCTGGTGTTGTTGATAGACCCATTTTGTGAGGATCGATGGAGACTGTTTTAACTTGATCAAATATGAAATCATAATCGGGTAGATTGTAATTCAATCTTTTTAAAAATGGGATTACATATCCACCAAAGGCGGCATCAACGTGTAAAAATGCACCACTTTTTTTGGATATTAAATTCAATTCTCCTATATTATCAATTGTTCCAAATTCCGTTGAACCTGCAACACCAACTAATATATCATTCTCGGTGGCTTCAATCCTAGAATAATCAATTGTAAAATCCTCCCTTAAAGGTATTATTTTTACATTTAAATTCATTAATGATGCTGCCTTTAAAAATGAAAAATGTGCACTTTCACCTACGATTAAATTTCTTTTTCCCATCATTTTTGCCATCCAAAGTGAAGTTATATTTGACTCTGTACCTCCACTCAACATCTTTCCTTCAACATCTTTACCATGGTGCAATTTTGAGAGCCATTTTACTACATATTTTTCCATTTCCAGGGTCCCAGGAAAAAGCTTTGGATTACCCAGATTTGAATCTATGAACAAATTGTGAGCCCAAATTGAAATGGGTAATGGATGTGTTGTCATATAACCAATTATATTTCCATCCTCATAATGATAATCCTTTAAATAATATTTCAAAAGAATATTTTTAACCCTATTCTCGTTGTTTGACATTAATAAAGAATAATTAATTTAATTAAATAAGTTTATTCAAAGGTATTTATCTCTGGGATATAGTATTCTGTAAATGTTGATTTAATATCTTTTTCCTCATAAGTTTTTGATGATATTTTTAGAGTATAAAATGCCTCTTCCCATGTTTTAACAATATCCTCAATCTTTTTAATCAATTCCTTCGCTATGTTATCGTTAATTTTATCTAGATATTCTTTGAATTTCATGTCTGGATTGAAGTCCCTGCATACATTATCATTTGAAATAATTCTAATGTGATCCCCAGGAACGTTCAGATCATTTTCAAATATCTTGATATATTTATTTAAATCGTAATAAATATTCTCCTGATTAAATGGCTTTATTGCAAAGACATAAATCTGTGGCCTGTTAAAATGAAGATTCGCTTTAAGGAATTTTTTTTCTTTAATATTTTGTATCTTGTTAAATAAATCTATTATTTTAACTGAAAATGATGTTCCAAATCCTCCACCGTGACCGTATACAACTATTAAACTATCTGCTTTTTCAAAAGACCTGAATAAATCAATATAAGCCTGGTATTTATTTATGATGGATTGGAATAATGTATTACCAATCTCTACCTCTCTGTTTGTATCGATATTCCCATTCAATATTTCATCCCTAATTATATATGAATTCAATGGAATTCCCAATGATTTGTCAATTGCAGTAGTATTTATGTAAATGGGCAATACACCTTTAAACTTGATGTCATTGTTATATTTTTTATAGTAGTTGGCAAATGAATATAGAATATTTTTACCAGCACCACCCAAAAATATTACTGGTAAATTGATTGGAAATTGATTTATAAAACCTTCAAAAATTTTATCAAATTTATTGTTTAATGTAAAATCATTCATCATCAATCTCACCTCTTTTCACAAAGGTTCTGTTCTTAATATTCCCCCTAGATTTCAAATATTCCCTCAGGGTATCTATATTGCGGATATTCTCCGTAACCATATTTATGCGTTCTGAAATAAATTCATTAAAAATCTTTTTATCTGTGATGTAATGAAGGAGAGATTGATACGCATTTTCTATATCTGAAAAAATACCTACTTCTACCAATTCACTGAGCTGTGTATACAAAATATCCTTAGGTATCTTTATGTTTACGTAATTTTCATCCTCAATTGTATCCTCAACATTATCTTGTGATAGAGATTCACCATTTTTGTTGTACTTTTTTATCGGTATCTTGTTTTCATTGTCTATTATCTCTTTGTATTTTAAGGCAGCGATCCTGATATATTCTGATCTGTTCCTAAACTCCGGGTGCCTTGATATAAAATCATCTATATCTTCCAATTCTGTTGTTGAGATCCTCACTGATATTCTTGAATCACTTTTCATAACATTCACCTTTGAGGGGGGACTCAATTGAAACATAGGTATTAGTGTATAAAAATTTATCCTGAAAATTACCCTTTTTAATTTTTATTCTAAACATTATTTTAATTAAATTTTATAATTTCTGATTTCTTTGTATAAAACAATCTAAAATTTATAAAATTAATTGAATATGTCATATCATGGCATATCATGTCATACGATCCTGGAATACAATGTATTAACAAAAGTCAAAATTAATATGTACAAAATTTACACATGGACATACAAATTTATATTGTCGAATTACAAATTATATGATGTGAAATTCATAGTCGATTCGATGCTTGGTTCACTTGCAAAATATTTAAGGTTCATGGGTTATGATACATATTATGTTAAAAGTAATGTAAAAGATGATGAAATATTGGAAATATGTAAAAGGGAAAATAGAATTTTAATTACTAGGGATTATGAATTATCTAAAAAGTGTGATAATTCAATATACATTGATGATATTAAATTAGATAAACAGATAAAATTTTTAATCAAGAAATTAAACTTGAATTTTGATAATGCACTTTCAAGGTGTTCTTTATGCAATACCGAACTAATAAAAATTGATAAGGAGAATGTGAAAGATTTAGTTCCTATTAATGTTTACAACAGTATTAATGAATTCTATTATTGCACAAATTGCAAAAAAGTATATTGGTTTGGTTCACATACAAAGAATATAATTAAAAGACTGGAGGAAATTAAAAATGATTGTTGAAAATTTCGAGGAAAAAGAAAATTATCTTAAAATAAGAATTACAAATCCTGATGATCTATGGTTTTTATTCAATTTTTTAGAGAAGGGTGACAGGGTGAAGGGTTATATCTTTAGAAAGGAAGATAAACAGGAAGATTCTGTTAGGGCCAAAAAACAAGAAAAGATCAAATATCATGTAACAATAGAATATGAAGACTCTGAGTTTCAGGAATTACAGTTAAGGTTAAGGATAAGGGGCATTATAATTTCCGGACCAGAAGAATTGCTTAATTCACACCAAACTATCAATGTAACAATAAACGATGAAATTGAAATCATTAAGAAAAATCTGGACAAATTCATGTTGGATGAATTAAAAAAATATGATGATTCAGAAAAAAGAGATGCATTTTTTATTTCCGTAGATGACGAATACGCAACAATAGGTCAAATTTCTACCAATAGAATAAAAACCCTTGGAGAGATCAGATTAAATAAAATATCAAAGGACCTTGATAATAAGGAGAAAGAGAATTTCGGTGAAGTTATTTCATTTTTCAAAAAAATTGATGATGGAAAATCTCCGATAATTATTTTGGGTCCAGGGTTCTGGAAGGAAGAGCTTTATAATCAAATGGATGATGAAATGAAAAAAAGGGTCATTTTAATCGATACTTCATATGCTGGTGAAATTGGTGTAAACGAGGCTTTGAGATCTGGGATGTTGAAAAAATTATTGACAAAGTTTAGGGTAGAAATGGAAACTCTATTGGTAGAGGAATTTTTAAAGGAAATAGGTAAGAATGGAAATTATGCCTATGGAATGAATGAAATAAAAAAGGGATTGGATTATGGTGCAATAAAAATATTGTTAGTACTTGATAAATTATTGAAAGATGAAAATATAAGGAATATTATGAAAATGGCTGAAAATTCTGGTTCAGAAATACATATAATAAATTCCAAGAGTGATGCAGGAAAAATTTTGAACAATTTAGGAGGGATTGGTGCTATTTTGAGATTTAAGATAGATTAATTTTATCCGTCCCTTACCCCATCTTCTGTAATTTGTATTACAACTTCACCTTCAGGATATGCCGGGGAATCAATTAACCTTGCAATTCTCTTTTCACCCTTGCTCCTCCTGAGAGAAATTCTAAACGTAGCAGTATGTCCGACAATATTCCCGCCTATCGGTTGATTAGGATCTCCAAAGAACGCATCCGGTCTTGCTGATACCTGGTTAGTAACGGCAACCACAGCATTATAAACATCTGCAAACCTCAATAAATCGTGCATATGCCTGTTAAGCATCTGTTGTCTCTCAGCTAGAGCAGATCTGCCAGAATATTCCACTCTGAAATGGGCAGTCAAGGAATCTACAGCTATCAATCTGATTGGATGTTCTTTTGCAATTTCAAAAGCTTTCTCGACCAATAACATCTGATGGCTAGAATTATAAGCCCTAGCAACATGTATCTTTTTAAGGACCTCATCAGGATTTAAATCCAAGGCCTTTGCCATTGAGGAAATTCTCTCCGGCCTGAACGTATTCTCAGTATCAATTAAAATACCCTCTCCATTTAATCCCCCTTTTTCCTCTTGAAGCGTCACATTCACCAATAATTGATGAATTATCTGTGTTTTACCGGATCCAAATGGTCCAAAAAATTCAGTTATGGCCTGCGTTTCAAGGCCACCACCTAAAAGACTGTCAAGGGCTTGAGATCCCGTAGTCAATTTATTTATATGTTTTCTTTTCTCTAAAATTTGATCTCCTTGAACGAAATTCCCTATATCTGCATATTTTCTGGCTGCCTCAAGTATTTTTCTTGCCTGCGATTCAGATATTTCAGCTATTGCCATTAAATCTCCCAATGGCATTACTGCTAATTCGATAATATCTGTAATTCCAGCGTCCCTTAATTTTTGGGCCGTAGCCTCCCCGATTCCGGGGAGATCTTCCAAGGTTTCAACCTTCCTTTCCTTTGCCACGTTCAAACACCATTAAATTCCTTTTGAATATATGTATTCCATCAGGTCTACCAACCTGCAGGAATACCCGTATTCATTATCATACCATGCGATCACTCTTATTAAATTTTCTCCTATCACATCTGTTAATTCAGCATCTACTATACTGGAATGTGGATTACCCTTGAAATCTATGGAAACCAATGGTTCATATACAACCTGTAAAATGCCTTTCATTCTACCATTCGCCCATTTTTCAAATATTTTATTTACTTCTTCCTTCGTGGTAGATCTTTTAACCAGAGCAACAAAATCCACTATGCTTACTGTTGCAGTAGGAACTCTCATAGACAATGCGTGGAATTTTCCCTTCATTTCCGGGATAACAACCTCAACGGATTTTGATGCTCCCGTTGTTGTAGGTATAATGGATTGTCCAGCTGCTCTCATTCTCCTAAAATCTTTATGAGGTGCATCCTGTAGTCTTTGATCCATTGTTATAGAATGAACAGTATTCATATACGATTTTTCTATTCCAAATTCATCATTTATTATTTTTACTAATGGTGTAATACAATTTGTTGTACATGACCCATTTGAAATTATTCTATGCTTTGAAGGATCGTATTTATCCTCATTTACACCCATCACAATGGTGATATCCTCGTTTTTAGCAGGAGCCGATATAATTACCTTCTTTGCACCCGCCTGTAAATGTGCAGAAGCCTTTGTTCCATCGGTGAATACGCCTGTGGATTCTATAACTACATCTATGTTTAAATCTTTCCAAGGCAATTTTGATGGATCTTTTTCTGTAAATGTTAATATTTTTTTTCCATTCACTAGTATATAATTATCGCCAGCAACCACTTCAGCATTTAAAATTCCATAATTGCTATCATATTTTAACAAATGTGCAAGCTGTTTTGATTCAACCAGATCATTAATGGCAACAATATCAATATTTGGATGGCCCATCGCAATTCTAAAAGTCAACCTTCCAATTCTTCCAAATCCGTTTATTGCAACCCTTAAAGCCATAATATTATCACCAAACAATAAATTGATTGATAAATATTAATTTTTTTTATTGTTTTAATATATAAAAATAAAATTTGAGATTATGTTTTTAATTTAAATTACAATTTACCATCATGGATAATCGTAAAAAAAGATTTTATTTAAGTTTAATTTCGTTTTTTTATATTATCCCTTTTACCATCATTTTTATTCTATAACAAAATTGAAAAGGAGGAGTCAATAGCAATTAAGGCTGAACTCTTTCTATTTTCAATAATTATAGGTGAAATAATTGCATTTGTTACATTTTATACAATAAATAGAGAGGATATTAATATTAAAAGTATAAATTTTAAACCCACAAAAAATCCAATACCTTATATTTTTGGGTTGGTATTTGTTTTAATATATTCATTGATACAAATTCAAATTCCACTGTTAAGAGAGTATTCATTTACTTTTAATACATTAAAATTATTTTCAATATTTGCAGCAATTGTTGCAGGAATTATTGAAGAAACTATATTTAGAGGATACATAATTAATTATTTCAAATCTAAAGGTTCTTATTCAATAATAATATCTTCTCTAATATTTTCAGTATTTCACATTACATGGAATGTCTTTGGAATGTTGGGTACATTTATTATCGGTCTGATTTTTGGATATATTTATTTTAAATGGAATTCATTTCTTCCAGACATAATATCACATGCATTATTAGATTCAATAATTGAACCTGGAATGATAATCTCATTCTTTTTAATTTAAATAATCTTTATAATATACAATTTTTATAGTTAAATGTTATGAGTGATTATATTTTAATAAAGAAAAATGAAATTATCATTAATGGAATCAAGAGTGACGTAATCGAGAAATCTTACAAAAAGATCAACATTAAAGGAAATCATTATATAAAAATTGAATATATAAAAAATAACAAATGGAAAATTGTTTTTTCAAATTTATCTGAAGGTATATTGGAAAATGATATTTTAACCATAAATGATAAAAAGTACTATATAAAATTAATAAATAGGGACAGAAAACAAATTTTAATGGAAATAAGAGATAAAAGTGATAATTTATGTTCAAAAATCTTTATAAATAAATGGGAAATCGCAATAGAAAATTACAATTGTGATGAAATTTCTATAGCATTGGGAGTTTTGTCGGTGGCTATTTATATTAATATTGTAAAAGGATATGTTAAAATGCCTAGGAATGTTAAAATAATGTTTATAATATTAACAGTTGTTTTAACGGCATTAATATCTTTCCTAACATACCAATCTTATAATTATAATAATTTAATAATATTATTATTCATTTATAATAGTATGATATACACCTTTTATATTTTATTTCTAGCGCTGAGAAAAAAAATCTAAAAAGTGAAAAATAAAACTTAATATCCAAATTTCAATATCAAATTATGGATACTGAAACATTGGAAGAATTAATTAATTATATAGAAACACCAATTGAATACGATTTATTTTTAAAATACCTTGAAGAATCTTATTCCAATGAAGAAATAAATGTTGATGAGTATAACGATTTAAAAAGAAAAATAAAAGAAAAGGAATATATTAAAAATCAAAGATATGCAAAACCTGGAGATATAAAGGAAATAGTTTGTTACAAGGGTTATTTTGATAAAAAAGAAAAAGTGAACGTTGATTATACAAACAGAATTCCAGAATTTTATAGGGAAGCTCTAAAAAGAAATCAAACCTTGTATGAATACATGAATGAAACAATAGGAATCCCTTCAAAGATGCATTTTAGATTTATATTAAAAGATGAAGAAAAGAAGAAAATTGACATGACAAAGAATACATCAGAGATTGAAAATATTAAAAGAAAAATTGATAATTTAGAGGAAGAATTGAAAAAATTAAAGGAAGAATTAGAAAAATTAGTAAATAAAAATAAATAAAATGTAATTTTTATCTATGTAAATACAATATACCTATCTGGTGATTTCATGACTGAAGAAGATGAAATGATGAACTTTTTGGGCATAAATAATATAGAGGAGCTTTTTGCAGATATCCCAGAAAATGTAAAAATAAAGGGAATAGATTTACCGGATGGATTGGATGAAAATTCACTGAGATTGGAATTCAGAAGAATTCTGTCAAAGAATAGGTCATTTTATGAAATGCCTATATTCATGGGTGCTGGAGTTTATTTCCATTATATTCCTTCAACTGTGTTTTCAATAATTTCCAGGTCTGAATTTTATACCGCATATACACCATATCAACCGGAAATATCACAGGGTATGTTACAGACATTATTTGAATACCAGAGTTACATAGCAGAATTAACAGGTCTACCGGCTGTAAATGCATCAATGTATGATGCTCCAACATCATTAGGCGAGGCTGCAAGGATGTCATATTACATTAATGGTAAAAGGGAGGTGTTAATACCAAAAAATATCCAATGGGAGAAAAAGAGTGTTTTGTGGAATTATATAAAGGGATTGGAAATGAAAATCGTTGAATATGATTATGATAAAAAAACCGGAGGCATAGATCTTGAATCATTGAAATCTAAAATTAATGAAAATACTTCCATGGTATACGCTGAAATTCCAAATTTCTTTGGTATTATTGATGAAAATATTACGAAAATCAGAGAATTCGGAGATTTCATATTTACTGTAGGTGTAAACCCTATTTCACTTGGAATTTTAAAACCACCTGCAGATTATGGAGCAGATATAGTAATTGGAGAGGGGCAAATATTGGGAAATCCAGTTAATTTTGGAGGGCCATTGTTGGGTATATTTTCTACAAAAATGGAATATATAAGAAAAATGCCTGGAAGAATTATCGGTATGTCCAAAGATAATCATGGTAAAAGAGCATTTGTCATGACTTTACAGACAAGGGAACAACATATTAGAAGAGCGAAGGCAACCAGCAATATATGTTCCAATGAGGCATTGGTTGCAGTGGCATCTGCAGTTTATTTATCCACACTTGGTAAATCAGGGTTAAAGAAATTGGCGGAAATCAATATGTCCAGGGCAAATTACGTCTTAGAAAATATAAAGAAAATATATGGATATAGCTCACCTCATTCTGGGCTTCATTTTAACGAATTCGTGATAACTTTACCGGATAAAGAAATAAATGTGCATAAAAAACTGCTTTCAAAAGGAATACATGGTGGATATTTGATAAATACAATGACAAACAACTATTATCCAGAACTTGGAGAAAGCATGTTATTGAACGTTACAGAAGTACATACTGATAATGATATTAACAAGTTGTTGGATGCTCTGAGGGAGGTGGTTTCATGACCTTTCATCAGGCAGTATGGGATGAACCTTTAATATTTGAAAAAAATGGGAAAAGAACCATTAAATTACCCAATGAAGAGAGTGAATTTAATATAAATATTCCAGAATCTTTGAAAAGGGATAATTTAAACATTCCGGATAATGAAGAATATGAAGTTTTGAGACATTATGTAAGATTATCGCAGATGAACTATGGCGTGGATTTGAATACATATCCACTAGGATCATGTACCATGAAGTTTAATCCAAAGATAGCCGATGAAATTTCATCAATGGATCAAGTTAGATATATACATCCTTATCAGGACATAGATACAATACAGGGCGCCCTGCAAATAATGTATGAATTACAAGAATCTTTAAAGAAAATTACCTACATGGATGCTTTTACCCTTCAACCCATTGCCGGAGCTGACGGTGAATTTACGGGATTGCTCATCGTAAAAGCATATCATGAAGATAGGAAGGATTTTAAGAGAAAAGAAATTATAGTTCCAGATTCTGCACATGGAACCAATCCAGCAAGCTCTACAATGGCAGGATTTAACACTATAGAAATACCTAGCAATGATCAGGGGATGGTGGATTTAAAAGCACTTGAAGAGGCATTGTCTGATAGAACAGCCGCATTTATGATAACAAATCCAAACACACTCGGTATATTTGAAGAAAATATTGAAAAGATTGCAGAATTGGTACACTCACATGGAGCATTATTATATTATGATGGTGCCAATCTAAATGGAATAATGGGAAAGACAGCTCCGGGTAAAATGGGTTTTGACATTGTACATGTAAATCTCCATAAGACATTTGCAACACCACACGGAGGAGGAGGCCCGGGTGCAGGTCCAGTTGGTGTTAAACATCATCTACTGGATTATCTACCAGTTCCAATAGTTTCATTCGATGGCAATAAATATTATTTAGATTACAATGTAAAGAAATCGATAGGTAAAGTTGCAATGTTTTATGGAAATTTTGGCGTTCTTGTAAGGGCATGGGCATACATTAAATTGATGGGTGGAGATGGTTTGAAGAAAGCTACAGAAAGGGCTGTTTTAAATACAAACTATCTGAGAAAAAAATTGAAAGGGTACTATGATCTACCGTATAAAGAATTGAGGAAACATGAGGTTGTATTCAGTGGTAAAAACCTAAAACAATATGGAATTAGAACGTTGGATGTTGCAAAGAGAATGTTGGACTATGGAATCCATGCACCAACCATATACTTCCCATTAATAGTGGAGGAGGCCTTGATGATAGAGCCTACAGAAACGGAGAGCAAAGAATCCCTGGATAAGCTTGCTGAAATAATGATAAAAATAGCAGAAGAGGCAAAGACAAATCCAGAGTTATTGAAGACCGCACCTCATAATACGGCAGTGGGTAGAATAGATGAAGTTGAGGCCAACAGAAATCCAATAGTATCATACAGAATGATAAAAAGATGAAAATCGTAATATACGGTGCTGGAGCAGTGGGTAGTCTATTCGGGGCATATTTATCAAAGTACCACGAGGTAACATTGATTGCGCGTAAAGAACATGTTGAAAAGATAAAAAACAATGGATTAATAATAAAAGGGAAGACAAACGATGTCTTTAAATTGAACGCATCTGAAAATTATGATGGAGGGGCGGATGTAATATTTTTAACTGTAAAATCTTATGATACAGAAAATGCGATGATTAAATTAAAAGATATTCTGAAAGATGAAATTATCATATCATTGCAAAACGGTCTTGATAATATTGACATAATCAGAAAATATTATAAAAAAAGGATTGCTGCAGGAATAACAACAGAAGGCATAACATTTGAAAAACCAGGAGAGATCATTCATACAGGCAATGGAATTACTAAACTTGGAAACGTTGAAAATGTTGATAAAAATATAATATTGGAAATAGTGGAATCTCTGAACAAATCAGGATTAAAAAGTGAATATTCTTTTGATATTGTTAAAGAAATATGGATTAAGGGATTCATAAATGCCTGTATAAATCCTCTTACCGCAATATTAAGAGCAAAGAATGGCAATCTGACAAGACCACCATTATTGAATATATTCAATGATCTGTGCAAAGAAATAGAAATTTTGGCTAAATTGATTGGAATAAATGAAAATATTTATAATTTGAGCTATGAAGTTGCCAGAAATACATATGATAATTATTCCAGCATGCTTCAGGACATATTGAAAAATAAAAGGACTGAAATAGATCATATCACCGGAATTATACTAAAATTGGCAGGAGAATATAATCTGAGAATGCCAATAAACGAAACTTTATATAATATGGTAAAATATATCGAAGAAAATTATGGAAAACAATAAGGTTGAAATATCATTTAAAAGAGACCTTAAATTCATTGATTTAATAAATGTAGGAGTAGGGGCCATGACCGGCGCAACAATATATATGATGGCCGGTCAAGCCGTTGCATATTCTGGAACGGCAATATTTTTAGCTCTCATTTTCAATTATTTCATAACAATCTTAACTGCTATGACATATGCAGAATTATCAACAATATATCCGGAGGCGGGAGGTGGCTATCTATTTGTTGAGGAGGCTTTGCCAAAACCATTTGGTTTTATGGGAGGATGGATGTCATGGTTTTCACATTCAATTGCGGATTCATTTTACTCGGTAACTTTTGCGACGGGTATTGTCTGGTTAATGGAATTGTATTCAATCCCAATCTGGAATCCAAATTTATTAATTAAATTACTGGCAGTTTTAATAATAGGGATTATTGTTTTTATAAATTATTGGGGAACAAAATCTACAGGAATTAGCCAGACGACAATAAACATGATCCAAATATTATTGATATTTGTAATTGGAGGTATTGGGATTTATGGTATTTTGACCAGACACATAAATCCGATAAATAATATATTTCCAATTTCGGGATCTCCATTCGGAACATTGTTAGCCATGGGTTTACTGTTTGTTGGATTTGAAGGTTATGAAATAATTGCACAAAGTGCAGAAGAGATTGAAAATCCAAAGAAAAATCTTCCGAGGGCCATCATACTATCTGTTACAATCGTAACATTGCTTTATCTATTTTTATTTTTTGTAATGATTGGTTCAATAGGGCCAATTAAATTTGCATCATGGGGAAATTCAGCAGTTTTTAATTTTGGACAATATTTTATGGGTTCTATTGGTGGCTCCATAGTAATACTCGCCTTGATATTCGGAGCTGTTTCAACATTAAATGCAACGGTTTATTCCGCGATAAGGGTATCATTTGCAATGGGGAGGAATGGTTCATTACCTAGATTTTTTGCAAGAATGCATACAAAAAGGAGAACCCCACATGTTGCCACAGTTATATCTGGTGCTATCATAGCGGTAATGGCTGTGGCATTTCCACTCGATACAATAGTTGCTGCAGCATCAATTATGTTTTTGCTTCTATTTACATTAGTCAACATTGCAGTTATAGTAAATAGATACAAAAATCCAAATATTAAAGCCGAATGGAAAATGCCATTATTCCCATTGATTCCCGTATTGGCAATATTTACTAAACTTCTGGTTGCTTTTACTTTATGGTTATTTTCACCTACTGCATGGTATGTCGCTATCTTATGGATTGAAATTGGTCTAATAATATACTATTTCTGGGTAGGTAAAAGGGAAATAGAGGAGGGGGAAATTATCAAACCTTCGCATGCTGTAGAGGAATTGAGAAAAAATAATATAATGGTTGCCGTGGCGGATGAAGATTATGATAGTGTAAGGCTTGCTGCACAATTATCCAAAAATACAGGTGGTAATTTATACATATACCATGTTTATGAGGTCCCTCCCACTATAAATCCATATGCCATGAGGTATAACGATGTAAGCTTAGAGATTAAAATGATTGATAGACTTGAAAAGCATGCAAAAAAGTATAAGAGGTCCGTCACACCAATTTTACAGGTAAGTCATGATATATACAATTCAATACAGAATGCGATAAAAGAAAAAAATATTAAGATTCTATTCTTGAAATACAGGAAAAGGTTAATCGGTTCTAAGATTGAAAGACTTTACAAGAACCAAAGGGCGGATTTAATAATTTTTAAAGATCATATTCCAGAGGAGATTAAAAATGTTAATATTATTATATCAAAGAAAAGGAGTCATAAATTCGCGTTGGACGTAGGAATAAAACTTGCAAATGAAAATAATTCAAGAATAACAATATATTCATTTTCAACCGATAAAAGTTTTATAGAAAAAATTGAAAATTACTTAAATGAAATGCACATTGATTTTGAAATGAAAATATTAAATAAGGAAAATGAAATAGAAAATATTAAAGAAATAATAAGTAAAGGCGATTTAACAGTTCTTGTACCACCTTCAGAAATATTTGAAAGGAACATTTCAATTTCATATGAAATTTCTATAATATCCAAATTAGATGGGCCATTCATAATTGCAAAGAAAATGGAAACAGGATATGATGATAATTATTATTCACTTGTTCATCATGCATAAATATAATTTTTCCAGGATGTCCGTTTTGACATCATCTATTTTGCCAATATCATCTATGTAAACCAATATTTCATAAATTTTTTTGTTGTTTTCAATCTTTTGCAAATAAACCTTTGGTTTATTATTATAAATGATATGATCATTGATCTTCTCCTTCAGGATGCACTCTTCAATAAAGTCTTTATCAACATTTTTTTCTGTCAATAATTCAATCTTAACAGGTATTATCTTTTCATATATCCCAATATTTGTTACAGAATAATTCATCATTTTTGAATTTGGTACATATATTATATTGCCTCTATGATCTCTTAGAACTGTATTCATAATTTTAATGTCTATAATTTCTCCGATAAAATTGATGTCATCAATTTTTATATAATTTCCAATAACGAATGTTTCAGATATTAAAATTGAAAGACCTGCCAGAGCATTTATTAAAGGAGGTGTAAAAATTATTGAGAATGAAAATATTAAAAATATTATAAATACAATAAATACAAAAACATCTGCATATGTAAAACCTATCATTGATAGAAATACCAAAATTATGCCTACGATAATGATGGATGAAATAAAGTGTTTCAGTATTCCGGATATGTATAATAATAATTTATCTTTATTCGCCCTGGATTTTAATTTTATATCCTTTAAATACGCATTGATGAATAGATAAGTCAAAATGCCGCCCAATAAAAGGATAAACATTGTTATGAATCCGTCTATGTTTTTTGACGAAAATGAATATATCCCTTCAACGGTATTTTTTAATATGCCAAAACTGGAGAGAATGACAATTAATATAAAAATGGTCGTTAACGAGTATATTAAATATTTTATAAATAATTCCATATATGAACTCAACTTGTAACTCCAAATATTTTTTGGTTTAATATGCAATTCCCCTCTTAAATATCTAAATAATCTGCTGTTGATGGTTAAAAACAAAAATGAAAATAGAAAGATCATCATAATCAAAAAGAACATGTTGAAATACGGGAAAATAATTTTAGTTGTATACTGGGCCAATAAATTCATTGAGAATGCATATGATAAAATTATTATTATGAACAGAAAGGAAAATAATGTATATAAAAATATTATTTCTAATATACTGAATGCCTCATCACCCAAAATTGGACTTTCTTTAATTTTAAGATATTTTATTAATCTTGTTAAATATGAAACCAAATATAATCCAATAACAATTATACCAATTGTTACAATTATAGGGATCAAGAGATCATTTAATAATTCAAATAAATTCATTAAAAGTTAATATAATCAGAATTATTTAAAATTTTCATATTAAATTCAATTCCTTCAATATTTCTATCACTCCATATCCATATTTTCTCCTGCTAATATATTTTGATACCCTTTTTAGTTCCTCTATTGCATTCCCAACGGATGCTCCAACGCCACAATTTTTAACCATATCAATATCATTTTCACTATCTCCAATGGCCAGAATTTCTGAACAGTCAATGTTTAACATTTCTGAGGCCTTTTTAACGCCAAAATATTTATTCTGTTCCATATGTGAAATATGTATGCCAAAGCCTGTATATTCAACCCTATAACCTCTCGGTATAAAATAATCCTTTACTTTTTTTACATTATAATCCGGAACTATTGCAATAGATGTTTCCCTCCATCTATCTGTATAAATCCTCTTAACGTCCGGATTTAATTTTTTAAAATTTTCAAATTCCTTTTCTATATCATCCCTATCAAAATATCTGTATATATTATTATTATAAAAAATAATACCTCCATTTTCACCTATCACTGGCCCTGAAAGCCCTATAAGAATTTTCATACCTAAAGCGACAGGTAAAGTATTACCGCTTACCAACATCACCTTTATGCCCTCATTCTCCAGTTTTCTGAGTGCTGATATTACCTTTACTGGTATTATTCTCTTATCATTTGTCAAGGTGCCATCAATATCCGTAGCCACAGCCTTAATGTTCATTGCAATTAAAAATATAAAGTAGATTAAAATACCTTTTCATAGGTGCAAATATGGTTCATCCCCAGGCTAAAATAAACGCATCAAAATGGATAAAAAATTTACTGAGCCTAGCTAAGGAGATGGAGTTAAAGAATGATCTAGAATTGGAAAAAAGATACATTTTTCTGGCATTGGAAATATCAAAACATTATAAAGTGAAGTTTGATAAAAGGTACATATGCAAAAATTGTTATTCTTATTTAATTCCAGGAAAAAATGCAACGATAAGAATCAGAAAGGGAAGGATAATTTTAAAATGCTTAAAATGCGGAAATATTAAAAGATTTATAATAAGAAAAAATCAGACTTCGTAATCTTTTTCTTGTTCCTCTGTTTCTCCAACAGTTTCTATCTGAAAATAAACATTCATCCCCTTCAAGGTTTCATGAATTCTATCAGCAAACCATATTGCATCTTCTATTGTGGCATGATCTCCCCATTCATATACAAAATCGTACCAGCCGGTCATGGGCCTGAATCCAATGGCTTCCAAAGCATTTACAATATCTGAAGGCTTGGATCCTTCGCTATTAAATGTTATTTTCAAATATGTCTTCATAATACTCATATCCTGAATCCACTAACTTATTAAAAAATTTTACTTTTCTTTATTAAAATATCTTAAAAATAATAAATAATTATTTTCCAATCCCAGCTCTTTTATGAATGAAATGCCCTTTTTTACATTCAACATATCCTCCAAATAAAAATGCATGTCCGATCCAACTGATATTGCGATATTTCTACCTTTTATCGATTCAAAGAATGGTCTTGAAAGTTCATAATATTGCTGTGAAAACATAGAATAAAGTGGATTTGTATTTATTTCAACGAATATGCCTGTGGTCTCTAATGTATCGAGAAAATTTTCAAAATCTACGTTTTTGAAATTTTTATCAATGTTATTGTGGGCCAGTCCTATCGGTATATCAATTTTATCATATATTTCAAGTAACTCCCAAAATGGTTTTCCATTCCAAACTGTATCTTGCACATATTCGAACAGTGCATAATCCAACTGATTCAAAACGTTATAATTCATATTTTCAAAGTCCGTTCTATTTGAAAAATCTATTTCCACACCGATTTTAATGGGAAAATCATATTTTTCAGATATCATCCTTATTCCTTCAATGTAATTATTTAAATATTTTGATTTTATTGATTTTGTCTTTACCGTTTCATAATGGTCTGAAATTCCTATCATATCAAAATGGTTCTTTTTTGCAAATTTTATAATTTCATCAACACTCAGGGATCCATCGGATAAATTCGTGTGTATATGAAAATCTGTAATTGGTAAATCCATTCACCCCACCTTTTCCCATTCTTCCAGTTTTGAAACCTTTGATAGTGTTGACCCTCTTTTAATTTCCTCCCTCAATCTATTTTCCCTTTCCAAAACATCCAACGCTCTGTTTGCAATTTCTACTACATTTTCCTTTGGTATAACAACCAGTCCGGATTCATCCCCGACAATCCAGTCACCCGTTCTAATTTTTTGCCCTCCAAATTCCAATTCCACTCCAATCTCCCCATACCCTTTAGGCTCACCTGCATTTGGTACAATATATTTTGCAAATACTGGGAAATTTATTTCCTTTATGAAATCAATGTCCCTTACAGCACCATTTATTACCACTCCAGATATTCCTTTCACCTTTGCACTCCAAGAAGCTAATTCACCCCATACTGCCGTTTCACCACCAGCAACATCAATAACTATTACCTGTCCGGGTTCAGCCTTATCAATGGCCTCTACCGGCTTGGCCCAATCACCGTCAATTGTCCTAACAGTGAGTGCAGGCCCTACCATTTTTCCTCCCTTAGGCAGAATTGGATTTAATCCATGTATTGCACCCTTTCTATGCATTGCATCACTAATGTTAGGTGTTGAAACCTTTATCAACGCATCCCTGACATTTTCTAAAGTATATTTTTTAAATAAATCGGTTTTAATTTTTTCCATTTTTGTTATGCTTTCCTTTATTCTTTTAGCTGCTTCTGTAACATTTTCAGCCTTTATTATTGCGCCGCCAACTATTATAATATAGGCACCATTCTCAACCATCAATGGTGCGGTTTCGGAATTTATTCCTCCTGCAACTGCTACCGGAATGTTAACGGTCTTTGATACCTTTTTTAATATATCTATTGGATCCATTCCCTTCATTTGTTGATCCACACCTACATGAACGCACACATAGGATGCACCCAATTTTTCCACTTCCTGTGCCCTTTTAACCGGATCTATAGTATTGATTAAATCAACCATTATTTTTGAACCATATTTGTTGGCTGCATTTACAGCCTCCTTAATTGTTTCATCATCCGATACTCCTAAAATTATTATTACATCTGCACCGCTTTTTGCAGCTATTTCTGCCTCAACTCCACCCACATCCATTGTTTTCATATCAGCAACTATCACTTTATCCTTAAACATCTTCTTAATTGTTCTAACTGCATTCATTCCTTCACTTTTTATTAATGGTGTACCTACCTCAATCCAGTCAACTCCTCCTTCAACCGCTTCCTTAGCTATTTGGATTGCCCTTTCTAAAATTGTTAAGTCTAAGGCCAATTGTAAAAATACCATGATAAAAGATATTTAATCAAACATAAAAATTTTTATCATGAAAATAAGGTAGATAAAAATTCCAAATGTAATTAAATATATTAATTTAAATTAAAATCATTTAATTTATGAAATTTTTATATTATCATTTCAGAGTTTAATTTAAGTAATTACTATCCTGCAATTTAATCAAATTAAAATTCTTATTTAATCAGTAATTTTTCATGATTAAAAAAATTTTTATCTATGATGAAATTAAAAATTACATGGATTATCTTGGATCATCAGGATTAAAAGTAACATTGATTGCATATTCCAAATTAAATTATGAATACCATGGTAACACTACAGATGTTGATAGACTAATTGCTCAATGTGGATCCATATCACATTCAAAAAATTTTAAAGAGCTTGATGATGCAAAAGTTGAACATCTTATAAATTTGCTTAAAAAACTTGGCCATGAATCAGTATTTGAGCATGCATCATTTACATTTTTGATTGAAGGAATATCTAGGGTTTGTTCTCATCAACTGGTAAGACACAGGATTGCATCATATACACAACAAAGTCAAAGATATGTACCTCTAGACCCACAGTTTATAATTCCTGAAAGCATTAAAAATTCGGAATTTTACAACGATTTTGTAAATATTTTAAATCAATCTAGAGAATTATATAAAAGGATGATACAGAACAAAATAAATAAGGAGGATGCCAGGTTTATACTTCCTCAGGCCGTTGAAACCAAAATCATTGTGACAATGAATGGAAGGGAATTGAGACATTTTATTTCATTGAGAGCTGAAAAGGATGCACAGTGGGAAATTAGGAATCTGGCCCGCGAAATGTTAAAACAGGCTTATAAGGTAGCTCCTATTCTATTTGAAGATCTTTATAAAAATTATATAGAAAATGAGGGAAAAGAATAATAATATTATTAATAATTTACAAAATTATGGTTCTTAATGAATATTTAAATAAATATCCAAAGTTGGTTGAAAATTATTTAAGAGAATTTTTTGAGGAAAAGAAGAAAAGGCTCGAAGATCCATATATTGTTGAGGTTTTTGATGCAATATATGAATATACTATGAGGGGAGGAAAAAGGCTTAGACCCCTTTTAATGATCGTTGGATATAAATTATACGGTGGAGAGGATGAAGAGGAGATTATAAAGGCATCTGCAAGCATTGAGATTGTACAATCATTCTTATTGATTCATGATGATATCATGGATAATTCTGATTTAAGGAGAGGAAAACCAACAATACATAAAATATTTGAAAATAAATATAACAATAAAAAGTTAGGTGAAAATCTAGCAATAATCGCTGGTGACCTTGCAAGCATGTATTCGTACGAAATTTTTGAAAATCTTAATTTTCCCGAGGAAAGGAAAATAAAGGCAATGTTAAAAATGACGAAAATAATTGAAGATACCGGATATGGACAGATCCTTGATGTTTTATCATTTTTCAGGGAAGATTTCAATGAAAAAGATTTATTAAAAATACATGAATACAAAACCGCAAAATATACCATAGAAGGGCCAATGATAATGGGAGCCATTCTTGCAGGATCAGATAATTTTGATGTGATCACAAATTATGCAATACCTGTTGGAATAGCATTCCAATTACAGGATGATATACTGGGGCTATTCGGTGACGAAAAAGAGATAGGTAAACCGGTCACATCCGATTTAGAAGAAGGTAAGAAAACACTTTTAATCATAAAGGCAATGGAAAATGAAAAGTTCAAGGATACTATAATGAAATATCTGGGTAAAAAGGGAATAACAATAGATGAATTGAATGAAGTCAGGAATGCTGTAAAAGAAAGCGGATCCTTGGAATACTCCTATATGAAATTGGAAGAGCTGGTAAAAATTGCACAGGAATCCATAAAGCCCATAGATAATGAGGTGAAGAGGTTTTTGTACGAATTCGCTGAATACGTAGTTAAAAGAAAATATTGAATCATGTGAATTTCACTCTCTTTGATAAGTATTGGCTCTCATTTAAATCCCTGTATGGGTAATCTGAAATTTTTTCTTTGATTGTTTTTATAAATTCTTCCAAGGAAATCTCATAATTACCATTTTTATTTCTTTCCCTGATTGTCAAAATATTGGATGATATTTCCTTATCGCCGATAACAGCTATATATGGAATCCAATCCATTTCAGCTTCCCTTATCTTCTTTGATAATGAAATTTCTCTGTCATCAAAGTCTGCCCTTATTTTATTTTTCCTGAGTTCATTCAGAATGACTTCAGAATATTCGTAGTGTTTTTTATCAACAGGGATGATTCTGACAATAGTAGGGCTTAACCAAACAGGAAACATTGGCTTCACATTGTTCCTTTTATCTTTTTCAGCTTTTTCTAACATTGCATAAATAACCCTTTCAACTGCACCACTCGGTGAACAGTGCAAAATCAGTGGATAAATCCTTTCATTCCTTTCGTTGATATAGGTAATGTTAAATCTTCTTGAATTGTCAACATCAATTTGAACTGTGCTTAATGCAGCCGCTTTATTTGTATTGTCTACAAAGTTAAATTCGAATTTTAGAATAAAATAGAAAAACTTTTCCTCCCATATTTGTATTAAAACAGGTTTATTTATCCTTCTCTGAAGTTCATATATAAAATCTTTGTTGTTTTCATAAAATTCCCTTGTAAATCTGATTGCAACTTCATAGTCTTTTGTATCAAGTCCAAAGGCTTTTAAAACATCAATTGAAAGCATGTATTGCTTCATAAATTCCTCTTTTGCATTATCTAAATCTGCTACAAAGGTATGCATATCAGGCATAGTGAATGCCCTTAATCTCCTTAATCCCACCAATTCACCATGCTTCTCTCTTCTAAATGAATATCTCGTTAATTCATACAATCTTAAAGGTAATTGTTTATACGATATTGTTGCATCTTTTGCTATTAAAAACTGACCAAAACATGCCGAAAATCTTAAAAAGAATTTGTCCTCTCCGGATAATACAGTATATTGTCTGGCTGGAAATCTCTCCAAATAGCTTTTTAGTGCAGGATGGTTGTAATCGTACATGATAGGGGTTTCTACCTCCTGAGCTCCGTAATTTAAAACTCTTTCGGTTACATAATTTTCAATCAAAGATTTAATTAATTTCCCCTTTGGGAAATACCTCAAATTCCCTGCATCACTACCTTCTTCATATCCAGCTATTTCAAGTGTTTTCATGTATTTCACATGTGGTGGCATTTCATGCACAGCCCTTGTCCCACTTATTTCATATTCAACAAATGTTTTTAAATTTTCATAACCCGTATAATCGAATTTATCCACATCTATTAATATACCGTCATTTAAAATATACCATGATGTTTTTAATTTATTTTCATTCTTCAATGCCTCAGGTTCTTCATATTCTGAAATGGTTTTTGAGAGTTCGGATAGTGGATGGCCTTTACACGATATCTTAAAACTCTTATACCATCCGAATGGTGATGTATGCATTTCATAACCCATGTCTTTAATATTTTCCCTTAATTTGTTTAATATATTTATAGCAGTTTCTGGACTTGCTAAATCGGAACTCAGATGTGCATATGGATATATGAAAATTCTCTTCACATTTATTTGTTTTGCAACTCCATCAATCTCAATAGCCGCATTATCGGCAGTATTAATCTTGTCATTTCTTTCCACAGAAACAAACACTACCAATACCTCTTCAACCCTATCATGATCCTTTTCATATTCTTCTGCAATTTTTGTGGCCTTTTCCCTTACATTATATTCTATATAATCTGAATGAATAAAAAGTAATTTCATAAAGAAAATTATTATAATTAATGATAAAAACTTATTGATTTTTCTCAAACTAAAATGAAAATATTTTTAAATTCCAATATAATATATTTCTGATTTTCATGTCAAAGATCACATTCAATCCTAAAAAAAATTTAGCAGAAATAGAGAAGGAAGTTTTAGAATATTGGAAAGAAAATAACATTTACAAAAAAAGAAGAGAATTGAATAAAAACGGGAAGGTTTTCACATTTTTAGAAGGCCCCCCAACAGCAAATGGACAACCCCACCTTGGTCATGCTTTAACAAGGGCAGTTAAGGACGTTGTTTTAAGATATCATATGATGAAAGGTGAAAATATATATCCGGGTATTGCTGGATGGGATTGTCATGGCCTTCCAGTTGAATTGGAAGTTGAAAAACAGCTGAAAATCAATTCGAAAAAAGAGATCGAGAAGTTTGGAATCAGAGAATTTAACATGCTTTGCAAGGAATCCGTTTTCAAATATAAAAAGGAATGGGAGGAAATGTCTGAAAGAATCGGATTTTGGATAGATTTTCAAAATGCATATAAAACCATGGACGATTCTTATATTGAAAGTGTATGGTGGGCGTTATCAAAACTTTGGAAAATGAACATGCTTGAAAAAAGTTTTAAAATTGTTCCATACTGTCCCAGATGTGGGACTCCATTATCCAGTCATGAGGTGGCCCAGGGATATAAAAATACAGAGGATCCATCAATTTATGTAAAATTCAAAGTAAAGGATGAAGATGCATATTTTCTTGTTTGGACCACTACACCCTGGACATTACCTAGCAACATGTTTTTGGCTGTAAACAGAAATGTAATTTACAATTTAATTGAATATCAGGGGGAAAAGTATTATATAGCCAAAGATAGGATAAAAGGTTTAATAGAAAATCCAAAAGTATTGAAGGAATTAAAAGGTGAAGAATTATTAAATAAAAGGTATGAAAGGCCTATAGATACCATTAAAATTGATCAAGATGTATTTTTTGTTGTACATGGAGATTTTGTTACTACAGAAGATGGTACAGGAATTGTTCATATTGCTCCCGCCTTCGGAGCCGATGACTTTGAAATTGGAAAAAAATACAACGTAAAAATTGTAAATCCGATAGATAGAGAGGGGAAGTTCATTGAAGGTCTTTGGGCTGGAAAATTTGTAAAGGATGCAGATAAAGAGATCATAAAATATCTTAAAGAGAAAAAACTGTTATTCAAGAATGAAAGAATAAAACACACATACCCATTCTGCTGGAGATGTGGTACACCATTACTTTATTATCCACTTGATACATGGTACATTAAGGTATCAAAAATAAGAGAAAAATTAAAAGAAAATAATGAAAAAATAAATTGGATACCTGAAAATATAAAATATGGTAGATTTGGAAATTTTTTGGATGAAGCAAAAGACTGGGCATTGAGCAGGGATAGATATTGGGGAACGCCATTAAATATATGGAAATGTAAAAATGATCATTATTTTGTTCCTTCTTCATTTGATGAATTATTTAAGAATTCAGATTATGTACCTGATAATTTTGAACCACATAGACCATGGGTTGATGAAATAGAGGTAAAATGTCCAATATGCAATGAAAAGATGATTAGAGAACCGTATCTCATAGATGTATGGTTTGATTCTGGAAGCGCAACATTTGCTCAATTCCACTATCCATATCAGAATGAAAATTTAATTGAATATTATATTCCGGTTGATTTCATCAGCGAAGCAATGGATCAGACAAGAGGATGGTTTTATACATTACACACGGTCAATAGTTTATTATTTAACAAAAATGCATTTAAAAATGTAATCACTTTGGGTTTCGTTTTGAATGAAAAAGGAGAAAAAATGAGTAAGAGTAAGGGGGATGCGGTAGACCCCATCCCTTACATGGATGAGGTCGGTGCAGATTCACTGAGGCTATACTTTTACAGCGTGCCTCCATGGAAAGATAGAAGAGTCTCAATAAATCTTATTAAGGAATACAAATCAAAGACCATTGATACCCTTTTCAATTCATACATATTTTATAGGAACAATGCAATGATAGACAAATTTAAATTTGATGAATTAAAAATTAAAAACGAAATAGATTTCTGGATAATTTCCAGATTGAATTCAACAATAAAATCAATTAAGGAAAACATGGAAAATTATCAGATTCATAAATCTACAGAATATATTGAAAAATTCATATGGGATTTGAGCAACTGGTATATAAGAAGATCTAGAAGGAGATTTTGGTCTGAAAAAATGGATGAAGATAAATTAAGTGCATATAGAACAATGTATTATGTATTTGAACGATTTACAAGATCCATAGCACCATTTGTTCCATTCATTTCAGATTATATATACATGGATTTGACTGGTTCTGAAAGTGTACATTTAACTGAATTTCCAGAATATGATGAAAAATTAATAAAAAAAGATTTAGAGAATGAGATGGAAATAGTTATTAATATTGTTGAAGCCGGAAGAAGGGCAAGGCAGGAGATGAATATAAAAACAAGGCAACCTTTAGAAAAATTGATCCTGATAATTTATAACAACGATATAATAAATATAATCAAAAAATATGAAGATATTATTATGGACGAATTAAATGTTAAAAAAGTTGAAATTGGAATGGATGCAAATAATTATATAAAGACGGAAATTAAATTAAATCATACCGTTGCTGGCCCTATATTGAAATCTGATATGAAGAGGATTAATGAAATTTTAAACAATTATAGGGATATTATTATTGAAAATATTTTGAACAATAGATCAACCAAAATTGAAAATTATGATTTACCGCCAGAGGCATTTATTGTTTCAAAAATTCCATTGGATGATTATCATTTAATAGAGGAGAAGAATTTTGATCTTTTAATGAGTAAAAAGATAAATAGGGATTTATTGTTAGAAGGTTTAGCCAGAGATTTGATAAGGAGAATACAATTGATGAGAAAGGAACTTGATCTTGATTATGATGAAAAAATCGTGTTGAATATAAAAACCGATGATAAGGATATCATAGAATCCATAGAAAAAATGAAAGGTTATATTGAAAATGAAACACTTTCTAAAATACTTGAAATCAATGAGGGATATATAAAAGATTGGGAAATAGATGGAAAAAATGTAAGAATAATAATCAAAAGAGTGATTAAAAATGGACAAGATTGATATTTCCACAATAATTATAATTTATAGTATATCTTTGATTTTCTTGCTTCTCAGTTATTTTTTGTTCACAGATATATTTATGATATTTCCATTTATCGCTGTATATGTAATATATAAAAGAAAATATCAGAATTTTAAGAAATGGGTTCTGCTAGGATCAATCGCTATAATTTTAATGTCTTTAACCGTCTGGGCCTTTCTTCCAATGACCTACAATGAAATACATCAGGATTTATCATCAATAAATTATGTCGGAAATAAAACTCTGGTAGAAAATTTTTCTTATTCAATAAATAATAATATATATAATATTTATATAAAATCATTAAAAAGTATTGATTATAATATTTCTATAGTTGAGTATTTAAAAAATGGATCTGAAAAATATATTGTTAATATTTCAGGAAATTCTCATATAAATGGCTCCTATTATTACATAAATATAAATTATAATATTTCAAATCTCCAGAAAGATATTTATTTGACAAATATAACATTAACAAATGGAACTAACAGATTGAATATATATTTATTTCAACCGAATCTGTACAGCAAAATAGAATATCAAAATCTTTTAATGGAATATGCATTTAATATAACATTTTCAATTTTTCTTTACATTTTAATATTTAGTGAATTCATATTTGTATTAATAGGATTTGGAATTTACATGCTTTTAAAGGGAAGAAGAGTAATAAAAGATATGACACAGAATCAAGAGAAATCAAATCCTCCTTAATTCATCTTTAATATATTTCAGCATATCTCTTATGTTAAAGGAATCTATAATGTATTTTATATCATTTTTATTAATTCCTTTTAATAGGTAAGATATTATAATGAAAATTAAATATGTTAATATGAAATATGATATAAGATAATACCAATTTTTTGAAGGTAATTTGAAAAAGATTATTGAATACATTATAAAACCCGTTAAAATGCCTGAAATGATTTGCTTTATTACCACATTATTAACGTAACTTTTTATATATCTTGATACATAAGTTCTGAATAAAAGGGAGTTTGCTGTAGTCGAAATAAATATAGATAATGCCAGACCCGTAGCTCCAAGGCCAAGCATTTTTATTCCAAATATGCTTTTGGGTATTGTTATAATATCCAGAAAGATTAAGAATAGGCTTGAAAATATCTGAATATACATTGAATTCTTCGGTTTATCAATTGCATTGAAATGTGTAGAATATGGTATATTTATTGCGTTAACATATGCATTAATTCCCAAAATTACCAATACCATACTAAATGGAATTAAAGATGATGTCCATAAATTCAATATTTGATCTGAAAATATGATGAAAAATATTACAAATGGCAGGATCGTTATGGACAAAAATTTTTCAAATTCTTGCATCAACCATGAATACTTATTTATATCGTTATTTTTATAAGATGATGATAAATTTGGCAGAATAAATGAAGATAGTGAAATCGTTATAGAATTAATGAACATGATTATATTGGTAATCGATATATATGCTCCCAGAAAAATCGGACCCCAGTAATATTGCAAAATCAAATTTGATGAATATGTGGCAATAATGTAAAAAATTGATGTAATCGAGACAGGTATTGCAAATCTAATATATGTTTTAAAATCTTCCTTTTCCGGTCTTACAAACTTCCAATCTCTTGCATAAATGGAATACAATAATACATATAATATATAACTCAATACTAATATAAATGCCAATGTCATTGAAAATTCTTCTTTATTCACAAGGGTTCTGGCAATAAAATAGCTAGTTAATATATATAAAACATTCCTAAATGTTGCCTCAATAATCCTTGGAATTGAAATTATGGCAGCCTTGGATAAGGCATTGAATGTTGCCTGATAAAATAAAACTAAAGATTGCATTATATAATAAAATAGGATTAAAATTATTGTATAATATTCATATGGTGATGATAAATTCCTGCCAGTTATCATTTTTACAAAAATAAGAGATGATAATGATACTGTTGTGAATATAATAATCAATATTAATTTGACAATAAAATAGACCGAAATACCTTTCCATGGATCGAATCCCTCTGATATTTTCTTTATATGTGCAGTTGAAAATCCAAAATCCAGGATAAATGAAAACAATCCCAGATAGGATAATGAGAATTGTAAAATTCCATATGTCTCAAGGCCAGAATATCTCAATATAAAAAATAGTCCTATATATCCAATTATTCCGGTCAATATATTCTGAGCAACCATCAACAGAGATTTCCGACCTAACATTATTTTTGCACCTTTTTAAATAATTGTTTTGAGATATTAATAATCTATTATATCTCTTCATTTTATTTAAATCAAATTAGAAAATATAATATATTGACATATTTATAATCCTATAAATGTTAAATTATAGAAAATTCACATTGAATGACTTAAGAATTGTCGCAGAAGTAGCTCGAAAGAATTTAACCGAAAGATATTCAGATGAGATCTTTATATCAATTTATAGAAGATGGCCTGAAGGATTCATAGTAGCCGAAGATTTAGGAAATATTGTTGGTTTCATATGCGGTTCAATTGAAAATCCATGGACAGCAAGGATTTTGATGCTAGCGGTAGATGAGGGATATAGAAATACCGGTATTGGATCTAAATTATTAGAACTTTTTGAAAATGAAGCCAGAAAGAAAAATGTCACAAACATAAGATTAGAGGTAAGAATAGATAACAATAATGCAATAAGGTTTTACCAGAAAAGGAAATATATAATTTCAGACATTCTACCTAGGTATTATTCAACAGGCGATGATGCCTACGTTATGATAAAAATTTTATAAAAATTTAGAAAACATTTATTTTATCTTCCAAAATTTCATCTTGTAATTTTGTTATTGAGGCTAGATTCCTGTCAGCAATTTCCTTAAATGCCCTTTCGTATTTTCTTATATCGACGCCCTCAGCTGGTATTACTTGAATGTTTGCAACATGCGGATCATCAATCCTTCTTCCTATCTGACTCACTATCCTCACATGAACTTCTTTTATGTCATTTCCAGCCTCTTTGTATATTTCATCAGCAATTTTAAAGGCCAAAATGTTGTACAATTTCCCTACATGAGTAACAGGATTTTTGCCAGCGGCGGCCTCCATACTCATTGGTCTATATGGGGTTATCAATCCATTTACCCTGTTTCCCCTTCCAACAGAACCATCATCCCCATTTTCGAATGATAATCCTGTTACAGTTAAATAGAAGACATTATGCTCAGGAATATCTGCAGTATTTATATGAATGTTAACCTCTTTATCTGTAAACTTTCTTGAAAAATCCAGTAGCTTTTCTTTTAATTCTTCTTTTACATTCAAGTAATGTGCTTTGTCTGGAACGTATTTATCCACGAATGCCTGTGCTATCGTTAAATTTATAGTATTTTCCTGCCTCATTCCCATTACCTTTACATCTTCACCTATTTCCTTGTATCTATCCCTCAAATAACCATTGATGTATCTTTCGGTTTCATATACCAATTTTTCTGTTTCTGAAAATGGTGCAAAGCCGACGCCAAATGATGTATCATTAGCTAATAATTTTGATGGATCATATACAGCCCTTAAATCTTGAGATCCCTGCCCTATTTTAACATCTATAACTACATCTTCTTCTATATTTAAATTTCTAAAATTCTTTTTCAGGTATTCTTTAGCTGCAGAAAGGGCAATAGTCCTGTATGGTATTCTTTCTTCATTTCCGTTGATATTGACTTTTGTAGTCGCTCTTCCTACTAATAGAATATAAATTGGTTCAAGTATATTCCCTCCTCCAAATTTAGGTGAAGCCTGACCTCCTACAACCTGAGTTTCATCCGTGTTATGGTGCAATATCATCCCATAGTGTGATTTATAATATCTGCTCAAGGCTCTACTCACCGATTCAGCAAGACCATCAGCCACACTATCCGGATGACCAATTCCTTTCCTCTCCACGATCTCTACTTTTCTATCCATTACTGCTAGTGATTGTAAATCTTCAACAACAATATTCCTCTGCATATTTTTCACCCGGGTAATGTATAACATATTAATATTAAATATTTTGTAATATAATATTACCAGTGGTAATATTATTTTTAATTTATTTTGATTATTAAACAAAAAATATAAATAGAAATGATACATATATAAGTTGTCAGACAAAATAGAAAAAAGGTGTTATAAATGTCTGATAATGAAAAGGATGAATACAGAATAACGGTAAGACTGGATAAAGATCTTTACATGGCTTTAAATAAATTGGTCTCAGAAGGAGGGGTAAAAAGTATATCTGAATTAGTGAGAAATGCTTTGATAGAATACATTGAAGAACATTTAAAAACAGAAAATAAAAATTACATTATTAAAAAAATAAGGCTAACAAAAATTGAATTAGAAAAAATCAAAGAAATTGTTGAATCTGGTGAGTTTATAGATGAACAAGAAGTAATCAGGAATGCAATCAGAAAATATCTTGAATCTTTAGATGAAAATAAAAAGTAGTTTGAAATGAACGTTGGAGTTATTGGTGGTGGTTTTTCCGGTTTATATTATGGAAATTTGGATAAAGATTCAATAATTTATGAAGAACACCCATATGTGTATTTCAATGAGCATTGTACTGGCTTAGTAACCAAAAATGTTGTTGAAAGATTGAATCCACAAATTTTAAATGAAATTTATGGAGCCAAGATTTACATAAAAGATATCAATTTAACAATAGAAAAAAAACATCCGGCGGCATTTGTAATAGATAGAAAAAAACTGGAAAATGATTTATATTTAAAAATAAAAGATAATGTTCTCTTGAACAATAGAATAAAGGAAATAAAGAAAAATAATGGAAAATTTATATTAAAAACGGAAAATAATGAATATGTTCATGATAGAATTATAATTTCTGATGGGCCAAATTCAACGTTTAGGAAAATGGTTTATGGCTATAAATTTAAATTAATTAATGCGATTCAGGCAGAAATTGATTATAATTATGTTGAAAAGGAATATGTATCAATATTTTTGGATAGTAAATATTCTCAGGGTTTTTTTGCATGGGCAGTTCCAAGGAAATATGATATGCTGGTGGGATTAGCAACATATGATAAAAATGTGAAAAACAAATTATTTAAATTAATAAATGACAGATTTGAAAATTCCAAAATTATAAAAATATTTGGAGGATTAATACCCATTGGATATCCTAAGTTGGTGGAAAAGGATCATATATATTTAATTGGAGATGCTGGATATTTCAACAAGGCTACTTCAGGCGGGGGTCTTTATTATGGAATCCTATCAGCCGAAATGGCATATTTAAGTATCAAGAATAATAAAAATTATAACAAATTGATAGATATCTATAAAAAAGAATTATTTTATGATTATTTAATACATAAATGGTATTCAAAATTAGACGATCAATATAAATATAAGTTTATAAAGAAGATTAATAAAAAGGATATTATCCAATATATAAATAAAATTGGAGATATTGATAGACCATTTCTGCTTATTAAAAATTTAATTTTCAATCCAAAGGTTTTAACATATTTTATTTTTTAATTTAAAATACATATGATACAAGAGAAAAATTTAAATATGCGTTTAAATCTATTAACATTTAGTTAAAGGGAGGGATAGAGATGGTCTTTAGAAAAAGGAAGGATAAAGATGATGATTATGATTACTTTGATGACTTTTTCTTCGAGGATTTTGACGAAGAGTTTAGGAAACTGAATGAAAGGATAATGAGGATATTTAATGAACTTTCAAAACAAGGTACCAATATAGAAGGTCCTTTTGTATATGGATTTTCAATGAGGATCGGTCCAGATGGTAAACCGATGATTAATGAATTCGGTAATCTGCCAGGATTAAAAACAAAGGAATTGGAAAATATTAGGGAACCCTTGGTAGATATCAATGAAGATGAAAATTACTATTATATCACTGCTGAAATACCCGGTGTTGAAAAAGATCAGATAAATCTTGAAGTTAATGATAATTCAATGATAATTTCCGTGGACGTGCCAGAAAGAAAATATTATAAAGAGCTGGAGTTCCCAACACCTGTAAAACCAGACACCGCAAAAGCAACATATCATAACGGAATACTGGATATAAAAATAGAGAAGAAAGAACCAACGAAGAAGAAAGGTAAAAAAATAAACATTGAATAAGGCAATGAAATTCGGTAAATTAATCAACACACCAGTTAAAGAGAAAATACTTAGGGAGATAATTTTACAAAACAATGGAGTATCATCGATATCCAGAAAAGTCGGTGTTTCTGCACCTGCTGTATTCAAAAATCTAAAATTATTTCAAAATTTAAAAGTTATTAAAGAGGTGAAAAGTGATAACAATTTAAAATCAATTTATAAGATAAATATTCCTTTGTTTGGGATATTTTATTTAAATGATTATTCTTTATATATTAGAGAATTTGATAATTTTAATTATGATTCTGGAGAAAAAAATATTTCTTTGAATGATTTAGATAAAATGATATCCAAGGAAATAGAAAATCTATTGTTTTTGCTAAATTTAAGAAATATTAAGGTCCATAAATTGATGAAAGAAATAAATGAAAAAAATTTAAGTGAATTTGAAAAAAGGATAATACAATTATATTTGTCAGGTGAAGATCTGGAAAGGATCTCTAAGGAAATGAAAATTGATATAAATTTTATAAAAGAGTCCGTTGAAAAATTTTTGAAAGATGTTAATGAATTATAAGCATTTTAACTCCCAATCTGCTCAACAAATTTTCAATATTCAATGCTTTCATATTCATTGAAATTATGGAATTGCTTCTCAAGACAATTATATCAAAATTTTTTAATTGATTTTCATCATTTATTGAAATGCAGTTAAATTCAGAATTAAATTTATCGCAATTATTTGATATGATAATAATGTCTTTACTTATTTCTAATGCATAATTTAATAAAGGTATATCGAATGATTCAGGCATATATATAGCTATTTTATACATGCCACTCAGCCCGCCCGTCTTTAATCATTTTTCATTCTAGATATTTATCATCATCGTGGCAATTGATATATTTGTTTTTATTATTTAATCTTTAATTTTTAAAATAAAAACATTTTTAAACTTTTTCACCATTATTGAAAAAAGGGCTCGTAGCTTAGCTAGGTAGAGCGTTCGGCTCTTAACCGAATGGTCAGGGGTTCAAATCCCCTCGAGCCCGTGCATGTAAATTGAATATTTTAATAAAAAATATTGATTATTTTAATTTAAAAAATTTTTAAAGATTATATTTTTCATTTATTCATATTTCGTCCAACCTTTTAATGTCTTCATTTTCTAGAGAAAAATCTAAAGATCCTAAAATTTCTGACATATGCTCCTTATTTTCAGCTTTAGGGATTGGAAATGTTAATTCCTTGTTAATTAAATAGTTAAGACTTATCTGAATCATCGTTTTATCATATTTTTTCGCAATTTCATTCAATACATTTATTTCTTTTACCATCCCTCTTTCAATCGGTGTGTATGCCAATATCGATATTTTATTTGATTTTAATATTTCATCTGTATCGTAATAAAAATCTTTATCTATAACGCTGAATTTTATTTCATCGGCTTGTATATCATAATTTGAAATTTTGATAGCCTTTTCTAAATCCTTTTTATTGAAATTACTAACACCTATATATCTTGTATAACCTTTTTTTATAACGATTTCGAAATTTTTTATTTGTTCTTCAATTGAAATTTCCCTATTTGGCCAATGTATAAGCATTAAATCAACGTAATTCACATTCATTCTTTTTAAAGAATTTAATGCTGCCTTTTCCACTTTTTCCTGTGTATATAATTTATCAGGCCAAATTTTCGTAACAATAAACAATCTATTTCTTCCTACCTTTTCAATCAATAATTTCACGAAATCTTCAGTTCCATAAATTTCAGCGGTATCAATAATTTCAACACCTGCCTCTATTGCTAATTGAAATGATTCCAATGCCCTTTGATAATTTTTTATATTATATGTGCCAAGACCAAGGGGAAATAAAAATTCACCTGTATGGCCAATTTCCTTTTTGTTTATCATATTTAAAATAATGAAACATCCAGATTAATAATTTTATTTATTTAAACATGAACATTATTATATTTCTTGTTAATAATCGTTTTAAATGGATATAACTACAGAAAACACTGGTGAAGGCCTACTATACCAATACTTAGCAAACATTATAATTACCATTTCGGGAATGTTTTTTTACCTCTACACGATTCATTATTTTAACACAGATGTTGTTGGTCTTTTTTCCTTATTACTTGCTATTGCATCCCTCTTTAACATTCTATTTTCATTGGGTTTTCCTGCTGCCATTTCTCATTTTATTTCTTATAGCATTGGTCGAAGGTATTCTGGTGATATTAAAAAAATTATAAAATATGGAATTTTAATAGGATTATCCATTTCCTTAATTTCATTTTTATTTGTCTTCTCATTTTCTGAATACATTTCTAATTTGTTTTTTCACAATGAATATGACCTGTATCTGAAGTTACTATCTTTTGATATATTTTTAATGGTTTTAAACAATTTTCTAGTCTCAATACTATTTGGACTGCAAAAATTCAAATATGTTTCCATAGTACAATCATCAGGCAATTTAATTTCATATTTTTCTGGGTTTATAATTTATCAATTTATTCATATATTATATATAATAATTATTGGATGGATTTTAGGCAATTTCATAATAACCATTTTTTCAATAATATTAATAATCATTTATGATAAAAACATCAAAGTTGATAATCAAAACGAATTTAATATAAAAAAGATGTTTGCATATTCAATTCCAATTTATGCATCAAACATATTAGGATATGGAGCGACATACGTAGACAGATTTGTTGTCTCTTATTTTTTGAATTTAAGTGATTTTGGTATTTATTCTTTAGCTATTTTAATGGTCACAGCGTTAGGGTTTTTGCAGGGACCATTAAATAATGTTTTGCTACCAAAATTTTCAAAATTTTTTGGTGAAAATGATTTATACTCTTTAAAATTATATTCCTCAAAAGCCTTTATCTATATTCTTATAATAAATGTATCATTAACGTTTATATTGGCTGGTTTATCACCCTGGATTATAATTTTTATTTCGAATGAAAATTACTTACAAGCGGCAATACCTTTCACCATAATTTCAATAATTATATCCATTTCCTTATCAGGGGGTGTATTATCTGTAGAAATACAAAGTGTTAGAAGAAATTGGATATTTGTAATATCATCATTAGTTGCAATATTAACAAATGTAACATTATGTTTTGCACTCATTCCTAATTATAAATTGATAGGTGCAGGCATCGCATTTTCAATTTCTACATTAATATATACGATAATCCTTTTGTTTTATACCTTAAAATTAAATATTTTTAAACTGGATATTACAAATATTATAAAAATTTATATTTCAGGATTAATTGTATTTTTAATATTAATTTTTATACAAAAATTTTTATTCTATTCAACAATAAAATTATTTTTGTTAATAATTTTTGGTTATTCAATTTACATCCTTTTAATAAGAAGTTTCAGAATTTTGAAAGAGGAAGATTTGGAAATAATAAAATCAATTACACCTAAAAAATTTTATAAGATTGTTGAATTTTTTGAAATATTATTGTTTAGCTGATTCATTATTTTTATTATCCTTCTTTGGAAGTTTGTAAATTTTATTTCCAATAAGCGTGTTATTTGGAATTAAAACGATTGTGTTGTCATCCTTGGTAATTTCTGTGAACAAAATTCCTATATCTGTCACTATTCCAGTATCGCCTGTCAATGTAACTAGTTCACCATGCTTCAATGCCTTTGAAAACATTAAAAACAATCCTGCAACGGCTTGGCCAAGGGTATGTTGCGTAGCATAGCCTATGACAATACCTAAAAATCCGCCAACCGAAACTCCAGCTAGACCTCCACCAACTTCACCAGCAATAACAGTCAAAAGTGCACCCACACCTATTATTAAAAACACATTTCTTATGGGCTTTGCAACATCATCTGAATATCTTTTATTCATAAATGCATACATAATATTTGCAAAGCTACTTATTAGAAAATATCCAAAAATCAGGGTTAATGTTACATTTATGTATATTAAATAGATCTGAAGATCAATGTTGAATCTTGGAAGAAATACATCTACTAACCATACAACCAATGCGGATATGATTATGAAGGCAGAAATCCAAACTATGAAATCCACAATTGCACCCGTAATGGTTAATCTCTTCAATTTATTTTCATGTGTCATAATATTAAATTTTAATTTATTTATTTAAATTTTCTTAAATTTAAAAACAATTCAAAAAATTAATAAATTTCACATTATTATACATTTTGTAGGGTGGTTTAATTGATTTTGAATGAAGATTATGAACTCGTTAGAAAACTTGCTAAAGATTTTTCGGAGAAAGTAATTCAACCAAAAAATAAAATTATAGAAAGTCAAACTATACCGAGGGAAATATATGATGAATTGGCTAAAATAGGTTTTACGGGTGTCATAATACCTCATGAATACGGAGGCGCCGGATTTGACACTTTAAGCTATGTAATAATTTTGGAAGAATTAGCAAGAGTATCCCCATCTGTTTCAGTTGCAATGGATGTCCAAAACGGTCTCGTTGAATATCCAATATTGACATGGGGTTCAGATTATTTGAAGAATAAATATTTACCAAAATTGGCTAAGGGGGAATGGATAGGCGCATATGCATTAACAGAACCTCAAGCAGGAAGTGATGCTGCAAATGTTCAACTAAAGGCTGAGAAAAAAGGTTCTGAATATATATTAAATGGAAATAAATTTTTCATAACAAATGCAAATCATGCAAATCTTTTCATTGTATTTGGAAGAACGGGATATGGTCAAAAGAGGCATGAAGGTATTACTGCATTTATAGTTGAAAGAAATTTTGATGGATTTGAGATAGGTGAAGATTATAAAAAATTGGGTGTCAGAGGTTCAAGTACAGCCGAATTAATATTTAATAATGTGCATGTTCCAGAGGAAAATGTTCTGGGTGAAATTGGAAAAGGATTCTACATTGCTATGAATACACTAAACATGGGTAGAATAGGCATAGGTGCACAAGCCCTGGGAATTGCGCAAGCATCTTTAGAAAAGAGCATCGAATATATGAAACAAAGGGAGGCATTTAATAAAAAGTTAGCTGAATTTGAAGGATTACAATTCCAATTGGCTGAAATTGCAACAGACGTAGAAGCTGCAAGGTTGTTGGTATATGATGCAGCAATGCGTGCCGATAAAAATTTGCCATTCATAAAAGAGGCAAGTATGGCTAAATACTTTTCCAGCAAAGTTGCAATGGAGGCATCAAGATTTGCAGTACAAGTACATGGTGGTTATGGATTTATTGAGGATTTTGATGTAGAAAGGTATTATAGAGATGCAAAAATTACTGAAATATATGAGGGTACAACAGAAATTCAAAAATTGGTCATTGCAAGAGAATTGCTGAAGTGATTGAAATGAGGAAAATAAGGATTTTAATAGCAAAACCCGGTTTAGATGGACATGACAGAGGGGCAAAGGTATTAGCAAGAGCTTTAATGGAGGAAGGTTTTGAAGTCATATACACAGGAATTCATCAAACCGCTGAAGACATAGTTAGAACAGCAATTGAAGAAGATGTTGATGTAATCGGGCTAAGCATTTTGTCTGGGGCACATATGTACCACTTTACTAGGGTTTTGGAGTTGATGAAAAATAATAATTTAAATGATGTTTTGCTTATAGGAGGGGGCATTGTGCCCACAGATGACAAAGAAAAATTAAAAAGCATGGGAGTTGCAGAGATATTCATGCCCGGAACTCCAATAAAGGAAATTTCAGAATTTATTAGAAAAAATATAAAGAGGCCTCTAGAATGATAAACATTGTAAATAACAAGATGGAGATATCAAAATTGATAACTAAAATTGAAAATCATGATGATGAATTATCAACATGGGCAATAAAAAATATAAAAGGTGCTCAGATAATAGGTATAACCGGTGTTTTTGGTAGTGGGAAATCAACAATAATATCGAAATTGGCTTTAAGATATTTGGCAGAAAATAAAAAAGTAGCAATATTAGGGATCGATCCAAGCAGTCCATTTTCAGGAGGGGCTGTTTTAGGTGATAGAATTAGAATGAAAGAATTGAATAAATATGATAATGTATACATAAGATCATTATCCTCTAAAGGTAAAATTGGAGGTCTAAGTTATTTTACAGCTGATGTTGTAAATTTATTTGATGCACTTGGATATGAAATAATAATTATAGAAACAGTTGGTTCTGGCCAGGATGAGGTAGATATATACAATATAGCACATACAGTTGTAGTCATTCATGTTCCAACTTTAGGCGATGAAGTACAAGTTATAAAGGCAGGCCAGATGGAAATAGGAGATATCTTTGTTGTCAACAAGGCCGATCAAGGTCCTGCCGATGAAAAGGTAAGGGAAATTGAAACACTCATTACGCCAAAAAACAATGGATGGTCACCTAAAATAGTAAAAACTGTAGCGGTTAGAAATCAAAATATAGATGAATTAAAAAATTTAATTGATGAACATTATAAATTTTTAAAGGAAAACAATCTTTTAAAAGAAAAATTGATTTTAAGGTTAAAATATTTAATAAAACAGCACTTAAATTATAAAATAGATAATATTATGAATTCAACACTCTCTGATCAAATTGCAGAAACATTATTAAAGGATAAGGATGTAAAGAGTTCAGTAAATGAATTGCTGAAAATACTGGGTGATAATTATGGAAAGGGAGGAAATATTTAAAGAAAAAATGGAAGAATGGAAAAAGGTATACGAAAAATCTGTCTCTATAATGCCTGAGAGGGAAAATATAAAAACGTTGTCTGGAATTTATCTTAAAACTTTTTATTCACCCTTGGATTTAGGAGATTTTGATTATTTTGAAAAATTGGGATATCCAGGGATTTATCCATTCACAAGGGGTATACATCCAACAATGTATAGATCTCGCTATTGGACATTCAGAGAATTCTCCGGTTTTGGAGATGCCATAGAGACCAATAAAAGATTAAAATTTTTGATAGAACATGGTGAAACTGGGTTGAGCATAGCTTTTGATTATCCAACATTATTGGGATTGGATGCTGATAATCCATTGACAAAAGGGGAATTTGGAAAGGCTGGGGTAGCCATAAACACATTGGAGGATATGCAACTCATGTTTGATGGAATTTCAATGAAAGATATATCTACTTCAATGACGATAAATGGACCAGCTGCAATAATCTGGGGATTTTACATTGTAGCGGCCGAAACACAGGGGGCCAAAAGATCTGAATTGAGGGGAACAATTCAAAATGATATTTTGAAAGAATATATGGCTCAAAAATCTTTTATATTTCCACCGGAACCTTCATTAAAATTGGTTATAGATACAATAGAATTTGGAAGTAAAGAATTGCCATTGTGGAATCCAATAAGCATAAGTGGATATCACATTAGGGAAGCTGGAGCTACCGCTGTTCAGGAAGCCGCATTTACGCTGGCAAATGGTCTTACATACGTTGAGGAAGCCATTAAAAGGGGATTGGATGTAGATGATTTTGCATATAGACTAAGCTTTTTCTTTGATTCACATATAGACTTTTTCGAAGAAATAGCAAAGTTTAGGGCAATAAGAAGAGTTTGGGCAAAAGAAATGAAGAGAAGGTTTAATCCTAAAAAGGAGAGATCATTATGGATGAGATTCCATACTCAGACCGCAGGAGTAAGTCTTACCGCTCAGCAACCGGAAAATAATATAATAAGAACTACATTAGAAGCATTGGCTGCAGTTTTAGGGGGTACACAAAGTTTGCATACAAATAGTATGGATGAGGCCTGGGCATTACCATCAGAAAAAGCTGTTATGATCGCATTGAGAACTCAGCAAATTATAGCAGAAGAGTCAGGAGTTGCAAATGTTGTTGATCCTTTAGGGGGATCCTATTACATTGAATGGTTAACCGATAAAATTGAAGAAGAGATTTACAGATATTTTGATAAAATAGAACAGGTGGGTGGAGTAATTGCCGGAATTAAAAAAGGATTCTTCCAGAGGGAGATAGCCAAATCAGCCTATGAATTCCAAAAGGATATTGAAGAAAAAAGAAGAATTTTGGTCGGTGTAAACAAATATAGAATTGATGAAAAGCTTGAAATTCCAATATTAAAGGTACCTGATGAATTGGAAGAGAGGCATTTGGCTAGACTAAAGAAATTCAAAGAGAATAGGGATTTCTCTAAGACGCAAGAAGCATTAAATAGAATAAAAAAGTATGCGGATGAACAAAATTTAATGCCTTACATAATCGATGCAATAAAATCAAAGGCAACACTTGGTGAAATAGTGAATGCACTCAAAGAGGTTTGGGGGGAGTACATAGAACCGGTGATCTGGTAAATGTCATTTAAAAAAGGTCTCATTGAAGTCTACACGGGAAATGGAAAAGGCAAGACAACGGCATCCATTGGCTTAGCTATTAGAGCAGCCGGGTACGGAAATAAGATTTTAATAGTTCATTTTATGAAATCAAAAAAATATGGTGAATCAAATATAATCAATGAAATAAAAAATATTGATGAAATATATCTTGGAAAGCCATATTTTGTTACTAAAAATCCGGAAATAAAGAAATTATTTCCGGATGTTGTACTATTTGAACCTGGAAATCCTCCCAGAGAATACGTTGAATTAATTGAGAATGGCCTGAAAGATACAGAAAATAAAATGATTTCTGGTGAATATGACATGATAATTTTGGATGAATTAATAACTGCAATACATTTTGAATTAATAGATATAAAAAAAGTTCTAGAATTTTTGGATAAAAAACCTGAAAATGTAGAAGTAGTTTTGACCGGTAGATATGCCCCAAAAGAGATCATAGATAAAGCAGATCTTGTTACGGAAATGGTCGAAGTAAAACATCCTTATCAAAAGGGCATTGAAGCAAGGGAAGGTATAGAATATTAAAATTATTAGAAAAATTTACTACAAAATATTAAATATTCTAATTTTGATATAAAAAATAGGTGAAATCCATATGAGAAAGATGACAGAAAAAAATCTTTTAGAAGCTTTTTCAGGTGAAAGCCAGGCTCACATGAGATACTTGATATTTGCTGATGTAGCCGAGAAGGAAGGGTATAAAAATGTAGCTAGATTATTCAGGGCAATAGCTTATGCAGAACAAATACACGCAACGAATCACTACAAAATTGCTTTAGGTCTTGTAAAGGATACAGAGAGCAATTTACAAACAGCGATAGACGGAGAAACCTACGAAATAGAAGAAATGTATCCAGTTTTTAATGAAGTAGCAAAGTTCCAGGGCGAAAAAAATGCCGAAGTGACAACACATAGTGCACTGGAAGCAGAAAAGATACATGCAGATTTATATAAGAAGGCCAAGGAATCCGTAAAATCCAAAAAGGATTATGATGTTGGAGACATTTACATTTGCAGTGTATGCGGATATACCACAGTAGGTAAGGCCCCCGAAAAATGTCCAGTATGTGGTGCACCACAGAGTGCATTTAAAAAGTTCTGATCAGCTATGGGAACCAAAGGTAGAGAGATTATTGAAATCAGCCTAAATGAATTGATATCAGATCTTTCAAAAGCCTACGCCGATCAGTGGATGGAAATTTATCTTTCATGGTATATAAAACATAATTACTTTGGGGATCAGGCCATTTATCTCATAGACACGATGGAAAATATCTATGCCCAGGCAATTAAAAGAGCTGAAAAATTAACACAGAGGATCAGATCGTTAGGGGGAAACACTATTTATAATCCCACTGAAATTCTAAGACTTGGAAATTGCAGATATCCTGAAACATTAAATATCAATGATTTACACTCTGTCTTAGAATCTCTTTTACTGTTGAAGAGATGCATAATTGAGGTTTACAATAGAATACTAAAGAAAACTTTTGGAAAGGATCCAATAACATACCATATAATAGAATCCATGTTGGAAGAAGAGGTTGAAGAAGAAGATAAATTGGAAATTTTAAGAAAGAGGTAAAAATATGAAGAGGTTTGGTGAAAATTTATATCTGCCCGAGAAAGAGGGAAAGGAAAAGCATGCTCCTATAATTGAGGCCCCATCCAGTGTAAAGGCAAACGAGTGGTTTGAAATAAAAATAACCGTCGGAAAGGATGTGCCACATCCAAATCTTGTAGAACACCACATAAAGTGGATTCAGGTATACGCCACAATTGATGGAAGGGCATTTAATCCCGTACATGTGGCAACATTCGACTTTGGTCCTACTTATGCAGATCCAAGGGTAACATTCAGGATGAAATTGGAAAAGAGTGCGACAATATATGCATTGGCCTATTGTAACTTACATGGAGTTTGGGAGAATTCTGTGGAAATAAAAGTTGAATAAATTTTTTCCTTTATTTTTTTGAGGTGATAATATTGGATTTAAAAGAATTATTTGATACAGCCGTAAAAACAGAGGAAGAAGCATATGAATTTTACATAAATTTATCAAAAAAAGTTAAAAATCAATCATCCAAGAAATTGTTAGAGGATTTGGCGAATGAAGAACTTAACCACAAAAATATAATAATAAAATATTTCTTTGGTACATACAAAGTAATGGATAATATACCTTTGCTTAATTTATTGGACCATCTTCCAAAGAAAGAGATTATAGATGAAAATTCTGACTTGAGAGAAATATTATCCCATGCAATACTAAGGGAAGAAAAAGAATACAATTTTTACAATGAATTGGAAAAGTATATTGAAGATAAAAAAATCTTAGAAATATTGGAATTTTTAAAAAACCAGGAATTAAACCACAAGGCGAAATTAGAACATCTATACGATGATATTGTATACAGTGAATTCTAATGATTGAAGAAATATTGAAAAGAAAAAGCTATCGAAATTTCTCCGACAGGGAGGTAGATGAAAGGATAATCCTTGACATTATAGAGGCTGGGAGACTTGCACCATCATGTTACAATAATCAACCTTGGCACTATGTACTTTTAAAAGGTAAAGAAAAATCGATAATAAATGATCATATAAATCGGGGAAATTCTTGGGCAAAGAATGCCTATGCTTACATTGTGATGGTGTGCAACCCAAATGTAGACTGCAACATAAATGGTATTAATTATTCTTTATTTGACTGTGGATTATCGGTGGAAAACATGTTATTGGAAGCATTTCATAATGGATTAATTGCACACAGCATAGCAGGATTCAACTCTGAAGGTTTAAAAAAGGCATTAAAAATTCCTGAAAATTTTTTAATCCCTGCCATTATTATTTTGGGATATCCCAATGGTAATGAAGAAAGGGCAAGGGAGAGAAAAGGCATAGATGAAATATTGCACATGGGAGGGTGGTAATATGTTGAATGAAAATGATGATGTGTCCTTTATAGATGATTATTTTCCGGATAAAAAGAATAAATGGATAGTTCTATACTTTTATCCAAAGGATTTTACGTCCGGATGTACCAGGGAAGCAGAATCATTTAGGGACAATTTTGAAAAATTCAAGGAAATGAATGTAGAAGTAATTGGAGTAAGCGTAGATGACAATGAAACACATAAAAAGTTCAAAGAAAAATTGAATATTCCTTTTGATTTATATAGCGATATAAATAAAGAATTGATAAAAAGATTTGGAGTGGAAAATCTGGGAAGGGCAAGAAGAACAACGTTCATTATAAGTCCGGATAGAAAAATTGTTAAAAAATGGGGGAGGGTGAGCGTTGATAAACATGTTGAAGAGGTAATAAATGCATTAAAAGAGGTGATAAAATGAAGGTTTTGTATCAATGCCAGGTTTGTGGTTATATATATGATCCCGATGAAGGAGATGATACTCAGGGTATTCCTCCTGGAACATTATTTGAAGATCTGCCAGATACATGGACATGCCCAGTTTGTGGTGCTCCTAAAGATATGTTTACGGCGGTGGTAACATGAAAATCAATGATTTTACTGTAAGAATAGGTGGACAGGCAGGAGACGGTTCCCTGGCCACGGGTGAATTGTTATCCAGATATTTAAGAAGAGCCGGATATTACGTGGCAACTGATAAGGATTTTCCTTCCAGAATAAGGGGAGGTCATACAAGTTATGCTATCAGAGGATCAGAGAAAAAGATTTATTCGATTCATGACAAGATAGATGCGCTTCTTGCATTCGATGACGATTCTTTAAAATTACATTTAAATGAAATAGAAACCGGAGGGGCTTTAATATATGATTCATCAAGAGCGAAAATTAGTATCGACAGAAAAGATATAAGGATTATAGGACTCCCATTCACAATAAAAGCCAAAAATGAACTAGGTAACGAGATAATAAAAAATACGATGTCTCTAGGTATACTGACAAAAATTTTTGGATTAGATATTGAATTAATGAAAGAAACAATTTCTGATACATATAAAAAGAGAGGGGAAAAAATATTAAAGGACAATTTAAGAGCGTATGAAATAGGCTTAGAACTTTCTAAAGATGAGAATAGATTAGAAAATTATTCGATAGAGAAATTGAAAAGGGATGAAAATAAACTTTTAATGATGGGTAATGAGGCCATCGCCCTGGGGGCAATGGCTGCCGGTTGCAAGTTTATAGCAGCATACCCAATAACTCCGGCCAGCGATGTCTTAGAATTTATGTCCAAATATCTACCTAAAAATGGCGGTGTTGCAATTCAGGCGGAATCAGAAATATCTGCTATTAATATGGCAATTGGTGCAGCATATGCCGGTATAAGGTCCATGGTAGCTACCTCAGGCCCTGGATTTGATTTAAAGACAGAAGCTATTGGTTTAGCATCAATGATTGAACAGCCTGTTGTAATACTGGATGCCATGAGGGCTGGGCCTTCAACCGGTATGCCAACAAAAACAGAACAATCCGATATAAATCACGCTGTATACGGTGGTCATGGTGACAAACCCAAGGTTGTCATAGTTCCAGGAAATGTTGAAGAGGCCTTTTATATGACATTTGAGGCTTTTAATATAGCCGAAGTATTTCAGGGACCAGTAATTATTTTAACCGATGAATTGATAAGCTGGAACAAACAGGTTGTTAATAAATTCAATATTGATTCTTTGAAAATAAACAGGGGTAAATTGTTATTAAATATTGAATCGAATGAAAGAGAATTTAAGAGATATGAATTCTCTGAAGACGGAATATCGAGGAGAACAATTCCCGGGGTAAAAAATGGAGTTCATCTGGAAACTGGGGATGAACATGATGAATATGGACACATAACTGAAAATCCGGAGATAAGAAATAAAATGATGGAAAAGAGAAATAAAAAGATGGAATATATAAAAAATATGTTATTTAAATCTGAGATAATTGGTGATGGAGAAAATGTAATAGTAAGCATTGGGAGCACATTGGGGCCGATCCTGGAGGCAATGGAGATGCTTAAAAAAGATGGCATAGAAACAACGTTTGTTAGAATCAGGACGTTATTACCATTTTTAGAAGATCCGATTGAAACGATAGATAATGCAAAAAGAGTCTTTGTTGTAGAGAATAACATAACCGGTCAGCTTGAAAACCTTTTGAAGATATATGTGAATAGAAAGGATTTCATTCCAATAAGGAAATATGATGGAAGATCATTCAGACCAGGGTTTATTTATAATAAAATTAAAGAGGTGTTTTAAATGGTAGAAATAAAAATTGATACCAGAATTTATGATAAAGAAACTCCAACGTGGTGCCCTGGATGCGGAGACTATGGTGTGCTATTAGCACTAAAGAGGGCAGCCGCCATTTTAAATCTGGACCCCAATAAAACCGTATTGGTAACAGGTATAGGATGTTCTTCAAAAATAAATAGTTATTTTTATTCATATGGGATACATACAATACATGGTAGGGCTGCCAGTGTAGCCCAGGGCATTAAATTGGCCAATCCTGACCTTGAAGTTATAGTTGCTGGTGGAGATGGAGATGCATTTGCAATAGGTACCGAACATTTGGTTCACATTGCAAGAAGAAATCCGGATATAACATACATAGTAATGGATAATCAAATATATGGATTGACAAAAGGCCAAGTAAGTCCAACGAGTGAAGAGGGTTTTGTTAGCATAACTACACCATATGGTTCTTTTGAAAAACCCGTTAATGGCCCATTGTTGGCACTTGCCTCAGGAGCCACATTTATAGCAAGAGGTTTTGCGGGGGATCCTATATTTTTAACAGATTTAATTGTTGAGGGTATCAAACATAAGGGATTTGCATTGATAGATGTTTTCAGTCCATGTGTAACGTGGAATAAGGTCAACACATATGATTGGTATAAACAGCACACCTACAAATTGGAAAACCATGATCCGGCTGACATAAAAAAGGCGTTTGAAATTTTGCAGGATGAAGAAAAGTTTGGCCTGGGAATAATTTATAAAGCGGAAAAACCGACACTGGAGGAAAAACTACCAAGGAAAACATCATTTAAACCATTCGATAAATTGGATGTTGAGAGAAGCATTGAAGAATTATACGAGGAATTTTTATAGGTGGTATAATGATAATAGGGGGCCACATGTCTATTTCAGGAGGATTTGCACCAGTTCCAGCTAGAGCAAATAAAATAGGTTTAAATGCAATACAGATATTTTCAAAAAATCAAAGACAATGGATAGCGAAGTCTATTGATATGGATGATGCAAAAAGTTTCAGAGAAAATTTGAATAAATATGGGATTATAGAATCCGTTGTTCATGCTTCATATCTCGTTAACATTGCAACTGAAAATTCTGAAATATTTAAAAAATCAATAGATTCATTGATTCATGAGGCTGAGAGATGTTCAATTTTGGGGATAAAATATCTTGTATTTCATCCTGGTGCACACCTGGGTAAAGGGGAGGAATATGGGTTAAAGAGAATTGTTGAAGGAATCGATAAAATCATAGGAAAATTGCCCGATAATGTTTATTTAACTGTTGAGACTACAGCTGGTCAGGGCACGAATCTGGGTTATAAATTCGAGCATATTTCCAAAATATTATCAAACGTTTCAGATAGTTCCAGATTAAGGGTCTGCATCGATACATGTCATATTTTTGCGGCGGGATATGAACTCAGATCCAAAGAAGGATATGAAAAAACAATGGAATTATTTGACAACTTAGTTGGATTTAAATATTTATCTGTGATTCATTTAAATGACAGTGAAAAACAATTTGGTAGCAGGATAGATAGACATGCACAGATTGGAAAGGGATACATTGGTGAAAAGGGATTTAAAAACATTTTAAAAGATGGTAGGTTTAAAAACATACCTTTAATTTTAGAAACTCCCGGAGGAGAAGATTTATACCCAGAGGACTTAAAGGTAATAAATAAAATTCTGGAGGATGATCATGATGATTGAGATCAAACCAAATATATATTTTGTTGGAGTAAAAAATCCTGAAATGAGAATTTTTGACGTATTCTTCAAAACGGAAAGGGGGACAACATATAACTCATATCTCATCGTAGGAAAGGAGAAGGTGGCATTGATAGATACGGTTAAGGAGCCATTCAAGGATGAATTTATCAAAAATATTGAAGAGATAATCCCTCTGGAAAAAATAAATTATGTAATTACTTTACACCATGAACCAGATCATTCTGGAGCCTTGAAATACATACTGGAAAAGTCAAATGCCAAGGTAGTGATTTCGAAGACTGCCGGTCTATTTTTAAAACAGATCCTACATAAAGATGTTAATCCTATGCTAGTTGGAGATAATGATAAAATTAATTTGGGCGATTTGACTATAGAGTTTATACAGGCACCATTTTTACACTGGCCAGACACAATGTTTGCTTATGTACCCGAGAGAAACATTCTATTTACATGCGATTTCCTTGGAGCTCATTTCAGCGATAATTCGATATATAATGATGAATCTATCGATTTTTCACATGCATTTGAACATTATTATAAAATCATAATGAGGCCTTTTAAGGACTATGTTCTACAGGCAATCAGAAAGATTGAAAATAAAAGAATTGATATGATTGCACCCAGTCATGGAATGATTTTAAGAAAAGATCCATGGAAATATGTGGAATTGTATAAAACATGGTCAACACCAAAACCACGTGAATTTAAGAGGGCACTGATATTTTATGCATCACCCTACGGTGGTACTGGTAGGTTAGCCAACAGTATAGCAGCGGGATTGGTTGAATCTGGAGTTCATGTTGAGTTATTTGACTTAGCAGGGACCGTTATAGATGACAGTCTATTAGAATTAATAGAAAATTCAGATGCATTGATAGTGGGATCTGCAACATTAAACGGAGATGCCATAAAACCTGTATGGGATCTATTATCAAGTTTAACCACAATTAATTTGAGAAACAAAATAGGCTTTGCATTTGGTACATTTGCCTGGAGCGGAGAGGCACCTAAATTGATTGAAAATAGGTTAAAAGATCTAAAGTTAAAGGTTCCTGAAACATTCATAAGGGCTGGAATTATACCGACGGAAGATGATCTTAGAATTGCCAAAGAAGCAGGTAAAAAATTGGCTCAGTATATTATTGGATCTTCTTCTTCAGCTCAAGCCTGATTTTCTTTCTTTCCTCAGCCTCCTTAAATCTCTTGATTTCTTCTTCTGTTTCCAATTTCAATCTTGGTACAGGAACCGGTCTATTGTTTTCATCTATTGCAACATATGTTAAATATGCCCTTGAGGCCAAGGCCATTTTACCCGTGGATATTTTCTCGGCATAAACATCTACCTGAACTTCCATGGATGTTGTACCAACATAATTTATCCAGGCTTTCAATATAACTATATCCCCAAGTTTTATGGGTTCAAGAAAACTCATATTATCTATATTTGCCGTTACAACATTTTTTCTTGCATGTCTTCCTGCAACAATGGATCCGGTCCGATCAATCCATTCTACAAGCTTTCCTCCAAATAGATTTCCATAAATATTTGTATCTTCTGGCAAAACTGTGAAAACAGTATCAACTCTAGAATCTGAGACTCGTTTTTCCTCTAAGTTATTCATAACGATGATAAGGCATATAAAATATTAATTTTTCAGGGAAATATTAATTATCCATGAATGATTATTTAACATAAAATGAATAAAATAAAGGTTACATTCATCCTGGAAACGGCAATAGAATACGGAGGAGGAACTGAAAAAACCATATTGCAATACGGAAAATATTTGGACAAGGAAAAGTTTGATGTTTACATTATTCATTCAAATATTATTGATAAAGGGAGGTTGGATCAGGAATACATAAAATCTGAATGTAAAGGATGCAATTTGATTAGAATAAATTATCCAACAATATTGAACAACTTATTAATAAATAAGAAGTATGGTTTATCCGTTCAAAAGCGTAGCATAAAAAAGGATTTATTTTTAATTTATAATATTTTGGTAAGATTTTTAACATTAAATTCATTTAATAGGAAAATAAAAAAAATAATATTCAATTCTGATATAGTATACATTGTTTCAGATTATCAGGCATTTTATATTTTTCTACCCAATATGATTTTTAAAAGGAGAATGCCAATCATTATATTAGGGACACATAATTATTTACCCATTGAGAGGAGGAAAATTAATAGAATTGAAAATAAAATACTTGGTAGCATATTAACAACAGTTCATTATACATCAAACAAAATAAAATCGTTATCAAAGATAAACGGTTTTGTGGTAAGCAGTGGAGTGGATGTAAATAAATATAGAGTTTCAGAAAAGGTAAATCCAATTCCTAAATATCTCTTCGTTGGAAGACTGGTTGAGTATAAGGGATTATATGAATTGATTAAGGCCTGGGAAATTTTTATAAGGGAAAATAATGGTGAATTACACATAGTTGGAACTGGCGAACTTGAAAATTTTGTAATACAAAAATCTAAGGAATTAAAGAATATAATTTATCATGGGTTTGTGAGCGATGATGATCTGATAGATATATATTATAATTCCGATGTTTTGGTTTTTCCGACATATGGTCCAAAACATGATGAATATTTTGGTTTAGTTGTAATTGAATCATTGGCTTCTGGATTATTCGTTATTCTGAGCAATGAAATGAAGGGAATATTTGATGAATTTGAAAAATCAGGTTCATTAATGTATGTTAAATTAGATCCTTATGCCATATATGAATCTATGGTTTATGCATCAAGGAATTTGAATGTTCTTAAAATGAATGCCAGAAATATGAGAAGATATATTGAAGAAAATTATGATTGGAAAAAGATAGCTGAAAAATTAGGTGAAAATTTTTATAGAATTGTTAATGAAAAGGATAATGCTGGTTAAAAGCATAATTGATCCCGTCAATAATGAATAAAATAATAATAGAATAATGCATGGTAAATTGGAAATGGAGCTCAATGTAAATAAAAATCTATTTAGCAAATCCAATGGATATAATAAATAAAGAGATAAGGGAGTTAAAAAACCTATCAAAAATGATATCAGGAATAAGATTTTACCTCTTATTGGATACAAGATAATAGCTGCTAAAATGAATAAAAATGGATATCCAATCAATAATACCAGATATGATATGATTATTGAAAATATTATTGGTAATATAATTTTAAGGTTCATAATTATAAATTACCTCCTCTTTCCATCCATATCCATAATTTACATATTCATGGTTATACCATAAATTCATTTGATTCATGTAATAATAACTGAGAAAATTCTCACTTGGACCACCGGGAAATATTCCTAAGTATATGTTTAAGCCTGGGATATCAATTTTCCTCAAAGATGAAGATAATGTTACATATGGTAATGGAAATTTTATTATGAATTCAGTCGGGCCAACTGAAACAGTGTGGTCATCCCCATAAAATGGAATGGGACCATAAGATAAAGCCAATAGACCGGTAATGCTCGAAATTAATAATTTATGTACCTTACCCCAATACCAATTGTAAAAATTGTTGCCCAGATTATTTATTAATTCTGAAATAGTTTCCTTGAAAGATATTTGCAAAATTTTTGTAGAATTGTTATCAAACCAGAATGAAGATGGATAATTTTTCAGTAAATATATGAGAGAAGTTTCGAATGGAGGATATAAAAATGATATATTATATAATTTTTCATAATAAAAGAATGTGTTGTTATAAATGTTAGAAACATAATACCAATAAATGGTCATACCAATAGAATTTATATCGGCTGAACAATTCCAATTTTCCAATATTTTAAATGCTTCTTTTTCTGTCTCATTCATAGTCATATTTGAAATATATTTTATCAATATTGGCTTTAGCATTTCAGCCCATGAATCTGTCAGATTGGACTGTAATTCTTCCATATCAGTTAAATTTATTTCATCATGGTTTTTCAAATAATTATATATGCTTAATGCCCTACCTCCAGATGCCCAAAATCCACCTATAAAAGGATATGGATAATTCATGCCTACTGGTGGTTGATTGGGTGCAAAGGCAAATCCTCTTTCAGGATCCATTACCTGAGGCAAATATTTAAATGGAACATATCCACAATATGAATATCTTGGATCAGAGCCATTTAATAAACTCCTGGACCCAATTACATATACAGTCTTATTGTTTGGCAGTACCTCTTTTATGAGAGGGTAATAACCTGCAGTAACATAACCCGCATGATGTAATGATATCAAGGCAAAGTTTTGCGGTGGGTAACCCCAATATCTCAGTGCATTTACCATATCCGTATAATTGTTGCTCATATCCAATTTTAATTCTGCAATAAAAATATAGGATATTTTAGAAGCAGTCCAGTCAACAGATATTCCAAAATTTTTGTATCTACCTATTATAGGACCATGATTTGTATAATATAAAGTGTACTTTTTATTTAAAACGGTAAAATTATATTCAACAAGTTTATGCCATGTGTTATTATATAAATAATAATCCCCGTTCAATATTTCTAAATAATCATTGGCACTGTTTCCCTCGGCGGATGTAATTCCCCAGGATGTATTTTTAGTATGTCCAATCAAAATTCCGGGAATACCCACAAGTGCCCAACCAGTAACATTCATGTTAGGATCTACCAATTGCAAAGGAATCCACAATGAGGGCAAAATTAAATTTAGATGCGGGTCATTTGCAATCATTGGATATCCATAACTGGAATAGTTAGAAGTAATTATCCAGCTATTACTACCTACACCGAAATGACTATATTCGATAAATGGATCCGAAATGTTTTCATATGAAATTCTCAAAAGATATGTTAGATTTTTTATGATATTTGGATCTATTCCAGTAGCCCATTCTGAAAACCAATTTAAATGCCAAAAGTATGTAGTGTTAATGCCCTGGTCCGTTAAATTATACCCATTTATGGTACCATCTCCAGGAACAATGGTAATATTTTGTGTGTAATAGGGATAAAATGGCCAGACAGACATAGTATTATTATATCCAAAATATGAATAAAATAAATCCATTTCGATAGGTTCATATATACCTGTTGTCAAAAATAATGTCATATATTCTTCCCAAACAATTGTATCAAAAGGTGACCAGTAAAATGGTTTTACATTTAATATTTTAAATTCGAATGACAGTTGGCTTTGATTTATAAAATCATTAACACCCTGTGAAAATGACAATAAATAATCGTAATATGTCTTTTCATTCTCTTTGTATGCTATCATTAAATTATATGCATTTTCTGGCAGACCCAGATAATGCATGGCAATATCTGATCTATACTCTGATTTTATCCATTTACTCAAATTACCAGATGCAAGAAGGGCCTCTATCTCCATCTGAAATAATCTGTTTTGAGCCATGTAATATCCTTCCGCTAAAAAGAGATCTTTATTGTCTTTAGCGTATATATGTGCAATACCATTTGAATCTATGTAAATTTTAACAGGGTATTCAATACCCTTTAAATAAATTGTTTGAGATGTGTAATTTGAATAGTTAATTTCTGTGAAAATACCGTTGTAAGGATCCAAATATGTAAATTGGATAGAAAATATGGAAATCATAATTAAGATTACAATGAGTATGGATTCAATTAAAACATATTTCATAAATGTTATAATTGCAATATAATAAAATAATTTTACGATTTATAAATTAATTTATTAATATTTATTTAAATATATTTTAAAAATGAAAAATTAATATCATTGATAAAAATTATATATAAATTTAAAATGGAGATAAACATGCAAAACAATAGGCGAGTTGAAGGTGGACTTAGCTTAAATGCAAAGGAAGAGATTGCCAAGATTGTCATAAAGGATGCGCTTGAAAGGTATAAAAGACCTTTTGTTGTATGGTCAGCGGGTAAAGACAGCATGGTTGTTTTACATTTAGTCAAAACGTATGTTGAAAAAAATAACCTAGAAATGCCACCTGCATTGTTTATTGACCACGGCCAACACTATGATGAAACATTGGAAATGATTGATAAAATCAGTAAAGAATGGAACTTCAAAGTAATTTTTGCAAGAAATGAAGATGCTCTGGGAAAAATAAAAGATGGGAAAATATACGTAAAAGATTTAAATGAAGAAAATCAGATGGAGGTAAGAAAAATAGGCTTTTTAGGTGATTATTTCGAATATTCTCTCGAAACTGATGTTGGAAATCATATTTTGAAAACTGTTGCTATGAATGATGCAATAAGAAGGTACAGGATAGATGCACTATTTACAGGTATTAGATGGGATGAGAACGAAGCAAGATCATGGGAAGTATTTATTTCGCCAAGGGAAGATCCCCCACATGTCAGGGTTCATCCAATATTGCCTTTTACTGAAAGAAATATTTGGGAATATACGTTTAAATACAATTTGCCAATTCATCCACTTTACAAACAGGGATATAGGTCAATAGATGGAAAATACGATTCGAAAAAAACAGATGATAGACCTGCATGGGAACAAGACTTAGAGCATACTTATGAGAGGGCAGGAAGATCTCAAGATAAAGAAGGAATGATGGAAAAACTTAGAAGATTTGGCTACATGTGAATATGGATACAAATATTTTTTTAATTATCTTAGATACGTTAAGAAAGGATGTGATGTCTTTATATGGAGGGGATACAGATACTCCTTTTATAAACGAGATAGCAAGAGACGGCATAATATTTGAAAATGCCATTTCACCAGGTAACTGGACACCAACTTCTCACATGTCGATATTTTCAGGACTTTATCCCAGGGAACATGGTGTACATGAAAATTATGATGAGGGTGATGAAATAATATTTAAAAAACTGTTAGAATATAATGGGGATAACATTTTAGAATATCTATATAAAAAAGGTTACAATAATATAGGATATTCCACAAATCCATGGCTATCACCGGGATCAAGATTTGACAATTACTATTCATCATTCACATTTTATTCATCTGAATATTTATCTGAGAGGGAAATGGAAGATGTAATGGAATATAAAAAATATGGAAAAAATAGGATAGAGGCAACAAAATATTTAATTTCACATGGAAAATTTGATGAATTTTTGCATTATTATCACACGTTCAAATGGATGTTGAAAAAGAAGAAAGAATACGATTATCCTTTTTACAAAGCCTCAGATGTGATTGTTGATCATATAATAAACAGCAGTTTTAATGAACCCTTATTTATGTTTATAAATTTCATGGAGGTTCATGAACCAAGTTCAAGATGGGAATTGGATGTAGACGATAGAAAGATAAAGTATAATGATCTTTTTGGATTTGATATTATAAATGAAAAAAAGATCAATGAAGTTAAAGAGGGATATAAAAAATCCTTGAAAAATGTTGATTATGAAATCGGAAGATTAATAAATTTTTTGAAAAAGAAAAAGATCTATGATGATTCTTTAATCATAATCACTTCAGATCATGGTCAAGCATTTAAAGAAAAAAGAAAAATACAATTTTACGGACATGGTAATTTCTTATACGATGAAATTATAAATATTCCCCTAATAGTTAAATTTCCTAAAAATTATAAGATAAAAAGAAAATCCGGTTATCAAACATTAGTCAATATCAAAAAATTGATTGAAATGGTAATAGAAAATAACTACGAGGATAGTTTGACCGAGGAGGTAGTATTCTCAGAAATGTTTGGCCCAGTACATAATTTAAAGAGGCTGATGAATGAAGGGATTATTAAAAAAGTTGATAATATTGATCATAAAATAAGGGAATACTTCCCCAAAAGGAAGGCAGTATTCAAGAATGGTTTTAAATTGGTAATAAATGGTGAAAATGGACAAATTGAAGAATTCACCTTCCATGGAAAAAATGCGGATGTATCTGAACATCCAAATGTTATTAAAGATTTAAAGGAAGAATTGTCAATTTTTAAAGGGAATGAAAAATTTATAATTTAATTATAAATTAATAAAATTGTCATGAAAATATTACAATTAGCACATGGTTTAATAATACCTGAATACATTTCTGCATATAGTTTGAGAGTACATTCATTAATAAAAAATAATAATAGAACAATAATTTCCATTGGTGGCCCAACAATAAAAAATATAATTCAAGATAATGTAATTCAATACAGGGCTATTTTATTGATGATTTATTCATTTGTTAAAAAAAATAGGGGGTTTGAAATATATTTGTCTGAAGGTAAATTTATTTCTAAAAAAATAATAAAAAATATAAGAGAGAATATTAAAAATTCTGATATCATTATTTATGAAGGTCCATGGTTATTTCCATTGACAGAGGATTTCATTGAAAATAAATTTGTAGTTTACGACGCACACAATGTTGAATATGAATTAAGAAAAAATAATAAATTCAGGGATAAGGCATATGAGATTGAAAAGTCATTGGTAAAAAGATCAAATTTAATTTTATCCTTTTCGGAAAATGATACAAAATTATTAAAAGAATTATACAAAAATGAAAATGTAATTACGGTAAAACACGTTTTAAATTTACCTGATTATAAATGGAATGGATTAAATAATAAAGATATAATATTCATCGGTTCTATATACGATGAAAACATAAAAGCATTAAACAATATTTCAAGATTTGCAGAAATATTAAAGGATTTCAAATTTCATATAATTGGAAATTTAAAAGATTATCCCGGTAGGCCAAAAAGGAAGAATATAATTTATCATGGATTGTTAAATGAAAAGGAAAAAGATTATGTTATGAATAATTCATTCTTGGCAATAAACCCAGTTGAAGGGGGTTCTGGTAGAAACCTGAAGATGGTAGATTACATTTTTCATGGAATACCAGTTTTAACCACAGAAATCGGTGCAAGAGGCTTTGATGATGATACAAAATCACTCTTCTATATAGAAAAAATAGAAAATTTTCCAGATAAAATTGTTGAATTAGATAGAAAGAGGGATGAATTAAAAAACATTTCAATCAAATTATATGAACAAGCCAAAAAGATTTATGAAAAAGAATATACAAATGTTGAAAAGATATTAGAAAATTATTATTTAAAAAATAAAGAATTTCGTTAATTTTAAATTTTATTATACAATATACAGGATTTATAAATTAAAGGTGGTAAAGATGGCTAAGATTCTAACTATAGTTATTACCGGAAAGGAAAATATAAATAGGGTAAATGTTGCTTTTAATTTTAGCATTAATGCCAGAAAGAATAACAATTATGTTGAAATACTCTTTATTGGTCCGGGAGTTCAGATTATAAATAAAAGGCATGCCTTTTCTCAAACCTTTATCAATAATATAAAAAATTTACAGGAATCAGGTATTAAAATCAAAGCATGCATTAACAGTATAAACAGCGAAGGTCTTTCAAAAGATGATATATTTGAGGGTATTGAATTTGTGGGAGGAGCAATTGAAGCCGCAGAGAGAATTTCCGAAGGATATATACCGGTGACATTCTGAATGTTCGATCTTTCATTAATACAAATCATACTTTCCATAATTTCCGGTTTAATAGTTGGATTTTCGCTTGGATTAATCGGCGGTGGAGGATCAATACTGGCAATACCGTTGTTGATTTATTTGGTTGGTTATAATCATCCACACACAGTTATTGGTACAACTGCTCTCGCAGTTGGAATAAATGCATATCTTAATCTAATTCCACATGCAAGAAAAAATAATGTGAAATTCAAACCGGGAATAATATTTAGCATCTTTGGAGTTTTTGGAGTATTATTGGGAGCACAACTGGGTCTTATAACTCCAGGAAAAAAGTTGTTATTTTTATTTGCAATTGTGATGATTATTATAGCTATTAACATGTACAGAAAAAAATGCCCCAGCAACGTTAATGAAAAAATAAACAAAAAACCTAATTACTATTTGTTGATTTTATATGCTTTTTTGGTCGGATTTGCATCTGGATATTTTGGGATTGGTGGCGGATTTATGATTGTGCCGAGCTTAATGTATGGGGCTGGATTAAATATATTAAATGCAATTGGCACATCACTTTTAAGTGTCGGAACCTTCGGAATTACAACTGCAATAAGATATTCATTAAGCGGTAAAATAAATATATTTATTACAATTTTATATATTTCAGGAGGAATATTTGGTGGATGGATCGGTGCACATTTTGCTCATAGAGTACCGAGGATGTTGTTGACAAAGATATTTGCAATCATAATTATAATTGTGGCCATATACATGATTTATGAAAATGTAACAGCATTCCCCTAAATTTACCAAAATGTTTTTATCTATTTAATCCTTAAAAGAAATCGATGTTTAAAAATACACTCTTGGGAATGTTTTCATTGATGTTGATTACTCTAGCATTAATGTTCTATGTAGGTTGGGGTTTATATTATAATGCATGGACAGATGTTGGATTATTTTCATTTGTTTCTGTGATCATAGTCTTTGGAATATTGGGGCTTTTACTGTCAAGATTAAATGAAAAGGAAATGAGTATTCAGTAGGGTTTTCCAATATAGCACAAATTATCAGTTTCCTTTCCACAGATTAGACATTTTCCATTCTTCTTTTCAATGTTTAATGGTATTCCCAATACCTTTTTGCCAGATTCTTGATCAATGATATCTGCGCACGCCTTTGAACCACACCAGTGAATTAAATTAACATCTTCATCAGACTTTATATCATCAATCGATTTAGCCTCTTTTATTTTTGAATACATGTTTTTGTATGCTCTTTCCCTTAGATTTCTCTGTATATCATTTAATATTTCTTTTAATCTTGGTAACATTTCACTTCTTTGTATCGTGATCCTTTCAAAGGTATCCCTTCTGGCCACGGTGATGACATTGTTTTTAATATCCCTGGGTCCTAATTCTATTCTTAACGGAACACCCTTCAATTCCCAGTCATAAAATTTGTATCCTGGGGTATAATCATCCCTGTCATCGAGTTTTACCCTAAATTCATTTTTAACTTCATCATATAATTTTCTTGATTCATTAATTATCATTTCTTTATCCCCGGAGATTATGGGTACAATTACAATTTGATATGGCGCTATCTCTGGTGGCAATATTAAACCCCTGTCATCTCCATGTATGCCAACAATTGCACCTATTATCCTTTCGCTAATTCCAAAGGTTGTCTGATAAACATAATCTCTTGAACCGTCTTCTTTTGTAAACATAATTTCATATGCCCTGGAAAAATTTTGACCATAGCTGTGCATTGTTCCGATTTGTAATGGTCTTCCTGAGGGCATAATGGTATCGGCTGCAATGGTATAATCCGCACCGGCAAATTTGTCCCAGTCAGGTCTTTTATTCAAAATGTATGGTAATGCCATTTTTTGACAGAATTTTTCCCAAATATTAATATCTTCATTTATCTGCTTTTCTGAATCCTCCTGACTTTCATGGCATGTGTGAGCTTCGAAAAAGTGAATCTCCCTAACCCTTAAAAATGCTCTGGTTTGTTTGGTCTCATACCTAAAAACATTTACAATTTGGAATACCTTCAGTGGCAGATCTCCATGTGTTCTTATCCACAGTGAAAACATTGGATACATTGATGTCTCGCTCGTTGGCCTTAAAATCAGTGGGATATCCAGCTTTTCATTTCCGCCCCTTTCTACCCAAAAGACTTCTCCTCCAAAACCTCTTATATGTTCAGACTCTTTTGCAAATTGATCACTAGGAATCAACAATGGGAAATATACTTCTTCGTGACCTGTTTCGAACATTAATGTCCTCAAAACTTCATCCATTTTTTTGGCAATAGCCCATCCATAAGGAAGCCATACATTCATTCCCTTTACGGGATATCTCTTATCAATCAACTTAGCCTCTTCTATTACCTCATTATACCATTCATTAAAATTTTCCTTTTTTTCCTTCATATTAGAGATAAAAAATTATCTAATAATAAATTTAATCAAATTAAAAAACATTCAAAAAAATTTATATATCAGGAAGTGGCTTATTTATTATTATGTTGAATAAGGAAAAAGGGATATCATCCATACCGGGGGTATTATTAGTTGTTATTATAACAATTGTATTATTTTCAGCCACTTTTATATATGTAGTAAACAATATAAATAATTTTGCCCCTTCTAAACAATCATATTTTTCGGTTAATATGATATTTCCCTCAGGCACTCAATCCGGGTATTTTAAATTAATCGTTAAAAATGAATATGGAAGCAGTATATCTACAATGAATACTGAATTTGAAATTCTAATAGTTGAAAAAAATCAGGTAATTTATAAAACACATTTATTATCTGAATTCATACACGATATGTATTGGAATTATGGTCAAAATTTTACTTATAATTCACAGATGGATTCAATATCCATTCAATTATCAAACAGTACACAGGTATTTGTCGGATTTATAAACCTAAATAATCATAATGTAATATGGTATTCAAAGATAACAAATGTAATGATTTCTAAACCTCTCTCTCTTTCATCATTTACACCCGTGAATGTTAGTGTAGGAACACCTATTAATTTAATTGCGGATGTTTATGGTGGGGATCCTCCATATCATTATTATTGGAACGTAACCGGTCCAGGTTACTGGCTTACAGCCCCGTATAATAAATCAACATTGTTGTACCCTTCCAGCGCTGGAATTTATATTGTAAATTTAACGGTATATGATAGTTTTAATGCAACAAATGTATATGGTCCCACTGGAAACATAATTTATAATTATCAAAATTATACACCACCTTCAATACCTCATCCAATACAAAATAATACCACAGTATCAACATATTCAGGTTTCTTTATACCATATCTTTATCCAGATTATGTTGGATATCCTGAAGATCTGCAGAAACATGCTAAAATTATTGAAGGATTACAATATGAGGCATTTGGACTCGGCAATGATGGAAGCTTAGTATATTGGGGAGATAGTGGAGTCACTAAAGTATTAAAAAGCCTTGGAATTCCAGCATACCCAATGATCGTAAATAGTTATAAGATATCAAAAACAATGGCCTTGTTAAATAATCCAAATGTTCAGAAACAATTTATAAATTCTGCTATAATGTATGCCCAGCAAAATGGATATGCTGGATATTCAATAGATTTTGAACCACCTAGTAATGGAGATTTCACAATACAGGATTCACAGAAATTTATAGACTTTTTAAATGAATTTGCAAATGCTTTACATCAATATGGATTAAAACTTATGGTAGCAATTGATCCTGCATATAATCGAAATCCAATATCTAATCTTTACTATTATTTCTACCATCCAGATGAAAAAATCATGGTGGATTATGTTGAAATAATGGCTTATGAAGGCCATTATTCTGGACCGGCAAGCTTTCAAAGTGCAGTTAATTCTATTGTTTCTGCCACTGGCCAATATCTGTCCTTGAATCAAATAGTTATAATATTATCAACAACAAACCCAAACACAAATCGGCCTTTCACAGATCAGGAATTGCAAGAAAGAATTAATTATACAGAGCAGAATAACATTAAAGGTTTATCCGTTTGGTCTTTATCACAACCTGGAGGCTTCCCGCAACCAGATTTATGGAATATGATTGCAGAATTTGAAGGATACAGTCAATCCGCCCCACAGAATTCTACAAATCAAACATCACCGGGAAATGGAATGCCACAAAACTCTACTGTGCCTCAACCAGGAGGAAGCACATCTGGATATGTTGGACCGAAGACGATATATAGTACAAAGGTCATAGTTGTACAGCAGAATAGTTCAATAAACATAATTCCATCACTAAAATTTAGTGTAAGTTTAAATAATAATTTTAATTTTCATATTAATAAAAACATATTTATAAATTCTTCGGACCCGTCTGGCATTGTTGAAGCCGGTTATAATGCATCATATCCAACATTAGAAATTTTAACCATTCCGGGTCCAAACATTGCCGATTTAATGATTGAACTGTCACAAATTTCTTGGGGTGCTGTCATAGAAGTACCAGGATGGGAAACTCTGGGAATAGAATGGTTCTTAGGTGGGGCACCGCTGAATTTCACAGGAACCCAGTATCAATTTATTCCTTCATATGCAGGATACAATGAAACTACGTATCAGATAAATGTTTATGTTTTATACATGATCTATTTAATAATTTTACAACCCGTTCAAGATTTTGTATTTGGTGGATTCATCTGGATTCCTGAAATAATCAACATACAGGAACAAATGGTATTAATAGCAACCTTTAACCTTTACGTATTTCCTATGTTCAATGCAACCATCGAAGCACATCCACAACAAGTGGGATTAAATAATGTTACATTTTATGCCACATTTAATCAAAAAATTAACGGATATGTTTATCTGTCCATACCTCAGATTTTTGTGAATAATACACCTATGTTACCTGTTACTGGAACAAATGGATATACATTTTATGCTTCAGTCTATTTGCCATATGCTCAGGGAGGAATGAAAGAGGGTTATGTAAATGCAAATATTTCAGTATATTCTGTTAACGGGACATATGAATTTAGTTTCCCGATATATATAAAATTAAAAACCTAAAAAATTTACAGATATGCTGAGGTATCTGTTCCCTTTTCCTGCTGTATTATTTCATCATATAATTTTTCTGCATTTTCACGATCCATACCAACCTTGTTTATGAGGAAGTTAATTATGTCATCCTTCGTTTCCCCTTTAGACATTCTATCTCTTACCATCATTATTACCCTCATTGCCAACTGTTTATTGAATTCCTCCTCTATTTTGAGTTCTCTAACCATCATGAACATTGCAGTTACCATTCCTGACAATGAATCGGATAATTCTTCCTTACTAAATGATATTAAATCTAATTCGCTTGTTAATATTATTTCTTCATTTATACCCCTAATAGTGAATTTGGCCAATGTAATTCTGTCGTTTAAGAACAATAATTTTCTTGATATATCTAATCTTTGAACTACATCTAAAAGTGCAGTTTCTATTCCAGTGTAAACTTCTAATCTTAATGTATATTGATTAATTATTATATGAAGAATGAAAGGTACTTTTGGATGTTCTGCTACTATTTCATTTTTATAAATTTTTACATCCCATTGCAGGTCAAGAAGATCATCAGTTTTTTCTGTACCGGAAGTAAGCCAGCTAACTATTTCTTTTTTCCAGTCTACAAATGTTTTTCCAGCCTCTAAAATTAACAGAGGAGCAAGTTTAATGATATCATTTTCCGTTAATATACCAATTATTTTACCATCCCTTAACACTGGCAATTTTCTGATTTTCTTCTCAGACATCAACTTGGCCGCATAATCCAGTAAATCTTCTTCTAAAACAAAAATTATAGGGGAATTCATCACTTCCTTTAAAGATGTTTTTTCTATATCCCTCTGTTTAAATAGAACCTTAGTTACAAAATCTCTTTCGGTAATAATTCCAGCAGGGACTCCTCCCTCATCAACAATTACCGTATATTTCTGATTCTCAATCATTTTATTTATGGCATCTTTTACGCTGGCATTAGCATCCAATTCAATAAAATTATCAGACATCGCATCTTTTACCTTTAAAACTTTCATAGTTTAAAATTAATTAAATACTATAAAAAATTTTCCTATTAATTCTTAAAGTTTATCTAATCATTCATATATAAAAATAAATTATGGTGGTGAAATATTTCTGCGGATCAGAATTTTCAGGAAATGAATTGGATCAATTTAAGAGTATAAAAAATATTTTGGAAAGAAAATATAAAAATGATAATGATTTTGTATACGTTATTTTTAATTTTCATTTACCGGAAACAGGTACTCAAATAGACATTTTAATAATAAAAAATTTTCAGAATTTCTTAATTATAGAGATGAAAAATTATCAGGGGGATATATACGGATCTACTAATGGGGTATGGAAAGCCATAGATATAAATGGTAATGTCATAGAAATTAAAGAAGGTTATTCAGGAAATCTATTTTTACAATGTAGATTAGAAAGATCTAACTTCGTGAAGTTTCTAGAAAATCTACATAAAAAAAATGAAAATATATTAAATAATTTGCCATTTTTACCATCTCAAGATTTATCTTACAAAAAAGACAATCCAATTTATAAAATTGTTAGTTCATGGTTATTTTTCAAGGACGGAAGCCAGTATAAAGGAGGGGTTGAAAACTCATCACCAATAAACTTTGGACTTAATCCATGGTTTAACGTTACCAATGAAAATAATCTGTTTTATTTTTTGGACAAATTGAAAAATAATTATGAAATAAAAAAGGAAGATTTAAATGAAATAATTAAATCATTAAATGTCAGAGAATGTTCTGAAAATTTAAATCAAATAAAAACCGGTTCTGAAATTTCAAAAATTTTAAATAAATTCGCAGATGACTATATAACATTAGATTTCCTTTATCAGTTTGCATCATTACCAACTAAAGATAAAGAAAAAAAATTGGAAATAGATGAATATTTAAATTACATTGAAAATAATTTAAAAATAAGATATGGTGATGTAATAAGCATTGAAACGGAAAATTTATTAAAAATATTCAATTCTGAAATCAAACCAATCATTTTAAAAAAGATAAACATTGCGAAAAGAAATACTTTAGATACGGGTAAAGAGAAAATTAACAATGTAATTAAACAGTTAGAGAACGAAATCATAGAGTTTATAAAAGGTCAAAGAGTTTTAGAAATTATCAATGAAAAAAATAGAGGTAATTTATCGTATTTAGAAAGATTATTATTGAGGAAAATTATAAATTTGAGCCTGGAAAATAATGAATTCAATATCCCAAGGGTCAAATTTTTATTGGGGAATGATGAAACGGATGTGACGAAATATATTGAAGATTTATTGATAAAATTAGGATATTTTAATAAACTTAAAAAATTGGATGATGATCCCAAGGAGATATTAGTACCCACATATTTAATAGATATGATAATATAAAAAAATTTAAAAAATATTATTTTTTAATTTAAATTATTATTAGTTAAAAAAATAAAATGTTTTATGATCATAAGAAAACAGTTTATTAAAAATACATGGGGCCGGTCGGATTCGAACCGACGACCAACGGGTTATGAGCCCGCCGCTCCACCTGGCTAAGCTACGACCCCGCAAATAGAATATTGAAAAACAATATTAAAAATTTACTTTGATCTTAATGTTTAATTAATCTATTAAATAAAATAAAAAATAAATAAAAAAATCATGTTTCTATGTTTTTATTTTTAATAATCACTCTGTTTATGAGCCAGATATATATTATTAATAATATCAAAGATACTGTATATGACATTATGTACCAAATATTGGTTAAATATGTTAGGTTATTTATAAATTGAGATGCATTTATACCGGTATTTCCGGTTACAACAAAGTAAGGATATCTTGAATAATCATTTAAGAATTCACCTAAAATGAATGTAATAATGGCCAATGAAGATAATGTTAATGGTATGATTTTATTGATATTTTCTTTATCTATTGAAAAATAGAGATAATACAAAATATACCACATGAAAAAGATGAAAATTATGAAAATAATGAATAAAAATGATAAAGCATTATAATGTGATGTGTTTAATAAGGGCCAGAATATTTGATTTGCAATGTATTGAGTATTTGATATTAATTCTAGTGAATAAATAAATCCTAATAATACCTCTATGGGCAGTGATATCATTGCTATCTTAATGAATATTATTGCAGTCCTTTTACTTAATTCGTTCCTATTTTTTAAATAGGAATAAATGTATGCTCCTGCAAATGTTAATGATACTAAAGTTAATGCTCCAAATATCCTGTGAAGTGTAAGATCTGGATACAATGGATTTGAATATATTGAAAAATAGGAATTTTGTTTGTAAACGGAATTTGGGGATCCAAGGCCAACAGGATCGTCTATAAATGCAAAGATCATATTAAAACCTGATGCTACCATGATTGCTCCAATTGCCATAAACAGACCTATTAAAACATGTAATTTCTCAGAAATTTTATCCCATGTAAACCAATATATTCCTATGCTTGGCAATGCTATAAGAATTCCAATTAATGCTATTACCAATGATGCAAACAAATCTGTTGTTGCAATATATGTCACTGATGGCCAGAATCCTCCAAGAAAGACTGTAATCCATGTAGCCCAAACCCCCGCAAATAGGTCTGACAATATCATGAATTTAAACACGTTTTTAAGAATCCTTTTACCATCCTGGTCATTCTTTTTATAATAATAATATTCCATTAAAGGAATTATTATCGATAATCCAAGTATGAAGTTGACCAATAAAAGATGCGTAATCACGGCATAACCCAATAATACAAATGCATCAAATACATCAGTCATTTTTATCACGTCTCCTGATAACATATAATATAGCCCAGGAACCCAATATTAATACTATCAGTTCTACCATGATTATCAATATGGATAACCATGGAGTTATTGGATCCGGAGTTATTACTTGCCAGTATTGAATTAAACCATAAATAACCCAGGGATGTCTACCCGCTTCTCTAACTGCCCATCCAGATGATGCCGCTATTATTCCCAATATTGGGGCTATTAAAGAGGCATAGGATATAAATTGAGTAATATCCATTCTAAAAATCATTTTTATTATACTTTCTATCCATTTTATATAAAATCCAAAATATATTATAGCAAAAATGAATAATATAATCCCTGATATTACCATGGACCAATAAACGTAAAATGCCCATGGTTGGAATTGATTTTCAATGTATAAAATGGAATTTATTGCATTTGTTGGATCCAAAGAATTCTTGGCTAAACTCAAAAGATAATTATATCCTTTAAAATAATAATTTGGATTTCCATATAGCAACATACCCATTATTGGATCTTTACCACCATTTGGGCCAAAACCCTCTAATGCCAGGAATTTTAAGTATTGAAATTGATAAACAATTCTTCCCATATAATCTCCTGATATTGGAATTAATATTGAGGCTATTGCACCAACTCCGAAGGATACCCTTATCAACTTTTTCCTATATCCTGAGAAATCCCTATTTCTAATCATGTCCAGACCCAGGAAAGCGCTAGCCTCAAATGATGATATTACTATTGTTGCCAGGACAGTGTGGAAAAAGGTAGCATAAAGATCTGGATTATAAAGAACAACCCATTGATTATACAGTATGGTTCCAGTTGATAAAAATAAACCTGAAGATGCCAGAGACAATGTGTGGTATTTATTTAAATATTCATATAACGATAACAGTGCATTTGTATTCACGTAATTTGGTCCATAGGTTGGAGACCAGGGTAAAATCTGGCTAACCAAATTCCCTGTTCCCCAGGGGACGTTCATGAATGCATTTACTGCCAAAATCATGTAAGCCGATAAGTTTGAACCAAATGCCAATATTATTCCCAAAATAAAATGCCAATATGATGGTCTATTAATATCCCATGTAAATAGGTATACAACCACAAAAACAATCTCCAGCATAAAGGCATAAAGTTCTAAAGTTAGTGGAGCAAAGAAAAATGTGGCTATAGCAAGAAGTGTACCTGACCATACTTGAACAAGTCCAAACTCCACCAGTGTTCCTGTTGCTGCCCCTATACCAAATGATATTCCCCAGACAAGGCTAAGAGTTTTCGCCGCATTCAAGTATGTTTTATCGCTTTTTCTAATCCCCAAAAATTCGTATGTCAGAACAAGGTATGGCAAACCAACCGCAAATGTAAGAAAAAATCCATGAACATAAATTCCTAATATCGTCATTGGTTCAGCTGCATTCGCATTATTTTGTAAGTAGCTAGTTGATAATGTCTCGGATAAAGATAATGAAGATATCGAAAAAAATGCAAACAATAAAATAAATAAATATAATTGTTTATTCCTCATATATTATCCAATTAAAAATTAAATATATAAAAATTGATTCATCCTCCTGAAAAGACCCTCAACAATTCTATATATCTGGAATCTTCAACATATTCATCCTCAGGCACAGGTTTCCCATCTATTAAAATAATATATGCATCAGGATTCAACGAAAGCTCTCTTAATATTTCTATTATCTTTCTATTTCCTTTCACCGTGAATTCCTTGTTATCGTTTATTATTCTTAATCTTGTCATCAGTGATATTATATATCTTTATCTATTTTTAGTTTTCATTTTATTATTTGGCCAATTAAATAATATGGTGTTGTGTCCTTAACATATACATTATACCAGGCACCAATCTTAGCCTCATTCAAAATTACTGGACGATAGAAGGGTGTCCTTGCCAAATAACCTTCCTTACCCTTTTCTGTAACTAATACTTGAAATTCTTTTCCGACCAAAATTTCATTCCTCTTTAAACTTATATCCCTATGCAAATCGGTCAAATATGAAGACCTGTTTTTTGAATCTATAGATCTTGGCATTTTCAATCTATATGCAGGGGTATTTGGCCTTGGAGAATATCTCGTTATGTTTAAAATGTCAGGCTTTACATATTCGACCAGTCTTACGGTTTCTTCAAATGATTCATCATCCTCACCAGGAAAACCCGTTATTATATCTGTAGAAAAAGTATAATTTTCAAATTTTGATCTAATTTCATCTATTAAATTTTTAATATCTTGTATATTATATTTTCTGTTCATTAATTTTAAAACCCTTTCACTCCCGCTTTGAATTGGAATATGGAAAAACTTGAATGTTTTTTTGTTTATTAAAAATGATTTTAATAATTCATCCTTAATTCTCAATAAATTAGAAGGTTCCATCATTCCAACCCTGATCATAAAATCTCCATCAATTTCATTTATTTTATTTAATAATAATGCTAAATTTGAATTTATATCGATTCCATAAGCTGCCGCATCCAATGCACTTATCCTAATTTCTTTAAAACCTCTTGAAATGGCAATTTTTACCCTTTCAAGAATATAATCAATCTCTTTACTTTTTATATAACCCCTCGATAATCTTGAGATGCAATAAGTACAATATCCATTGCATCCCTGGGCTATAGGTATTGTATATGTGCTCTCTATATTGTATATGTTGTGATTTGGATTTAATTCAAAATCGATTGTATTTTTTTCTCCGATCTTTAATGGATAAACATTTTTTATATTTTTAATTCTATCCTCCCTTACAGTAGGCAAACAACCATAAACTATAACAGGCTTGTTATACCTGCTTAATTCCTCCACCCTCTTTACCATGTGATTTTCAGTGTGCTGTATTACAACACATGTCCCAATGAGAATTCTATCGGCATCTTCCGGATATTCTGTTAAAGTATATCCTCTATCTAAATAATTTTCTAATATTTCAACGGTTTCGGCCTGATTGAGGCTGCATCCATATTTTTCAAAATATATTTTCATGTTTACTGTTATTTTACATTATCATAAATTGTATTCCACATTTTATTAGCAAGTTTACCATCATATAAATATTTTTCCAACCTGTCCTTATATTTTTCCCTTTTTTCCCTAAAATCAATTAAAAATTCGTTAATTTTTTCAATCAAAATATTTTTTAATTCTCCAGTCAACAATTCACCCTTTCTGTAAGAAATTTCAATCTCTTTGATCCTATCATCATCCTCTTCAAACATCATGTATAGCCATTGAAAGGATACATCAATATCTGGATTTCCACCGTATTTCCTATGCTCTTCAATGGTTGGTTGTCCTCCAGAAAATGCATATTTCATTATTTTCTTTTTTACAATTTCCGGTGAATCATTTAAATAGATTGCGGTCTCTGGAATTGACGAACTCATTTTTCCCTCAATTCCCGATAATGGAGGCAAAAACTTGCTGTGTATTACCGAAGCTTTATATTTTCCTATTGAATCTGCGATATCTCTTTGAATCCTCCAATATGGATCCTGATCAATTGCCTCTGGAATTAAACATCTGTTGTTTTCAAAAAAGGTAGGTACCAATTGCAATGTTGGATAAAAAATCATTCCTATATTTGTACTCTCCTTAAATCCAAAAACAGCTTTTACAGTTGAAAAATTAATCTTCTTGGCTATCCTTAACGCTAATTTATACATGTTTTTAATGTATTCGGTATCAAAAAATACAAATGTTTTATCCTCATCAAATCCCAATGATATTATATCCAATGTATTTTCAATTGCATATTTTTTTGTATCCTTTAAATCGAGGGTATCTGAATGAAGATATTTTTCATCATCTGTGATTTCTATATAGACGTTTACATTGAATTTGTCTTGAAACCATTTCGTCAAAATAAATGGAAGAAGATGTCCAATATGCATTGGACCTGATGGTCCTCTACCAGTATAAATGAAAAATGTTCTACCATTTTTTATATCTTCTATAATCTTGTCAAAATCCCTGTGTGAAAAAAATACATTTCTTCTGAAAAAGAGATGCAAATCTCCAGATAAATTTTTTAAATCGTTCAATAAATCGTTGGTCAATTTTTGAGTACCAAATTTTTCAATCAATTTTTCGTAATCTATCTTTCCAGAAACATCCCATGGGGATACTTCAAATTCATCCATATCTAATCACATATTTAACAGCCCCGGGCAGATTCGAACTGCCGTCGCAGGATCCAAAGTCCCGCATGCTTGGCCACTACACCACGGGGCTAATTTATGGTTATAACAAAAAAATTTATAAAATTAACTATTAAGACTTTATTTAAAAAAATATTTATTGAAGATTTTGAATCGTATATTCGCCGGTTTTAAGATT